>JADGQI010000127.1 GCA_017881905.1 Chloroflexota bacterium
GGGCAAGACCTACTGTATGGGCGGGCCGCCCACGCTGGCTATGGGGTTATCCACGAACTTCGGCACCGGGCCGGCCATTCCTCGGTCGTTGTCCACGGTCCGTCCACGTCCCCGGCCCGGTCGAGCGAGGGAAGGCTCAGCGCTCGAGGGGCCAGACGGTCCGAGCGGTCGTGAGCAGATCGTCCGCGTCGAGCGTCACGACGACCTCGCCGTCCGGTCCGGCGCCGCTCGACAGCCGCCACGCACGCGGTCCGAGACGCTCGATCCGCATCGAGCCTGCCTCCGGGCCCAGCCGGTCGTCGATCCGCAGCACGCTGACCTCAGCCGAACGACCGTGCTCCAGACTGCGGCCGAGCCACGCCACGGCGATGGCCGTGATCGCTGGCGAGCCATCGACCAGGACGAGCCGGTCGGACCCCCAGGCGAACGACAGGTGACGGATCCCGTCGGGCGTCACGACATTCCCATGGAGGGTCGTGCCGGAATCGTCGGGATGGACGGTCAGCAAGCCGGCTGCGGTCGACATCTCCAGGCGACGAAGTGCACCGCCGGGATCCGTCTCGACGAGGACCGTGCGCACGACGACCCCGTGCCGTGAGGTCGACTCGCGCAAGCGGCGTCCGCGCCGGCCGTCGGCGACCGACCAGACGACGACGTCGCCTGACGGGAGGTTCGTCCGTCCGCCGAGCCGGGTGGGCTGAGCGCCGGCCACGGTCAGGCCCGGGCCTCCTCGGCGGCCTGCGCAGCGACCATCTCGAGCTCGCCGGCGAGCGCAGGAGCCACGCGGCCGCGGACGTGGACCCCGTCGGACCGGTAGTCGATGTCGACGGCGCCGCGCTCGCGCAGCCGGGCGAGCAGGTCCCCGGCCGCGTACGGCACGTCGAGATCGACGTCCACCCAGAGCGAGGCGAGGACGGCCGCCAGCTCGGTCCTCAGGGCATCGAGTCCGAAGCCGGTGACCGCGCTGATCGGGACCGTGCCCCCGACGATCGGCGACGGTGTAGCCGCATCGGTCCGGGCTCGGTCATGGAGCAGATCGACTTTGTTGAGCGCGACCAGCCGCGGCTTGTCGCCTGCCCCCAGCTCGTCGAGCACTGCCTGGACGGTCTGCCGATGCTCTGCGGCGTGCGCGTCCGACGCGTCGACGACCTCGAGCAGGACGTCCGACCGGTTGACCTCCTCGAGGGTGGCCCGGAAGGCGTCGACCAGCTGGTGCGGGAGCTTATGGATGAACCCGACGGTGTCGGTCACGATCGCCGTCTGCCCCTCGCCGAGCCGGACCTGGCGGCTGGTCGGGTCGAGCGTGGCGAACAGCTTGTCCTCGGCCAGCGCGACCTCGCTCCCGACCAGCGTGTTGAGCAGCGTCGACTTGCCCGAGTTGGTGTAGCCGACGATCCCGACGGTGGGCATCAGCCGCCGGTCGCGGACGCGGGCGGCGGTCTCCCGCTGCTGGCGGACCTGCTCGACCCGTTCCTTCATCTTCTTGATTCGCTCACGGATGAGCCGCCGGTCCGTCTCCAGCTGCGACTCACCGGGGCCGCGCGTACCGATGCCGCCGCCGGTCCGCGACAGGTGCGTCCACATCCGGGTCAGTCGGGGAAGCTGGTACTCCAGCTGGGCCAGCTCGACCTGGAGCCGGCCCTCGTGGGTCTGCGCGTGCTGGGCGAAGATGTCGAGGATGAGGCGGCTGCGATCGATGACCTTGACCTTGAGCAGCTCCTCGAGCGCCCGCTGCTGGCTCGGCGACAGCTCGTCGTCGGCGATCAGGACGTCGAAGCCGGTCTCGCTCTTGGCGGCCACGAGATCCTCGGCCTTGCCCTTGCCGACGTACCAGTTCGGGTCGATATGGCGACGGTTCTGCCACTCGGCCCCGACGACATCGGCGCCCGCGGTCGTGGCGAGGCTGGCGAGCTCCGCCAGGGAGTCCTCGACGGGCCAGCCGGCATCCTGCCCGGTGTCCACCCCGACCAGGAACGCCCGCTCCACGGGCTGGGTCAGGTCGATCATGGACTTCGGCATCGCCGGAAGGATAGCCCTTCGGGTCGAGAGGGACGTCAGCCGCCGGCCAGAAACCGGGTCACGACCGCGCGGGCGCGAGCGTCGGGTTCCTCGGCCCCGCCGACGTCGAGCCAGGTGATGTCCGGCTCAGCGCGGAACCAGGTCCGCTGACGCTTGGCGAACGCGAGATTGCGCGAGGTGTCGAGCTCGATCGCCTCGTCGAGCGCGCGGGACCCGTCGAGCACCTCCCAGGCCTCCCGGTAGCCGATCGCCGAGAACGCCGGGAGCGCCGGGTCGTACCGCTCGCGGAGCGCCCGAGCCTCGTCGATGAGGCCGTTCGCGAACTGGGAGCGTGCGCGCTCGGCGATCCATCCGGCGTGGATGCCGGGCGCGGCACGAAGCCCGAGCCAGGCGATCGGGCCCGGGTAGCCTTCGGGAACGGGCAGCGGGCGATCGCCCCGGAGCTCCGCGATCTCGAGGGTCCGCACGACGCGACGCGGGTTGCGCAGGTCGATCGGCGCAGCCAGGGTCGGGGCGAGGGCCTGGAGTCTCGCGGCCAGCGCCGGGAGACCGTCGCTGATCAGTTCGGCCTCGATCCGTGCACGGACCGCCGCGTCGCTCGGCAGCGCCTCGGTCGCGATCCCGCGCCCGATCGTGCGCAGGTACAGGCCTGTCCCGCCGACGAGCAGGGCGACCCCTCCTCGCTCGGCGATCCCGGCGAGTGCGAGGCGCGCATCGGTGGCGTACTCGGCCACGCTGAACGGTCGATCCGGATCGACCAGGTCGAGGCCGTGATGCGGGACCCGGGACCGGTCGGCCGGACTCGCCTTGGCCGTCCCGATGTCGAGACCGCGGAAGACCTGGCGGGAGTCCGCCGAGATGATCTCCACGGGGCGTCCCTGCGCGTTCAGCCACTCGGCGAGGCGGATCGCCAGGCCGGTCTTGCCCGTCGCGGTCGCGCCGGCCACGACGACGAGCGGGGGCGCGCTCGTCACGCCTCGACGACCGATCCCCGGAGCGAGTACGGACCGGCGTGGTCGATCCGCGCCGTCACCAGCCGCCCGACGAGCTCCGGGCCTCCGGCGAGGTGGACGAGCTTGTGCTCGCGGGATCGACCGGAGACCCACGCGCCGCTCCCCTGCCCGACCGCCGGCACCGCGGCAGGTTCCCTGGTGGGCTCGTCATGGCCGTGCGAGCGAGGCGCGACGACGCCCTCGACGAGGACCTCGACCGTCCCACCGGCCCAGGCCCGGTTCCGTTCCAGCCCGATCGACTCCTGGACCGCGAGCAGCTCGTTCAGTCGGCGGCGCTTGTCGGCCGGCGCCACGTCGTCGGCGAGCCGGCTGGCCGGTGTGCCCGGACGGACCGAGTAGGCAGCGGCGAAGACCTGGTCGAAGCGAACCTCGTGGAGGAGCTCGACCGTCGCCTCGAATTGCGTCTCGGTCTCACCGCAGAACCCGACGATCACGTCCGTCGAGATCGCGATCCCCGGGACGGCGGCGCGGATCGCCCTCAACCGCTCGAGGTAGTGGGTGGTCGAGTACTGGCGACCCATCGTCCGCAGCACGGAGTCGTCGCCCGACTGGACCGGGAGGTGGAGGTGTTCGCAGACCGATGGGCAGTCGGCCATCGCCGCGATCAGCCGGTCCGACAGATCCCACGGATGCGAGGTCACGAACCGGAGACGCGGGATCGCCGGCAGGCCGTCGGCGGTCCGGATCGCGTCGATCGCGCGGATGAGCTCGGCGAGATCCGGCCGGCCGCCCAGGTCGAGCCGTCGCCCGGCCCAGCGCTCGGTCGCGATGTGGGCGAAGCGCGCCTCCACTGGGAGGTCGTGGCCGTACGAGTTCACGTTCTGGCCGAGGAGCGTCACCTCGCGGTATCCGGCAGCCGCCAGCGACCGCGCCTCGGCGACGATGTCGTCGAACGGGCGGCTGCGCTCAGGGCCGCGGCTGAACGGGACGATGCAGTACGTGCACGTCTTGTCGCAGCCGTAGATGATCGGGAGCCAGGCGCTGACGGCGGACCCGCGCGCGACCCGGCCCTCGGCCACGGCCGCCGCTCGGGTCGCCCCAAGTCCGTCGGCCGCCCCGACGACCGTCCGACCCACCCGTGTCGTGGTCCCGACCGTCCCGATGGTCGGGATCGCCCCGATCGCCGCCTGCGCGGAGGCCAGCCCGAGTCGATCGACGAGCTCGGGCTCCTCGTCGGGTCGGAGGAACAGGTCGACCGCCGGGTAGCGTCGGCGGAGGCCGGCCCGGTCGGACTCGCGGACCGCGCACCCGGTCAGGACCACCCTGAGGCCCGGTCGGGCCGCCTTGAGCCGGTTGAGATGGCCCTGGCGCCCGATGACCTTCTGCTCGGCGCCTTCGCGGATCGCGCACGTGTTGATGACGACCAGGTCGGCGTCGTCGAGGCTGGCCGCCTCGGCGCAGCCGGCCGCGAGCAATCGGCCGGCCATCTCCTCGGAGTCGCTCCGGTTCATCTGGCAGCCAAGCGTCCACAGGTGGAAGGTCGGGAGGGCCCGGGGGTCCGGCAGGTACTCGGTCAGGCGTCCGTCGTCCGGCAGGTCTGGCCGCCGGGCGGCGCCACCCGGCGGGGCCGGCGGGACGATGTCGAAGATCGGCAGCTGGCGGGCCATCAGGCGGGGCTCGGTCCTGTCTCGGTCGAGGTCGGGCGACGGCCGAGCGCTGCCGCCAGGCGGTCGCCGACGTCGGGTGGGACCCACAGCGCTGCGTGGGCCTCGGCGTACGAGCCGGTGTCGCCATGGTAGTCGGAACCGCCCGTCGGGACGAGGTCGAGCTCTGCGGCGACCGCCCCCACGGAGGCCACGGTCTCGCGATCGAACGACCGGTAGTACACCTCGAGACCGCCCAGGCCCGCGTCGCGCAGCTCGCGGACGAGCGGGACCCGCTGCGCCGCCTCGGAGAAGTGGGCAAGGGCAGCGAGGCCGCCGGCGGCGCGGATCGCGTCGATCGCCTCCAGGGGCCCGATCCCGTCGCGCGGCACGTACGCGGGTCGGCCACGTCCGAGATAGCGCGCGAAGCCGTCCTCGACGCTGGTCACGTACCCCTTGGCCTGGAGCAGCCGGGCGATCGTCGGACGTCCGAGTGCTGCCGTCTCGTCCGGATCGAGCTGGTCGGCGACGTCGTCGACGGACAGGCCGAGCTCGCGCAACCTGGCCAGGGTTCGGTCGAACCGGACGCGGCGTCGGCTGCGCTGCTCGGCGAGGGTCGTCTCGAATGACTCGTCGGTCGGGTCGACCCCGAGCCCGAGGATGTGGAGCTCGCTCTCCCACAGGTCGGGCAGAGCGCCGGTCAGGCAGTTGATCTCGACGCCGGGCAGAAGGGTCAGCCCATCGCTGACCGCCGGAGTGCCACTCGGTTCGACGAGCTCGCGGTAGGCGGACAGGTCGTCGTGATCGGTGATCGCGAGCAGACGAACGCCGACGGCAGCGGCAGCCGAGACCAGCGCGGCCGGCTCGAGGACGCCGTCGGACCGGATCGTGTGCGCGTGCAGATCGATCGTCGAGGGGCCGGGCGGCGCGACCGGATCATCCGCCGGATCGTGACGCCGGCGCCGCACCGGGCTCAGACCTCGACGAGGCGCTGGATGCGCTCGATCGCGAGGGCACGCCCGGTCGCCGGGTCGACGTCGATCTGGGTGGCGTTGAGGATGACCGACCCCTCCCCCACCTCGAACCGGGTCGGCAGCGCGTTCAGGAACCGCGGCAGGACGGTCTTGGGGTCGAACCCGATGACGCTGTGGATCGGCCCGGTCATGCCGAGGTCGGTCTGGTAGGCGGTCCCGCCGGGGAGGATCCGCTCATCGGCGGTGACGACGTGGGTGTGGGTCCCGACCACGGCGCTGACCCGCCCATCGAGGTACAAGCCGAGGGCATTCATCTCGCTGGTGACCTCGCAGTGGAAGTCGACCAGACGGACCGGCGGAAGCGGGTCGGCGGCCTCCTCGAACAGGCGGTCTGCCTCGGTGAACGGGTTGTCGATCGGTTGCATGTTCGTCCGGCCTTGGAGGTTGATCACCGCGATGTCGGTGCCGTCGAGGGCGCCGTGGACGACCATGCCCCGGCCGGGCACGTCGCGGGTCCCGTAGTTGAGCGGACGGAGGACGCGATCGGACGCGTCGAGGAACGGATAGATCTCGCGCTTGTCCCAGATGTGATTGCCCGAGGTGATGACATCGACGCCGGCCGCGAACAGCGCCTCGGCGAGCGACGGCGTCAAACCCATCCCGCCTGCCAGGTTCTCGCCGTTGGCCGTGACGAAGTCGATCCCGCGCTGCTCGCGAAGCTCGGGCAGGAGGCGCTCGAGGGCATGGCGGCCGGGCTTGCCGATCAGGTCGCCGACCATCAGGACCCGACAGGCGCCCTTGGGACGGGGAGCGTCGCCGTTGGGCGGATTGCCGAGACGGGTCCGCCCTGCGGTCGTCGAGGAGTCGTCGGTCACGTCGGGATACTAACGGCCCCGCCGGCGAGGTGGTCGAACGAGCGGAGCGTCGTCCCCGCATCGCCCACGGTGGTGCCATACATCGCGTGGGCCAGACGCCAGCGATCTGCGACGCACGGACGTTGCAACGACCCCATGACGACCGCGCCGTAAGGTCGTCGTCGACCCCCTGAGGAGCATGTGGATGTCACCGTCGACAGCGCGGGGACTTCCGGTTCGTCGTCGCCAGCGACCGACCCGACTGGGTCAGCGACGCGATCGGGCAACTATCGTGATGTCGGACCCTGCCACGACGGGGCCCGCCGGGCCGCGGCCGAGAGCGACAGCTGACTCCGGGAGGAAGACGATGAGAACGATCCGCCCAACACGCTCGCAGATGCTGGCGGCGGCCATCCTCGCGTTGGGCGGCGGGCTGACGATCCTGTACGCCGACTTCATGCCCTTCCCACCGTTCAGCGACGCTCCGGTCCCCCTGCTCTGGCGGGGGTTCGGGATCCTCGGGCTGGTCGCAGCCGGCGGGGTGCTCCTTGGCCGGTTATGGGGTCGCGCGATCGGCCTCGGCGTCATGACCGTGGATCTGGTGCTGCTCGTCTTCCGGATGATGGCCCAGGTACCCGCGCTAGATGCGCTGGACCTGCTGGCCAACGTCACCGTCAGCATCGTCGTCACGGCAGTGCCCGACCTGTTCGTCGTGTGGTTGCTGCTCCGCCGCTGGCCGAAGGACGCTACCCGGCCCTCGTGAGCCGAGGTTGGCCCCGAACCGACGTCGTGCCCGACCCCGGGCACGACGTCACTTGGCGTATTCGACGGCGCGGGTCTCGCGGATGACGGTGACCTTGATCTGACCCGGGTAGGTCAGCTGCTCCTCGATCTTCTTGACGATGTCCCGGGCGAGTCGCGTCGCCGTCAGGTCGTCGATCTCCTCGGGGCGAACGAGGATCCGGACCTCACGGCCCGCCTGGACGGCGAACGACCGCTCGACCCCCGAGAAGCTCTCGGCGATCGCCTGGAGATCCTCGAGCCGCTTGACGTAGGTGTCCATCGATTCGCCCCGGGCACCCGGCCGCGAGGCACTGATCGCGTCCGCGATCTGGACGATCGGTGCCTCGACGCAGGCGTACTCGACCTCCTGGTGATGCGCGGCGATCGCGTTGACCACCTTCATCGGCAGATTGTGCCGCTGGGCGATGGCCGCGCCGATCGCCGCGTGTGGACCCTCGACCTCGTGGTCGACGGCCTTGCCCATGTCGTGGAGCAGCCCGCCCATCTTGGCGATCTGCACATCGGCACCGGTCTCCGCGGCGATGACGGCTGCCAGGCGGCTCGTCTCGACGACGTGGTTGAGGACATTCTGACCGTAGCTCGTCCGGTACTTGAGGCGGCCGAGGAGCTTGACGATCTCGGGCGGGAGCCCCGGGACGCCCGCGTCGTAGGCCGCCTGCTCACCGGCCTGTCGCATGACCAGGTCGACCTCGGCCCGGGCCTTGGCCACGACTTCCTCGATCCGGCCGGGGTGGATCCGGCCGTCGCTGATCAGCTTGGCGATCGCCAGCCGGGCGATCTCGCGGCGGACCGGGTCGAAGCCACTCAGCACGACCGTCTCGGGCGTGTCGTCGATGATCAGGTCGATCCCCGTGGCCTGCTCGAGGGCACGGATGTTGCGGCCCTCGCGGCCGATGATCCGGCCCTTCATCTCGTCGGACGGCAGGTGGATGACCGTGACCGTGTGCTCGGCGGTGTGATCCGCGGCGACCCGCTGGATGGCCGTGACGATGACGTCGCGGGCCTTCTCGTTGGCGTCCTCACGTGCACGTCGCTCGATCGCGCGGGCGATCTTGACCGCGTCGTGCTCGGCCTCCTCGCGGACGGCCTCGAGCAGGATCCCCTTGGCCTCCTCGCCGGACAACCCGCTGACGCGTTCGAGCGCCTCGACCTGCTCCTGGTGGGTGCGTGCGACGTCCTCGCGCGCCTTGTCGATCTCGCGCTCTCGGTCGATCAGCTTCCGGTCGCGGCCCTCGAGCATGTCGGCCCGCTGGTCGAGCTGCTCGTCCCGCTGGAGCAGCCGACGCTCGAGGTTGGCGAGCTCGGACCGCTTGGCGCGGGCTTCATCCTCCGCCTCGCGCTGGAGCCGGATCTTCTCCTCTTTCGCTTCGAGGATCAGGTCCTTCTGCTGGGTCCGCGCCTTCTCGACGATGAGCGCCGCCTTCTCCTCGGCGTCCTTCATGGAGCGACTGGCGAACCGGCCGCGAATCGCGAATCCGAGTACGACTCCGCCGGCGAGGGCCAACAGGCTGGCCGCCGCCACGACGAGCGGATCCATCGTGTCTTCCTCCCGTCCGACCGTCAGCGGTCGAAGGTGTGTGCATCTACGGTGGCGGTCGTGGAGGGCGAAAGAGAGTGGGCTTCGCTCCCGCGTACCGGCTGTTCCGTTCGAGGCGCCGCAAGGGCCCGCGGCGCGACTTCTTCTGTGCGTAGCCTACGGCCGGGCGGGACGGCGGGTCAAACGCCGCCCGGCGGGCGACCGAAGGCGGGTACTTCAGTCGTCCTCGGCCGGACCATCCATCGACGTGGCACCGAACGCGGCCGAAAGCCGCGAGGCGATCTCGGGTCCGAAGCCGTTCCGCGCGAGCAGGGCGTAGGCACGCGCGCGCCGCTTGCGCGGGTCGGTCACCCGTTCCAGGTCCCGGCGGCGACGCTCGAGCAACCGGACGGCCGCGGCCTCGTCCGGGGCAGTGCGATCGGTATCCGGCTCATCCGCGCCGGGTCGGTCGGGACCGAACGGGTCCTCCGCCCCGCCCGCTGCGCGTTCCTCGAGGACCGTCGCGATGAGCTGGGGATCCACGCCTCGGAGCCGGAGCTCACGTTTGAGCGCGATCTCCCCGCGGGGCCGGGCCCGGTCCCGGGACTCGACCCAGTGCCGGGCGAAGGCTTCGTCGTCGAGCAGCCCGATCTCGAGAAGGCGAGCGATCGCGCCATCGATGAGCTCGGGCCGGTACCCGGCGTCGCCGAGCCGACGGCGCACCTCGGCGACGGAGCGAGCCCGCGCCTCGAGGAACCGGAACCCCGCGGCGAGGACGACCTCCGGGTCGTCGATCTCGGCCTTGCGGGCGCGACGCTCCCCGTACGACTCGCGTCGCGGTCGCCGCCCGGGCGCGGTCACCCGCGATGGCCCGTCGCGACCGGTCACTCGGCCTCTTCGATGCCCTCGACCGGTACCTTGACCTCGTCGATCCGACCGCGGATCCGGCGATCGATCTCGCCGGCGATCTCGGGGTTCACCTTGAGGAACTCCTTGGACGCCTCCCGGCCCTGCCCGAGCCGCGTCTCGTCGAAGGTGAACCAGGCCCCGGTCTTGGTCACGACGTCCATCGCGACGCCGACGTCGAGCAGGCCGCCTTCCTTGCTGATCCCTTCGCCGTACATCACGTCGAACTCGGCCACCCGGAAGGGCGGCGCGACCTTGTTCTTGACGACCTTGACCCGGACCCGGTTGCCGACCGATTCGGTGCCGGTCTTGATCGTCTCGATCCGCCGGATGTCGAGACGAACACTGGCGTAGAACTTCAGCGCACGGCCACCCGGGGTCGTCTCCGGATTACCGAACATCACCCCGATCTTCTCGCGCAGCTGGTTGGTGAAGACGAGCGACGTGTTGGAGCGGCTGACCGCGCCGGTCAACTTGCGCAGCGCCTGGCTCATGAGCCGAGCCTGGATGCCCACGAACGAGTCGCCCATCTCGCCTTCGATCTCGGCGCGCGGCACGAGTGCGGCGACCGAGTCGAGCACGACGCAGTCGACGCCGCCCGACCGGATCAGGGTCTCGGTGATCTCGAGCGCCTGCTCGCCGGTGTCCGGCTGGCTGACGAGGAGCTCGTCCACGTTGACGCCGCAGGCGCGGGCATAGCCCGGATCGAGGGCGTGCTCGACGTCGATGAAGGCGGCGACCCCGCCGCGTGCCTGCGCTTCGGCGATGACGTGCTGGCAGACCGTGGTCTTGCCCGACGACTCAGGGCCGAAGATCTCGGTGATCCGACCGCGCGGGATGCCGCCGACGCCGAGCGCGAGGTCGAGGGCGATCGAGCCGGTCGGGATCGAGTCGACCGACTGCCGCTCGGCCGACCCGAGCTTCATGATCGAGCCGCGTCCGAACTGCTTCTCGATCGAGAGGATCGCCGCGTCGACGGCCTTGGTCCGCTCGCCGAGGGACTTCTCGCCGTTGCGCTCGAGCTCGCGGTCGCCGGTGATCGTCATCGTCCTGTCGCTCCTGTCGTCATGGCTCGACGGAACGGAGCGATGGCGCCCGCCCGATCGATCAGCTCTCCTCGGACTCCTCGGCCACGGGCTTCGGCTTGCGTGGCTTTCGGATCAGCTCGACGTTCTGCGGCGGATCCATCATCGGCTGCAGCTTCGGCGCGCTCTTGTCCTTGGGCTTCTTCTTGTGTTCGCGGCTGGGACGATCCCGGGAACCCATCGACGAACCTCCGCGATGTGGTGGACGGTACGGCTGACATCTTCACGCCGACTGCACAGCCGCTTCTCCGGCACTTATCCGGCCTGCGCGCGACCGCAGGTCCGGGAGCAGTCCTGGGAACGTTCCGGCGCGCAGCGCGGAGCGGATCCTGGCCATGAAGTCTAGGGTGAAGGTCAGGTTGTGACAAGTCGCCAGACGGTACGCAAGCAGCTCCCTGGCCCGGAACAGATGGGCCAGATACGCCCGTGAGAAGCGCCGGCAGGCGAGGCACGGACAACCGTCCTGGATCGGGTCGGCATCGTCGAGGAAGCGCTGGTTCCGGAGGTTCAGGCGACCCTCGGGGACCCAGACCTGGCCGGTCCGGGCGACCCGCGCCGGAAGGACCGAGTCGAACAGATCGACGCCCCGGTGGACCGCCTCGAGCATGTCGAGCGGCGAGCCGAGACCCATCAGGTAGCGGACGCGCGGATCGTCGCGGAGGATCGGGACGGACACGTCGAGCGCGGCATTGCGTTCGTCGGCGGTCTCGTCCCCGGCCAGGCCGCCGAGGCAGATCCCGTCGAACGGCAAGGATGCGATGAACCGGGTGCTGTCCGCCCGGAGGTCCGCCTCGAGCCCGCCCTGGACGATCCCGAAGATCGCCTGATCGGTGCGCGTATGGGCGGCGATCGACCGCTCCGCCCAGCGATGGGTCCGGTCGGTGGCTTCGGCGACCGCCGCCCGCGACGACGAACCGGGCCGGACCGGCTGGTCGAACGCCAGCGCGACATCCGACCCGAGCGCCTGCTGGACGTCGATGGCGTGCTCGGGGGTGAACCGATGCAGCGACCCGTCGATGTGGCTCCGGAACGTGACGCCGTCGTCGTCGACCACTCTCAGCTCGCCGAGGGAGACGACCTGAAAGCCTCCGCTGTCGGTCAGGATCGGACGGTCCCAGCCCATGAACCGGTGAAGCCCGCCGAGCCGCTCGATCCGCTCGTGGCCGGGCCGGAGGTAGAGGTGGTAGGTATTGGCCAGGATGATCGACGCCCCGACCTCGTCGAGATCGTCGGGGTGGAGTGCCTTGACCGTCGCGTTCGTGCCGACCGGCATGAACTGGGGCGTGTCGATCACCCCGTGGCCGACCGTCAGTCGGCCGAGTCGTGCCTGGGTGGAACCGTCGGCGGGCGGCGGAACGAGAACCTCGAAGCGAGCGGCAGGCGCATTCATGAGGAGGTCTCGGACTCCTCTAGGACCGAATCTTCCCAGAGCGGCGGCATGTCGGCTTCAGGCCGGCGTCGCGGTGGGACCTCGTAGCCGAGTCGCCTGAGGTGCGCGCGGCCGCCTTCCGTCAGGATCCGGCCCTGCGGCGTCCGATCGAGGAAGCCCTGACGGAGCAGGTACGGCTCGTAGACGTCCTCGATCGTCTCGACCTCCTCGGACAGCACGGCGGCGAGGGCCGCGACGCCGACCGGGCCGCTCCCGAACTTCTGGGCGATCGCGGCCATCAGCTTGCGGTCCGTGGTGTCGAGTCCGGCGTCGTCGATCTCCATCGCCTGGAGGGCCACGTCGGCCGCCGCCTCGTCGACTCGCCCGTCCCCGAGGACCTGGGCATGGTCGCGCGTCCGCTTGAGCAGGCGATTGACGACGCGCGGCGTCCCCCGGCCGCGGCGAGCGATGGCGTGCGCGGCACCGCGGGTGATCTCGACCCCGAGGATCCCGGCCGACCGCTCGACGATCGCGGTCAGGTCGGCCTCATCGTAGAAGTCGAGCCGATAAGTGGCCCCGAACCGGTCGCGCAGGGGGCTCGAGATCCGGCCGGCGCGGGTCGTGGCGCCGACGATCGTGAACGGCTTGAGGGTCAGCCGAAGGGATCGCGCGGAGGGTCCCTTGCCGATCATCACGTCAAGGGCGTAGTCCTCCATCGCCGGATAGAGGATCTCCTCCACCGCCCGGTTCAGGCGATGGATCTCGTCGATGAACAGGATGTCGTGCTCGTCGAGCGCGGTCAGGATCGCCGCCAGATCCCCGGCACGCTCGATGGCCGGTCCGCTGGTGTAGCGGACGTTGACCCCGAGCTCGCGGGCGATGATCGTGGCGAGCGTCGTCTTGCCGAGTCCGGGCGGGCCGTACAGGAGGACATGATCGGCCGCCTCTCCCCTGCCGCGGGCTGCTTCGAGCAGGACGGACAGGTTCGCCTTGACCTCGCGCTGACCGACGTACTCGTCCAGGCTGCGCGGTCGAAGGGTGCCCTCGACCGCCCGATCGGCGTCGTCGAGAAGGTCGGCCGCGAGGATGCGTTCGGCGTCGTCGGTCATCGAGCGGATGCTACCACGACCGGCGGCGATTTCGCACGCCTGTTCTACAACGGTGCGGGTCCGCTGCGCCCTACCGCCTAGCTCCGGACGGGGACATCGACCACGGTCCGCTCGACCGGCGGGAAGCACACCCCGCTCGACGTGCAGACCATGAAGGTCAGGATCACTCGGGCCGACGGCCCCGCGTCGGCCGACGTCCGGTGGATCGGGAGCCGGAGGGTCACCGGGCCGTCGGGATAGAGCGGGAACGGGGCGCTGAACCCCGGCAGGACCTGCTCGTGGGCCGGCACGGACTCGACCGATGGACCGGCGACCGACCACGCACCCGATGCGAGCTCGACCAGGGTCGGCCGGCCGGCGCCGTCGATGCCCGTCCTCGGCATCGTCGTCCCGTAAAGGTGGCCGCCTGGGACGGTCGGGCTGAAGGTGACTTCGACCACGGCGTCGTTCGCGCCGGTGGCTTGGGCCGAGACCGACAGGTGCGCTCGATTGACCGGGAAGTCGAGCTGCGTCGCGCCGGGCTGCCCGCCGTCCGCCCCGAGGAGCACGACGGCCGCCACGGCGCCCGTGACGACGACTGCGGCGATCGCCAGCGCGATTGCTCGGCGGGTCAGTGGACCCACCGGCCGAGGTAGTCCAGGACCTGGCTCATCGTCATCGTCCGGGCGTTGGCGAGGGCGCCGTCGGCGGACGTGCCGGCGATCGAGCCGTCGGGCTCGAGGACGACCACGGCCGGGATCCCTTTGTCGACGACGTTGCCGTAGTCCTTGGCGACATCGAGGTTGCGATCCCAGTTCCCCACGTCGATGCGCACGACGTGGGCGCGATCGCCGACCCTGGCCCGTCCCTCCGGTGAGTCGAGGTAGGCCGACAGGACGTGACAGTCGGGACACCAATCGGCCCCGAAGTCGAGCAGGACCGGCAGGCGGTCGGCCTTCGAGCGAGCGAGCGCGGCCGCGATGTCTGCCCGTGCGTCCGCCGTCGGGTCGTACAGGAAGGACGGCGCGGGCCGGACGGCGGACGTGGACGTCGTCGCCGGCGTGGCCGTCACCGGCCCTACGTTGGCGGGGCTGCCGCTCGCCCCGGTGCACGCGGCCAGGGTCAGCAGGAGCGACATCGCGACGACGCGATCGACTCGTGGGTGCATCCGTTCACGATAGGTCCGGCCCGTCGAGCGAATGCGACCCAGGGGTACCGGTCGAGCTCGGCGCGAGGTCCCCTCGGCGGTCAATCCCGTAAGAGCGTCCGGAGGGCGGCCTTGACCCGCTCCTCGAGGCTGGCCTCGCCGGCACCAGGCTCGGCCAGAGCCGCCCGCGAGGCGTCGCGCGCCTCGGCCAGCGAGTAGCCGAGCGCCTGGAGGGCGGCGACGACCTCGCCCTCCCCGGCCCCGCCGGTCCCTCCCGCGGACCTCGCCGCGACGCCGGCGGCGGCCACCTTCTCCTTGAGCTCGAAGATGATCCGCTCGGCCAGCTTCTTCCCGATCCCGGGGATGCTGACAAGCATCGCCTGGTCCTGCTCGATGATCGCCAGCTGGAGGTCCGGGACCGGGCGACTCCCCACGATCGCCAGCGCGACCTTGGGCCCCACGCCCGTCACGGTCAGGAGGAGCTCGAAGAACCCGAGCTCATCCGCCGACCGGAAGCCATACAGGGCCTGCAGATCCTCTCGGACCAGGTGGTGGGTGTGGAGCTTGAGGGTGGATCCGGGGCGGGCCACCGAGAGCACGGCGGGAGCGGCGAACACCCGGTAGCCGATCCCCCCGACCTCGAGGACCAGCGAGTCCGCCGCGACCGCACCGACCGTCCCCTCGACCGAGGCGATCATCGACCGGGCTTCCCACCCGCGCCGGTCCGGTCGACGCGCTCCCGGGCGATGGCCTCGCGCACGGCCCGGTCGTAGGCGCTGTCAGCACGAGCGATCGGCGCGATGGCCGAGCGGTCCAGCAGCGCGGAGTCGTCCGGCCCACCGACCCGTTCGCTGTTCGCGATGCAGATCGCGACGGCCAGGGCGTCCGCCGCGTCGTCCGGCGTCGGCACGGCCGCCAGCCCCAGGATCGTGGCGACCATCCGGCCGACCTGGGCCTTGTCCGCGGCGCCGTAGCCGGCAACGGCGCTCTTGACCTCGTTCGGCGTCGCTTCGCGGACGTCGATGTCGTACTGGGCGGCGGCCAGGATGACGACGCCGCGCGCTTGCCCGACGGCGAACGCCGTCTGGACGTTCTTGCTGAAGAACAGCCGCTCGACCCCGACCAGGTCCGGACGGTGGGTCGCGATGAGTTCGCTGACCGCCTCATGGATGATCCGCAACCGCTGGCCGAGCGGGAGGTCGGGCGAGGTCACGACGCAACCGACGTCGAGGGACCGGAGCGTCGCACCGTCGCGCTCGACGACGCCGTATCCGAGCGCGGCGGTGCCGGGATCGATCCCGAGGACGATCATCCCGCGACTTCGGCGAAGACTTCCTCGGGGATGTCGAAGTTGGCCGTGACCCGCTGGACGTCCTCGAGATCCTCGAGCAGCTCGACCAGCCGGAGCGCCTGGCGCGCCTTGGCGGCGTCGAGCTCGACGGTCTGCTTGGCGATCATCGCCGACTCGGCCTGGTCGACCTCGACCCCGGCCGCCTCGAGCGCCCTGCGGACGGCCTCGAGGTCCGCCGGCTCGGTGTAGATCTCGATCGGGTCGGCCGTCGTGTCGACGTCGCTCGCCCCGGCGTCGATCGCCGAGAGGGCGATCGAGTCGGCGTCGTCGCCGGTCGCCGTGATCAGGCCCTTGGGCTCGAACTGCCAGGCGACCGCTCCGGATCCCGCCAGCTGGCCGCCCGCCTTGGTGAAGATCGAGCGGACCTCGGCTGCCGTCCGATTGCGGTTGTCGGTCGCCGCCTCGACGAGGATGGCGACCCCGCCCGGGCCATACCCCTCGTAGACGATCTCCTCGAACTGCTCGCCTTCGCCGCCCCCGGTGGCCTTGTCGATCGTCCGCTTGATGTTGTCGGCCGGCATGTTGACCGCGCGGGCCTTCTCGATCGCCAGGCGCAGCCGGTAGTTCGCGTCGGGGTCGCCGCCGCCCTGTCGCGCGGCCACCGAGATCTCGCGTGCGACCTTGGTGAAGAGGGCGCCGCGCTTGGCGTCATTGGCACCCTTCTGGCGCTTGATCGTGGACCATTTGGAATGACCTGACATCGCGGCGGAGTATAGCGGACTATGATGGCCGGACTGCCGCTGGCCCCTCTCGATCGGGCGCGTCGCGGCCCCGCCGCCCTCGGTCCAGCGTCCGTCGATCGCATCATGAGAGGACCCGCTGCATGACGACGAAGAGCGTTGATCTGGCTCACCTCCGAAGCGTCGTCCTGGCCGGTCATTCCGGCTCGGGCAAGACGACGCTGGCCGAGAACCTGCTGTTCAAGACCGGCGCGATCGCCCGGCTCGGGAAGGTCGACGACGGGACGGCGGCACTCGACTATGAGCCGGAGGAGCATCGGCGCAAGGAGTCGCTCAGCGCCGCGGTCGCGACGTTCGATGACGACGGGACGATCGTCACGATGGTCGACACGCCCGGATACCCCGACTTCGTCGCCGAGGTCGTGTCGGCGATGGCGGCCTGCGACGGGGCGCTTCTCGTGGTCGACGCGTCGGGCGGGGTCGAGGCCGGCCTCGAGGCGGCGGTCGCTCAGGCGCGAGCGTGGGGCCGAGCGGCGTGTTTCTTCATCAACAAGTGCGACCGCGAGAACGCCGACCCGACGTCGGCGCTCGATGCCTTGCGCTCTTCCTTCGGGCCGAAGGTCGCGCCGCTCCAGCTGGCCATCGGGGCGGCCGAGTCGTTCAGTGGCTATGTCGACCTGGTCCATCGGCGCGCCTGGCAGTGGGACGGTCGGCAGGAGGTGGAGATCCCGATCCCGTCGGACATGGACGGCGAGGTCAGCCGACGCCGGGACCAGCTCCTCGAAGCGGCGGCCGAAGCGGACGACGTCGTGCTCGCCAAGTACCTCGAAGGCGAGGAGATCAGCGACCCGGAGCTCGAGGCATGCCTGCGCAAGGGCGTCAAGGAATCCGTCCTGGCCCCCGTCCTGGTCGGGAGCGCGACCAAGGGGATCGGTCTGCGCGGCCTGCTCGACGCGTTCATCCGCTACCTGCCGTCCCCCGCCGACGAGCCGCCGACCGTGGCGATCGAGCCGAAGTCGGGCGACGAGATCCGGGTCGAGCCCGATCCCGACGGACCGCTCCTCGTCCGGGTGTTCAAGACGGCGGCGGATCCGTACGTCGGGCGGTTGACGTACCTGCGGGTCTACTCGGGCACGCTCCATGGGCAGGGTCACGCCTGGAACGCCAATCGGGACGAGGATGAGCGGATCGGGCAGCTGCTGCTGCTCCACGGTAAGGACCAGGAGCCGACCGGTGACCTGAAGGCCGGTCAGATCGGCGCCGTCGCCAAGCTGACGGTGACCGAGACCGGCGACACGCTGACGTCGAAGGAACGCCCGCTCATGCTACCGGCGATCTCGTTCCCCGAGCCGACCCTGCCGGTCGCCATCGAACCCCAGACCAAGGCCGACCTCGACAAGATGGGCGCCGCGCTGCAACGGATGCTGGAGGAGGAACCGTCGGCCCGGGTCGAGCGGTCGGCGACCGGCGAGCAGCTTCTGGTCGCCCTCGGCGAGGCGCACATCGCGGTGATCGCCGAGCGGCTGAAGCGTAAGTTCGGTGCGGCGATCGTCACGAGGACGCCGCGCGTGCCGTACCGGGAGACGATCCGCGGCAAGACCCAGGTCGAGGGCAAGTACAAGAAGCAGACGGGCGGGCACGGGATGTTCGGTCACGTCTGGATCGAGCTCGAGCCGAATCCGGGCGGCGGGTTGATCTTCGCCGAGCGCGTGGTCGGAGGAGCGGTCCCGAAGGGCTTCTTTCCGGGCGTCGAGAAGGGCATCCGCGAAGCTGCTTCCGAGGGCGTGCTCGCGGGATATCCGCTCAACGACTTCCGGGCCACGCTCTATGACGGTTCGTTCCACACCGTCGACTCGAACGAGCTGTCGTTCAAGATCGCCGCATCCATGGCGCTCAAGAAAGGTGTCATGGACTGCAAGCCCGCACTCCTCGAGCCGATCATGACCGTGCAGGTCTCGGTCCCGGAGCAGTACATGGGCGACGTCAACCGCGACCTCAACACCCGGCGCGGACGGGTCCTCGGGATGGACGCCGCCGGCGACGGGATGCAGATCGTCTCGGCCCATGTCCCGCAGGCCGAGCTGTTCACCTACGCGATCGAGCTTCGATCCTTGACCCACGGGCGCGGGACCTTCCACGCCGAGGTGGACCACTACGACGAGGTCCCGACGCACGTCGCCGAAAAGGTCATCGCCGCGCACCGCAAGGAGCTTGAAGCCGCGGGCGTCCACGTGGCCGGAGGGCACTGACCCTAGGTCATCGGCTCAGTGCGGAGGGTCGCCATGGTCGCCGTGAGGTCCAGCCGGCCCTCGTAGAGCGCGCGTCCGACGATCGCGCCGGCGCAGCCGGTCCGCCTGGCCGCCAGGACGTCCGCGGTCGAGCCGATCCCGCCCGACGCGACGATCCCGGCGCGACCGAGCGCGACGAGGCCCGCGAGGAGGTCGAGGTCGGGGCCTTCGAGGAGGCCATCACGCTCGATGGCCGTGACGACGAGGGTAGCCACACCCTCATCCGTGATGCGAGTCGCCGCATCGATGACGGGGACGCCGCGCGCGCCGGACTGCCAGCCCGAACCGATCGCGAGGCCGTCGCGGACGTCGAGCGCGACGGCGATCCTCTCCACTCCGTGACGGGCGATCAGTCGCCCGGCGAACCGAGGATCGTCGATGGCAGCGGTGCCGACGACCGCTCGAGCCGCCCCCGTCGCCAGCACGGACGCGACGCTCGCCTCGTCACGCAGCCCGCCCCCGACCTGGACGTCCAGTCGCTCCCCCACCGCCTCGACGATGGCCCCGATGACCGCCGCGTGCTGCCGCGATCCCGAGCGAGCGCCGTCGAGGTCGACGACGTGAAGCCACGTCGCTCCGAGTTCGGCGAACGCGATCGCGACCTCGACGGGAGCGTCGCCGTAGATCGTCTCGCGATCGAAGTCGCCTTGTCGCAGGCGGACGACCCGCCCCCCGCGGAGGTCGATCGCCGGCAGGAGTGCGAACGGCTTGACGGGTGTCATGCTGGTATTGTAGCGTTTTAGCACGCTAATATGCTAGCAGGCACGGAGCAGACGGGAGATCGGGATCCACGATGGCGACCCAGAACAGCTGGCTGAACGATGACACGAGAGCGCTCCTCGAGGCGATCGTCGTCCTCGACGATGCCGACGAGGCCGCGGACTTCCTGCGCGACCTGTGCACCCTCGGCGAGCTCCGCGACATGAGCCAGCGCTGGGCGGTCGTCCGGCTGCTCGATGCCGGCCTCCACTACGGGGAGATCTCGCGGGAGACCGGCGCCAGCACAGCGACGATCACGCGCATCGCCTCGTGGCTGTATCACGGCGAGGGAGGCTACCGCCGGATGCTCGACCGGCTGGCCGAGCGCAGCAAGGCCGGGACCAAACCATACCCGGCCGGCACCGAACGATGAGGGAGCGGCTGCGGCTGGCGGTCCCGAACAAGGGCCGGCTCGTCGAGCCGACGCTGGCGCTGCTCCACGACGCCGGACTGGTCTTCGAGGAGCACGACCGCAGCCTCGTGGCGCGTGTCCAGAACTTCGACCTGGACATCCTGTTCGTGCGGACGAACGACGTGATCGAGTTCGTCGGTGACGGCGTGGCGGACCTGGGTGTCACCGGCATCGACCTGCTTTCGGAGACCGGGTCGGGGCTGCCGATCGTCCGCGAGCTCCGCTACGGTCGCTGCCGGCTCGCGGCGGCCGTTCCGACCGACTCCCCGATCGCGACGGTCGAAGCGCTCGCCGGGCATCGCGTGGCCACGGCCCACCCGAACACGACCCGGCGGTACTTCGCCGAGCGAGGCATCGCCGTCGACGTCATCCCGATCTCAGGTGCGGTTGAGGTCGCGCCACGGCTCGGTCTGGCCGAGGCGATCGTGGACCTCGTGTCGACCGGGTCGACCCTCCAGATGAACGGCCTCCGGCCGATCGGCGACGTCCTCGCGTCACAGGCCATCCTCATCGCCAACCCCGACGCGCAGGTCGAGCGGGCGATCGACCTCGGGGCGATCGACACGATGCTATCCGCCGTGCTCGCCGCACGCGGTCGGAAGTACCTGATGATGAACGCCCCCGTGACCAAGCTCGACGAGCTGAGCGGGCTGCTCCCCGGGCTCGAGTCGCCGTCGGTCATCCCGCTCACGCACCAGGGCATGATCGCGATCCACGCGGTGGTCGACGCGGACGCCGTGTGGAGCCTCCTCCCCCGTCTCAAAGCCGCCGGGGCGTCGGGCATCCTCGTCCTGCCGATCGAGAAGATCGTCGCATGAGCCCGACGCCGTTCACGATGAGCGATCCCGTCGCACCGACCGGCTACAGCTGGGAGGCGACGAGCGAGCAGGTCGCCGCTCGATACGGCATCCCGGTCGATCGCGTCGTCCGGTTCGACCTCAACACGAGCCCGACCCCGCCCGACCTCGCCGCTCGGATCCTCGCGTCCGGCGAGTTCGAGACGAGCCTGTCCGAGTACCCGCCCTCGGACTATCGCCGGCTGACCGAGGCAGCCGCCGGTCGGTACGGCGTCCCGATCGAGGAGATCCTGGTCGGAGCGGGCGCCGACGAGATCCTCGACATCGTCGCCAAGACGTTCCTTCCGGCCGGCGGGGCGGCGATCGTCCCGGTCCCGTCGTATGCCATGTACCGCGTCCTGACCGAGCAGCGCGCGGCGCGGCTGATCGCGATCCCCCGCCTCGGGGCCGATGCCGGATACGCGATCGACGCGGCACGGATCCGGGCCGCGACACCGGAGGCGGATCTCCTCTGGCTGTGCAGCCCGAACAACCCGACGGGGCTGCCGGAGCCCGACGGGACCATCGCTTCCCTGCTGGCCGCGATGCTCGACGATGCTACGGCCGATGGTCGCACCGCTCCGGTCGTGGTCCTCGACGAGGCCTACGCCGAGTTCACCGGTTCGAGCCTCCACCCGCTTCGCGCGAGCTACCCTCGACTCATCGTCGTGCGGACGCTGAGCAAGGCGTATGCCTTGGCCGGCCTTCGCGTCGGTTTCGCGCTCGCGGCGCGACCGGCGATCGCCGCGATGGAGCCGTATCGCCCGCCCGGCTCGGTCTCCACCGTGTCGGTCACCGTCGCTACGCGTGCGCTCGAGGACGACGCGATCGTGCGGGATGCGGTCGAACGAGTGGCGTCCGAGCGCGACCGTCTCACGTCGGCGCTCGACCGGGTCGGCTGGCATCCGGGCCCGAGCCGGACGAACTTCCTGCTGGTGGCGTTCGAGAGCCCGGAGCGAGTCGCGGAGGTCGCCGATGGGCTCCTGCGCCGCGGGCTCGTGCCGCGCACCTTTCCCGCGACCCACCCACTGGCGGACCACCTGCGGCTGACGGTCCGGTCGACCGACGAGGACGACCGCCTGATCGCGGCGGCTGCCGAGCTCGAAGCCGTACGCGAGGGGACCTCTCGATGACCACGCCATCCGGGCCTGGCACCACGATCGTGACGGCCAGATCGGGCCGGCGGGTGAGCCTCGATCGCACGACGCGCGAGACGACGATCTCCCTGGCGCTCGACCTCGACGGGACCGGTCGATCCGAGATCGCGACCGGGATCGGGTTCTACGATCATCTGCTCGGCTCGCTCGCCCACCACGGCCTGTTCGATCTCGAGATCCGGGCCACTGGCGATCTCCACGTGGATGAACACCACACCGTCGAGGATGTGGCGCTCGTCCTCGGGTCCGCGTTCGCCGCGACGCTCGGTGATCGAGCCGGGATCGCCCGGTTCGGCGACGCCCGCGTCCCGATGGACGAGGCCCTGGCCGGCGCCGTCGTCGATATCGGCGGGCGACCCTACGCCGTGATCGATCTGCCGTTCCGCGGCGAACGCGCCGGGCAGCTCCCGCTCCAGCTCGTCGAACACGCCCTGGAGGCGTTCGCCCGGACGGCCGGGGCCACCCTTCATGTCTCGGGGGTCGGTCGCAACGACCATCACCTCGCAGAGGCCGCCTTCAAGGCGCTCGGCCGTGCCCTGCGAGCCGCCTGCGCCCCGGATCCGCGGCGGACCGGCGTCGCGTCGACGAAGGGCAGTCTCGGGTGACGCCGGCCGTGCGCGTCGCGGTGGTCGACTACGGGGCGGGCAACCTGGTCAGCATCGGCCGGGCGCTCGAGTCCGTCGGCGCCGAGGTGACGGTCGCCGGCGATCCCGCCCTGATCGCCCGGGCGGACGCACTCGTCGTTCCCGGGGTCGGCGCGGCGGCACCGGCGATGGCCCGCCTCGCCCGCCACCGGCTTGTCGACCCGATCCGGGCCTGGATCCTCGACGACCGCCCGTTCCTCGGGATCTGCCTCGGCCTGCAGCTGCTCTTCGAGGGCAGCGACGAGGACGGAGCCGAGACGCTCGGCGTACTCGCCGGTCGAACCGTCCCGTTGATCGACGCACCGACGCTCCCCCACATCGGGTGGAACCAGGTCGAACGACGCAGACCTCACGCGCTGCTCGAGGGCATCCCGGATGGCGCCGACCTATACTTCGTGCACTCGTATGCGGTCGCGCCGGCGGATGACACGTTGATCGTCGCGGAGACCGCCCACGGCGGTCGGTTCGCCAGCGTGGTCGCCCGAGACCGCCTTGTCGGGGTCCAGTTCCATCCCGAGCGAAGCGGCCGCGACGGTCTCAGGCTCCTCGCCAACTTCGTCGGGTTGGTGGGCCGTTCGTCGGAACGCTGGCCGGCCGGCACTGTGGCGACGCTGGGGGCTCGCTGATGCTCCGGCGGAGGGTGATCCCGTGCCTCGATGTCGCCGACGGGCGCGTGGTCAAGGGCACCCGGTTCGTCGACCTCGTCGATGAGGGCGATCCGGCGGAGCTCGCCTCGCGTTATGCGGCCGAGGGCGCCGACGAGCTGGTCTTCCTCGACATCACGGCGGCTCCGGAGCGACGCGGGACCCTTCTCGACGTGGTCGAGCGCACGGCGCGGGAGGTGTTCATCCCGTTGACCGTCGGAGGTGGGGTCCGCTCGGTCGACGACATGCGAGCGGTCCTCCGCGCCGGAGCCGACAAGGTCGGGCTCAACACGGCGGCGGTCGCCGACCCGGACCTGATCGCACGTTGCGCTACCCGGTTCGGTCGCCAGGCGGTCGTCGTGGCGATCGACGCCAGAGCCCGCGCCCAGGGACCGGGGTGGGAGGTCGTCGTGCGCGGTGGTCGCGACGCGACCGGGATCGACGCCGTCGATTGGGCCGTCCGATCGGCCGAGCTCGGGGCCGGCGAGCTGCTGGTGACCTCGATCGACCGGGACGGCACCCAGAGCGGGTTCGACACGAGCCTGCTTCGGGCGATCGTCGACCGGGTTCGGGTCCCGGTCATCGCCTCGGGTGGAGCGGCCGAGCCGTCCGATTTCGTCGACGCCGTCCGCCTCGGCGGCGCTGACGCCGTCCTCGCGGCATCCGTCTTCCACCGCCGGATCCATGCGATCGGCGACGTCAAGGCGGCGATGGCCGCCGCCGGCCTGCCGGTCCGGATCGCCCGTGAGGCCGTCGCATGAGCGCGCGTACCACGGGGCCTGGGCCCGCGGAGGCATTCGACCCCGCCCGGGTCGTCTACGGCCGGCCCGACGGGCTCGTCCCCGGGGTGGTCCAGGACCGCACGGACGGACGGGTCCTGATGGTCGCCTACCTCGATGCCGAAGCGCTTGGGGCGACCCTCGCCACGGGACAGGTCCACTTCCACTCGCGCTCCCGCGGGGCTCTCTGGCGCAAGGGCGAGACGAGCGGGAACGTGCTCGAGCTGCGGTCCATCGCGCTCGACTGCGATGGCGACGCACTGCTCCTGACCGTCGACCCGACCGGCCCGACGTGCCATCGGGGGACCCGGAGCTGCTTCGACCCCGAGGGATCGGACGGTTCCGACCCGACGAACCGTGACGACCGGGCCGGTGAGGCCACGCCCGCCAACCGCGTCGTCGCCGATCAGGGCTTCGCCTGGCTCGAGACGCTCTGGACGACCATCGTCGCGCGCGTCGAGAGCCGTCCGGCCGACTCCTACACCGCCCGGCTCCTCGACGGTGGGGTCGATGCCGTGGCCCGAAAGGTGACCGAAGAGGCGACCGAGGTGCTCATCGCCGCCAAGGACGACGCCGCACTCGCCGAGACCGGTGGCGACCGCCACGCGACCCAGGCCTCCCTGGCCGGGGAGGCGGCGGATCTCCTGTATCACAGCCTCGTCCTGCTGGCCGAGCGGGGACTCGCCCCGCGCTCGGTGATCGACGCACTGCGCGCCCGCCACACGGCCTGACGCCGTCGCGCGCGGTCAGTCTCCCCGCCGTTCAGTCGCCGTCGATGCGGGTAATCCGGTACGTCTTCTTGCCGCTGCGCAGGATCAGATAGCGGCCGACGATCGGAGCCGGGATCGCGGCGTCCGCGCCCGCGAGGCGCTGCTCGTTGACCGACACCCCACCCTGGCTCAGCGCCCGTCGCGCCTCGCCGTTTGAGCTGAACAGCCCCGCGGCGACGGTCAGGGCGATCGGCCCAGCCGCGACGTCGTCCGGCCGGACGATCGCGTTCGGCAGCTGCTCGAACGCGAACGCGAGGGTCGCCTCCCCGAGCTCGGGCAACCGACGGCTGAAGACGGCTTCGCTGATCTCCGCGACGCGGCTCGCGACCTCCGCACCGTGGACCCTGGCGGTCAGATCGCTCGCGAGCGCACGCTGGATGACCCGTCGTTCGGGCGATCCGTCCGCCTCCACCTCGAGCGCCTCGATCGCCGGCCGATCGAAGAGCGTGAACAGCCGGATCAGTCTCCGGACCTCGACGTCGTCGACGTCCAGCCAGAACTGGTAGAAGGCGTATGGAGACGTCCGCGTCGGGTCGAGCCAGACCGAGGTTCCCTCGGCCGTCTTGCCGAACTTCTGCCCGTCGCTTGCGAGCAGGAGCGGGAAGGACAGGGCGTGGGCCAGGTCCTCCGCGTCGCCCGAGCCCTCGACACGCCGGATGAGTTCGAGACCGGCGGTGATGTTGCCCCACTGGTCGGCACCGCCGGTCTGCAGCTCGACGTCGAGCTCGCGATACAAGTGCAGGAAGTCGGCGGCCTGCAGGAGCATGTAGCTGAACTCGGTGTACGACAGGCCGCCGTCCATCCGGCTCTGGACGGAGTCCTTGGCGAGCATGTAGGGGACCGTGAAGTGCTTCCCGACGTCGCGCAGGAACTCGAGCATGCCCATCGAGCCGAGCCAGTCGAAGTTGTCCACGACCTTCGCCTGGGCGGGCCCCGGGCTGAAGTCCAGGAAGTGCTCGAGCTGGGCCTGGATCGCCGCCGTGTTGGCGATGACCTGGGCGCGGTCGAGGAGGTTGCGTTCCGAGGACCGTCCGGACGGGTCGCCGATCATCCCGGTCCCGCCCCCGACGACGACCACCGGCATCCCGCCGTGGCGCTGGATGTGCATCAGCCCGAAGATCGGCACGAGGTGACCGGCGTGGAGCGATGAGCCGGTCGGATCGAACCCGTTGTAGGCGTTGATCGGCCGCCCGCCGGCCAGTCGAGCATCGAGTCGGGGGGTCCGGTCCTGGACCAACCCGCGCCAGCCGAGCTCGGCGAGCAGGCCGTCCGGATCGGGGGCGCCCGCGACGGGACCCGTCACAGGGCGCTGGAGCGAGGCGTCAGAACGCGAGGTGGGGGGCCGAAACTGTCCATGTCCTCCCCTATGCTATCGTGACCCAGCTCATGCAGACCAGCCTCGCGCGGCGTCGGCGGCACCGTCGGAACGGTGGTCGACCCCGGAGTAGCGGCGTCGCCTCGAAGGTGGCCATCGCGCTCCCCCTGTTCCTATTCGGGACTTTCGTCGTCCTCGGCCTCGTCGGGGCCAGCGCGGCGGTCGGTGCGTACGGCTACTACAGCCAGGGTCTCGAGGACCCCAAGAACCTGCTCGAGAAGCTCGACTTCGCCGAGGAGACCGTCGTCTACGATCGGACCGGAAAGATCGAGCTCGCGCGGTTCGGGCAGGTCAAGCGCGACGTCGTCGACTACGACACCATCCCGGCCTGGCTGATCGATGCCACGACCTCGACCGAGGACAAGACCTTCTGGGACAACGCCGGCTTCGACCCGGTAGGGATCGTCTCGGCGGCGATCGACACGGCGCAGGGCAACGAGCGCGGCGCCTCGACCATCACCCAGCAGCTCGTCCGCGCCCGGCTCCTCCCGCAGAGTGCGTTCGCGGGCACCCGCTACGAGCGCAAGGTTCGCGAGATCATCCAGTCGATCCGGCTGACCCAGGAGTACCAGGGGATCGACGGCAAAAAGAAGATCATGGCGGCCTATCTCAACCAGAACTTCTACGGCAACCGGAGCTACGGGATCAAGGCGGCCGCCAAGGGCTATTTCGGGATCGACGACCTGTCGAAGCTGACCCTCGCTCAGGCGGCGATCCTGGCCGGCATCCCCCAGTCGCCGACCTCCTACGACCTGATGAAGAACGCCGAGGAGGTCTGCACGGTCCAGGTCGCGGCGGGTAAGGACTGCCCCGACGGCAAGACCGTCCTCCAGGTCCCCGACGACTCGCCGATCGTCGAGCGCCGGAACAAGATCCTCGACCTGATGAAGACGCGCAGCGTGTTGACGGTCGGCCAGTTCACGGACGCCGACTTCGAGGCGGCCAAGAAGGAGCCGGTCATCCTGACCCCGCCGGCGAGCGCGAACTGGCTCGCCCCCCATTTCGTCTGGCAGGTCCGCCATCAGCTCGGCTCGATCCTGTGCGGCCCGGACCAGGCGGACACCTGCGAGGCGGTCGATACCGGCGGATACAAGGTCATCACCTCGCTCGACTGGGGGCTCCAGAGGAAGGCCGAGAAGTGGGTGAAGGCGGCGGCCATCGCCCCCAACCGCGGGAACACGGCCGCCTACCTCCGCAGCATCGGCGTGTCCTACGCGCCCTGGATCCGCGATCTCAAGGGCCGCGGCATCTACAACGCCGCGCTCGGAGCCGTCGACTACCGGACCGGCCAGATCCTGGCGTATGTCGGCAGCGGGTCGTACTACGAGAAGCCCCGCGGCAAGAAGTTCCAGCCCAAGTTCGACGTCCTGGGCGACGGCTGGCGCCAGGCTGGATCCGCGTTCAAACCGATCAACTACCTGACCGGGATCGAGGACAAGACCCTCACGGCGTCGTCGCTGTTCATGGACGTCGTGACGAACTTCGGCGGCGGTTATGCCCCGGGTGACGCCGACCTGGCCGAACGCGGCCCGCTCCGTCTCCGCCAGGCCATCCAGCTGTCGCTCAACATCCCGGCGATCAAGGCGGCCCTCATCAGCGGGCCGGACCACGTCTACCAGTTCGCCAAGAAGCTCGGGATCCAGTGGCAGTCAACCAAGAACCCGGCCGGCGGCTCGATCGGCATCGGGACGGTCGAGCTCCACTACATCGACCTGATCAGCGCCTATGGCTCGATCGCCGACTCCGGCGTCCTGATGCCGCGGACGGCGATCCTGTCGGTCCAGGCGACCGACAACAAGGGTGCGCCGACGACGGTCTGGCCGACCACGGCCAAGAAGCCGACCGGGACGCAGGCGATCAGCGCCGGTGGGGCCTGGATCATGAAGGACATTCTCCAGTCGAACACGGACCCACGGAGCAACCCGTTCTGGTCGCGGCGCGCGTTGTACAGCGGCGGCCGGCGGCGACCGGCGGCGCTCAAGACGGGGACGACGAACGACGAGATCGACCTGGCCGCGATGGGCTTCGTCGCGGCCCCAAGGGATCCGAAAGCCGCGGCGCTGGTCGTCGGGGCCTGGATGGGCAACTCGGACAACAGCGCTCCGCCTCGCGGCACGGTGGCCCTCGAGACGGCGGCCAGCCTGTGGCAGGCGTTCTTCCAGGATGCTCTCAAGGGCGAGCCGATCGCCCAGTTCGAGAGCAAGCCCAAGAACGTCATCCAGGTCGCGGTCGACGCCAACAGCGGGATGCTGCCCGGACCGTTCACCCACAAGACGTTCAAGGAGTACTTCATCCAAGGCACCGCACCGAAGCAGGCCGACGACACCAAGACCGGGATCGCGATCGACAAGGCCACGGGCAAGCTGTGGCAGGACGGCTGCCTCGGTCCGAAGGTCACCAAGGGCGTCATGGACCTGTCCGGCGTGGAGGCCGGTTGGCCGAACTGGCAGAAGTTCGACCGTGCCTGGGCGGGCCGGGCGGCCAAGGGCGTCGGTGTCCGTGGCGGCCCGAAACACACACCGACCGAGTACTTCGGCTTCGGGAGCTACTTCCCGTTCGGCGCCACCTGGGGTGCGCCGTTCGCGCCGACGAAGATGTGTCCGATCGGTGGACCGCACCCCACGCCTCCCCCGTTCCCCAGCGGGAGCCCGTTCCCGACCGAGAGCCTCCCGCCGGCCCAACCCTGACGCTGTCGACCGACCGTCACAGGCTGACGATCGTCGCCCCGTCTCCGCCCTCGCCCCGCTCGCCGGGCCGGAGCTCGCGGACGAGCGGGTTGGCGGCGGCGCCGACCCGGACGGCATCTCGCAACGCGCCGGTCCCGAGGCCGTGGATGACGGTCACGCGGTCGAGCCCGGCCAGCGACGCATCGTCGAGATAGCGGCCCAGGATCTCGAGCGCCTCGTCGACCCGAGCCCCACGCAGGTCGAGCGACGAGGCGACCGACCGGGTCCGCGACGCCGCGACACCGGCGGTCGGTCCGCGATCGGGGGACGAGCCGGCCGAGGACTCCGCGGACGACCCTTCGCGGGGCTCATGACGCCGGGACGCACGCATCGCCGAGCGCTCGCTCGGCCAGATGGCGGCCAGCGTCTCCCCGACCGGCATCGTCGGCTCCGGACCGGGCGACGGCTCGAGGTCCGCGGCGTCGACCGTGATGCGCAGGCCCCCGGCCTCGAGCGTCACGCGCTTGCCGTTGCGTTCGAGGGCGGAGATCCGGCCTTCCCACCCCTGGCTCCGGCTTCGAGCGCGGTCGCCGAGCTGCCACTCTCGCGGGACGTCGGCCGCGAGCGGTTCGACGGGTAGCGCGACCACCTCCGGTACCGCGACGAGGAGCGCCTCTGCATCGGCGATCGCGCTGTCGAGCGCCTTGGCCGTCACGGTCTCGCGCTCCAGCGCCCGACGCGTCGACCGGATCTCCTCGCGCAGGTCCGCCACGCTCCGCTCCGCCTCGGCGCGGGCAGCGGAGACGACCTCGTCACGTTCGCGGCGGGCGGACCGCCGCTCGTCCTGCGCCTGGCGCAGCGCGTCGAGCGCGCGGACCTCGGCGGCGCGGGCACGTTCCAACGCATCGCTCGTCTCGTCCTCGGCCGCCCGCAACGAGGCGAGGGTCGCCTCGAACGTCCGTTGGTTCTCGGTCAGCCGGGACCGCGCATCGTCGACGATGGCGGTGGGAAGGCCGAGGCGCTCGGCGATCGCGAACGCCTGGCTCCCGCCCGGGAGTCCGATCGTCAGCCGGTAGGTCGGCGTGAGTGACTCGAGGTCGAACTCCACCGACGCGTTCCGGGCGGCTGGCGTCGTGTGGGCGTAGGCCTTGAGCTCGGCGTAGTGGGTCGTCGCGGCAACGAGCGCACCCGCCCGGATGAAATGGTCGAGGAGGGCCTGGGCCAGCGCGGACCCCTCGGTCGGGTCCGTCCCGGCGCCGAGCTCGTCGAGCAGGACGAGCGTCCCGGGTCCTGCCGAATCGACGATCCGGATGATCGATCGCAGGTGCCCGGAAAAGGTCGACAGGCTCTGGGCCACCGACTGCTCGTCGCCGATATCCGCGAACACGTCGCCGAACACCGGGAGTCGCGAACCGGCCTCCGCGGGGACGTGCAGCCCGGCCTGGTGCATCAGGGCGAGCAGCCCGAGCGTGCGCAGCGTCACGGTCTTGCCACCGGTGTTCGGACCGGTGACGACGAGCGCGGTGTAGCCATCGCCGAGCCGGATGTCGATCGGGACCACCCGACCCGAAAGTCCGGGATGGCGGGCACCGAGCAGGATGACCTCCGGTCGGTCGGCGGTCTCCGCCCGGACACCATCCATCTCGGCGGCGAGGCGCGCCTTCGCCGCCCACAGGTCGAAGCAGGCGAGGGCGCCGAGCGACGAGCGGAGCATGACCGCGTTCGCCGCGACGAGCGCCGACAGCTCATCGAGGATGCGTTCGATCTCCTCGCGCTCGGCGGCCTGTGCTTCGCGCCAGGCGTTGCCCAGCTCGACGGCCACGAGCGGCTCGACGAACAGGGTCTGGCCGCTCCCGGACGCGTCGTGGACGATGCCCTTGACCCGGCTCCGGGCGTCGGCCCGGACCGGCACGACGTAGCGGCCGTTGCGAAGGGTGATGATCGGCTCCTGGAGCGCCCCGGAGGCGGTCTCGGACTGGACGAGCGCGTCGAGCCGACGTCGCAGGCGGTCGTAGGCGACCCGGACCGCGGCGCGCAGCCCCCCGAGGCGAGGCGACGCGCTGTCGAGCAGCTCGCCGACGGGGTCGAAGCTCCGGGCCAGCGTGCCGCGCAGCGCGGGCAGCGGATGGAGCTCTCGGCCGAGCTCGTGGAGCAGCGGTCGCCGCTCGTCGGCCAGGGCCGTCCCGAGCCGACCGACCGCGTCGAGGGTCTCGGCGATCTCGAGGAACTGGCCCGGATCGAGTCGGCCGCCCCGCGCGGCCCGTTCGATCGACGGTCCGATGTCGTGGGCCGCCCCGATCCCGACCGTCGACCGTTCCTCGAGCAGGGAGCGGGCCTGATCGGTCTCGTCGAGTCCGCGGGCGACGAGGACGGGGTCGTCCCAGGGCACGATGGACTCGGCCAGGCGTCGGCCGGGCGGGAACGTCGTCAGCCCGGCCAGGCGCTCCCGGATCGACGGGAACTCGAGGAGCTGGACGGACTTGTCATCCATCAGGGCGTCGCGACTCAGCGGGGAGGGCCGGACAGCGCCCGACTCCCGATCGCCACGTAGCGCCATGGCACGCTCGTCCACGGCTCCCCGGCGTACCCGATGCCCACGCGCGGGGTCGCCTCGACCACCTCGGGCGTGGCGTCCGAGCCTGCCGGCTCGAGGCGAAGGCGGGACGACGGATCGCACAGGTCGAGGCCGTTCGACGACGTATCCAGCCCGAAGGCGGCGCCGACGAGACCGGGCCCGGCGGCGAGCCGGTCCGCCGGGAGCGCTTCGATCCGTCGGAGCTCGCGAGCCAGCGCCGCACCGTCGGGCACGCGCCGCCGGCGAGTCTCGGCGCGACGGACCCGCAGCATCCGGGCGGCGGCGATCCCAGTATCGAGCTCGACCGCACGGATGAGGATCGCGGCGGGACGCCCGGCCGGTTCGGTCACGACGTTGAGACAGGTGTGCATGCCGTAGACAAGGTACAGGTAGGCGTGGCCCGGGTCCCCGTACATCACGGCGTTCCGGTCCGTCTGCCCGAACCTGGCATGCGACGCGCGGTCGTCCTCGCCGATGTACGCCTCGACTTCGACGATCCGTCCGCCGACCCGACCGATCGTCGGATCGTCCGCGACGAGGCGCGACCCGACGAGGGTTCGCGCCGCAGCCAGTGTGGAGCCGGCGAGCAGCTCGCGGGCGATCGTCGGGTTCGGGCTCAGGATCGCGGGAACAGTGCGCGGATGTCCGAGGGGACGAGCGGGCCGGTCACGGCCACGAAGATCGGGATGAGGGTGTCGCGGAAGACCGAGGCGGTGCCCGACGCGTTGATCGCGCCATACAGGTCCTTGAGCTGGGTGACCTGCTGGTCGCCGATCCCGATCGGGAGGCGGAAGAACGAGTCGAGGATGGCGATCCCGCAGCCGATGATCAACAGCGCTTCGACGACGCCCAGGATCCCGCCCAGGAGCTCGTCGACGATGGGCCACTTGGCCAGGATCGGGGTCCGCTTGTAGAACGCCTGGATGGCGATCGCGAAGACCACCGCGAACACGATGAACATGACCCCGAAGGCGATCATGAACGAGTACTCGCGCGGGAACTGCGTCCAGCTGTCGGCCAGGAACGAGCCGAGCGTGTCGCGCAGGTTGGCCGCGAGCAGGAACGAGAAGGCGATCGAGGCGATCCCCAGGAGCCGACGGATGACGCCCTGGGCGAAGCCGACCACGAACATCAGGACGCAGAAGCCGATGACGAGCCAGTCGAACGTCGCCGTGTTCGTGATCGTCTGGACGATGTCCACGAAGTCTCCCTAGAACGGATCGAGACTCGCGGCCCGCCGGGCAGGCTGCGAAGCGGCGCAAGGGTAACGCGTGACTATCGGCGCAACAAGCAGGACGATGGTCAGGTGCGCAGGCGCGACCCCACCTGCGCGGCGAGCGCAGCGGTGATCGCCCCGAGCTCAGCATCGATCTCGGCGTCGGTCAGCGTCCGGTCCGCTGCCTGGAAGACGAGGCGCTCCGCCAGGCTCTTCTCCCCGGCCGCGAGCGGAGCCCCGCGGTACACGTCGAACAGCCGGACGTCGACGAGCAGCGGGCCAGCCGCCCCACGGATGGCGGCTTCCACGGCGCCCGCTGCGACCGTTTCGGAGACCACCACGGCGAGGTCCCGCTCCACCGCCGGCTGACGGACGATGGGAGCGATCCTGACCACCGGCAGCTGCCCGTTCGTCAGTCCGGCGATGGACAGCTCGGCGACGATCAGCCGATCGACCCGGAGCTCCCACCGTTCGACCAGTGACGGGTGCAGCTCACCGATCCGTCCGCTCAGGCCGAGCCGGCCGTCATCGGTGCGAGCCTCGACCGAGGCGGCCCGGCCGGGATGGAGGATCGGCTCGTCGCCGAGCGGCGTCCAGGACGGGCGACCGAGACCGGTCCGGGCCGCCAGCAGCTCGACCAGGCCCTTGACGTCGTCGAGGTCCGCCGGGCGGCTCGGTCGGTTCCAGGCGGCCGGTTCGCGATCCCCGGCCAGGCCGATCGCCAGGCGCCACCACTCGGAGGCCGTCTCGTGATCGCGACCGTAGCCCTTGCCGATCTCGAACAGGGCGAGGTCGGAACGACCATTGCGGGCATTCGTGGCGACGACCTCGGCCAGGCTGCCGAGCAGACCCTGGCGCATGACCGAATGGTCGGGCGCCAGCGGGTTGAGGATCGCGATCGGCGTCCCGCCGGCGGGGAGCTCGCCGTCGGCCGGTCCGGCCGGCGATCTCCAGCCGAACGCCTCGAGGTGGCGCGGGGACACCAGGGCGTGGGTCACGATCTCGGTGACTCCGGCCCCGACGAGCGTCTCGCGGACCGCGTCGCGAAGCTCGAGCGGGCTCGGACTCCAGGGCGGCGGGGCGGTGTCCGGGACGGTCGGAGGGATGGATTCGTACCCGTGGACCCGGGCGATCTCCTCGGCGATGTCGCCCTCGATCGCGAGATCGCGGCGCCAGGTCGGGATCCGCGCGACCAGGACCTCGCCCGCTGCGACCTCCACCGTGAGTGGGTCGGTTCCGCCGGCCACGGCCACGGCCGTCGGGCTCGTCGCCTCGGCGGTCTCGATCGCCGCCCGGGCGAGGACGTCCCGCTGGGCCTCGGGCGCGAGGTCCAGGCCGAGCAGACGCGTGACCCGTCCCGGGCGGAAGGCGACCGTCTGCTCGACCGGCTCCTCCGGGGCGCTGTCGACCCGTCCGA
>JADGQI010000128.1 GCA_017881905.1 Chloroflexota bacterium
ATGGGAGGAAGGTCGCCGTGGCGACCAGCGATGACCGCGACCCGACCGTCCGCACGCTGGCCGCGCTCGGGATCGCCGACGACGTCGATGCGCTCGTCTGTGCCGACGATGGCGTCCCGGTCAAGCCGGCGCCGGACATGGTCGCCTGGCTGTGTGCCGAGACCGGCGTCGCGCCCGATCGGACCGCTGTCGTGGGCGACTCTCCGGCCGACCTGCGGATGGCGCGGGCCGCCGGCGCCGGTCTGGCGGTCGGCGTCCTGACCGGGGTCGGGCTCCGACGGGACCTCGAGCCGCTGGCCGACATCGTGATCGGATCGATCGACGGGTTCCTGGACGGCTAGCCCCGGCCCGGGCGTGTCACCGCGCCTGCCCGCCTCCGAACGGGCTGGTACCGATGGGCTATCGTCGCGGACGCTCAGCACCCGTACCGTGAGCCGACAGGCCGCGTGCATGCATGCGGCTGGTTGCCCTGTCCCTGGAGAAACTCATCGCACCGACAGTCGTCGCCCGCCAGCGACCCGAGAAGGATCCGCACGGGACGCCGTTCGCGGATCTGCCGACGCGCACGGCCGCGCTTCGCCGGATCGCGGCCGAGGTCAGCGAGCGCCCGGATCTGGACGGGCTCTTCCGCGACGTCATCGACGAGGCGCTCACCCTCTTCGGGGTCGACCAGGCCGGCCTCTGGACGTACCACGACGGACCGGTCTCGCTGCGGCTGGTCGCCCACCGCGGTCTCTCGCAGGAGATCCTCGAGATCGTGGCCAGGCTCCCACACGACCCCCGGAGCGCGGGAATGGACGCCCTTCGCGAGCGCGAGATCCGCGTCGTCGGTGGGAAGCTCGAGACGACCCTCCCGAAGGTTCGGGCCGCCTATCGGCGCGCCGGCATCCGCACGGTCTGCTTCGTCCCGATCGTCTTCCGCGACGCGCCCCTCGGCCTGCTGGTCCTGTATCACCGGACCGAGCACGACTGGACACCCGAAGAGACCGAGTTCGCGCGGGCGTTCGCGGACCACATGGCGACGGCGATCGGCAACGCCCGGCTGGCCGACACGACCCGCTCGATGGCCGGCCGGTTGCGGGCGATCGCCGAGCTGGCCGCCCGGCTGAACCGCCTCCAGGACGTCGAGGGCATCGGCCACGCGATCGTGGCCGAGGCCGGGACCCTCCTCGACCACGACACGATCCGCGTCTATCGGGTCGACCATGAGACCGGGATGTGCGAGCCGATCGGCTTCCATGGCACGTTCATGGACGTCGACGACCCGGCCCCGTCCATGCTCCGGGTCGCGATCGGGACCGGTCTCACGGGCTGGGTGGCGGCGCACGGGGAGACGGTCCGGCTGGGCGACGCGGCGGCCGACCCGCGGACCCTCATCGTCCGCTCGACGGACGGTCCGGAGTCGATGCTGATCGTCCCGATGACCTTCGACGGGACGGTCCAGGGCGTCATCGTCGTGTCCAAGTACGGGCTCGACCGCTTCGACGACGACGACGAGACGACCCTCGCGATCTTCGCTGGATATGCCGCCCAGGCGCTCGTGAACGGTTCCAACATCGAGCGGCTTCGCCACCAGCGGAGCGAGCTCGAGCTCCAGCTCGAGGGACAGCGCCGGCTGCTCGAGGTCAACGAGCGGCTCCTGTCGACGCTCGAGCCGGCTGGCGTCCTCGAGCTGATCGCGGACGCTCTGCTGGCGATCGTCCCGTACGACTCGTTGAGCATCTACCGGATCGACCGGGCCGCCAACACCCGCCGTGCGGTCGTCGCCCGCGACCGGTTCGCCGAGTTGATCCTCGCCCACGAGACGGCGCTCGGGACCGGGCTGACCGGCTGGGTCATCGACCACGGCGAAGCCGTCCTCGCCAATCGAGCCCACCTCGACCCGCGCTCCATCCAGGTGCCCGGCACGCCGTTCGAGCCGGAGGCGATGATCATCGTCCCGCTCTTCGTCGAGGGGGTGCCGATCGGCACGCTCAACATCGGCCGGATGGGCGATTCCGAGGCGGCTTTCAGCGCGAACGAGTTCGAGCTGACCCAGCTCTTCGCGGCACAGGCCTCGATCGCGCTGCAGAACGCCGAGGCCCACGGCGCCGTCCGGGTCCGCGCCGATCTCGATGCCCTGACCGGGCTGCGCAACCATGGCTCGTTCCAGCGCGAGCTCGGGGAGGCAGTCGAGGCCGGCGCGCTGGCGGGGCCGTTCGCGATCCTGATGCTCGACCTCGACGGGTTCAAGGCGTTCAACGACGCGTGCGGCCATCCGGCCGGCGACGCCTTCCTCGGCGCGGCCGCCGGCGCCATCCGCGGTGCGACGCGTCAGGACGACCGCGTCTACCGCTACGGCGGAGACGAGTTCGTGGTGATCCTGCCCGGGGCGGATCGGTCGGTCGCCCACGATGTCGCGGTCCGGATCCGCCGGGCCGTCGCCGACCTGTCCGGCGCGACCGGCGGGCCGGGCGTGACCATCAGCGCGGGAGCGGCCTGCTACCCCGACGACGGCCGGACCAAGAACTCGCTCGTCGATATGGCGGATCGGGCGCTGTATCTCGCCAAGCCGGAAGGGCGGACCACTGTCGGGCCCATCTCACCGTCGGACCCATACCTGCGGGCCCTCGACGAGACCGCGCTGGCCCTGC
>JADGQI010000129.1 GCA_017881905.1 Chloroflexota bacterium
ACTCGTCGACGGTCACAGCTCGACGGATCGACCGAGCGAGGCGGCGGCGCAGCTCGGCCGACGGCATGCCGGGCGCGAGCGGCTCACGCTGATGCTGGGCGTCGACCGCCTCGATCGCCTCGACCTCAAGTCGCTCCGCGATCGACGCCTCGACGAGCCACGGGCCCATCGCCCGCGTGCCCGTCGGCGGTCGCGTCTCGGACGAGGCGACGATCCCGTGAAGTGCGATGCGCGCGCCGAGGGTGCCGGCCGGATCGCCCGACTCCCATGCGGCCACCAGGGCGGCGAGCGTCGCGGGCTCGACCCGACGCAGCGAGGCGCCGCGCGGCGGCGACGCGTCGAGGACGAACCCTGCAGCGACCGTTGCGACCGGCGACGGCAGGCGGAGGACAAACGGATCGCCGGGTGCCGCGGCGATCGGTCGGTCGAGTCCGAGCGTCGCGACCCGACGGCCGTCACTGAGGTCGGTCCCGTGGCGGATCCCGCGACGGAACCTCGCGTCGACGGCAGCGGTACCGATGTGGAGCCGGAACGTCCCGCCACGGACGATCGGGCGGGCACCGCTCCGGCGGTCCCAGCGGACGGGCGGACGGAGCAGCACCAGGAGGCGGTCCGTGGCGATGACCGCGGGATCCGTCGTCAGGACGGCGCCGCGATCGACCGCGGACGGATCGATGCCGGTCAGGTTGAGCGCGACCCGACCCCCGTCCGTCGCGGACTCGACGGGATGCCCGTGGACCTGGAGCTCACGGGCGCGGACGGCGCGACGGCCCGGCTCGAGTCGAAGCGTCATGCCCCGGTCAAGACGGTCGCCCCGGAACGAACCGGTGACCACGAGGCCACGGCCCTTGATCGAGAAGACCCGATCGATCGCCAGGCGGACGGTCCCGTCGGATCCACTCCGGGCGGCGTCGCGGATCACCCGGTCGCGCAGGTCCGTGAGCGCGCCCTGCACGTCGTCGACCCCCTGTCCCGTGGTCGACGACACCGCGAGCACGGGCGACCCGTCGAGGGACGTCGGAGCCAGGACGGACCGGACCGCTGCCACGACCTCGGCGGTCCGATCGGGCCCGGCGACGTCGGCCTTGGTCACGACGGCGATGCCATGCCGGATCCCGAGGGCGTCGAGGAGTTCGACGTGCTCATAGGTCTGCGCGCGCGGACCGTCGTCCGCGGCGACGACCAGCAGGGCCGCATCGATCTCGCCGGCGCCGACGAGCATGTTCCCGACCAGCCGGTCATGACCGGGCACGTCCACGAAGTCGAGCGCCGACCCGTCGGACAGCTCGAGGTGGGCATAGCCGACATCGATCGTCATCCCCCGGCGTCGTTCCTCGGGCAGCCGGTCCGCGTCGATCCCCGTCAGTGCGCGGAGGAGCGCCGTCTTCCCGTGGTCGATGTGGCCGGCGGTCCCGACGACGACGGTCACGCCGGCCCGGTTCGTCGAGGGCCGGCGACGGTCGCCGCGATCGCCTGGGTCAGGTCAGGGTCGTCGAGCGGGTCGACCGTGCGCAGGTCGATCAGGACCCGATCGTCCTCGATCCTCGCGACGACGGCGGGTGTGCCCCGGCGGAGCCGGGCGAGGAGCGCATCCGCCGACCGCCCGCCGAGCGACAGTCCCCACGACGGGAGCGTCTCGCCGGGCAAGGAACCTCCCCCGACGGTCGACGCCATCGCGAACGGATGGGCGTCCAGCGTCGGGTCGTCGAGCCGTGCGAGCATCGCCTCGACGCGAGCGCGCAGGTCGTCGGGACGGGCCGCGATCATCCTCCAGACCGGGATCTCCCGGATCGCCAGTCCGCCGAGATACAGGCCGAGCGTCGCCGCGACGGCGGCGAGCGTGACCTTGTCCGGGCGGGTCGCCCGCGCCAACGGGTCCTTGCGCAGCCTGGCGATCAGGTCGGCGCGCCCGACGACCAGCCCCGCCTGGGGACCGCCGATCAGCTTGTCCCCGCTGAACGTCACCACGTCGGCCCCGGCCGCCAGTCGCTCCGCCGGGGTCGGTTCGTGGGCGAGGCCGAACGCCTCCGTCGCGAGCAGGGCGCCGCTCCCGAGGTCGTCGACCACCACGGCGCCATGAGCGTGGGCGAGCTCGGCCAGGGCGGTCGGATCCGGCGACTCCACGAACCCGTCCTGGCGGAAGTTCGAGGGATGGACCCGGAGGACCATCCGGGCACGGCCGTCGGCGAGCGGCGCGGCGAAGTCGTCCGCCCGGGTCCGGTTCGTCGTGCCGACCTCGATCAGCTTCGCGCCCGCCCGCCGCACGATGTCCGGGATCCGGATGCCTCCGCCGATCTCCACCAGCTCGCCGCGGGAGACGATCACGCCGCCCCGACCCGCGAGTCCGACCGCCAGGGCGAGGGCGGCGGCGTTGTTGTTGGTGACGAGGGCGTCCTCGGAACCGGTCAGCGCGATGAGGTGCTCCTCGGCCAGGCGGTAGCGGGATCCCCGCCGGCCGGAGGCGCGGTCCAGCTCGAGGAAGCTCGGCGAGGCGGCGGCGCGGCTGGCGGCCGCGATCGCCGCGTCGGGCCACGGCGCTCGGCCGATGTTCGTATGGACGATCACACCGGTCGCGTTGATGACCGTCGTCGGCCCCGGGATGAGGAGCCCGTCGAGACGGGTGACGAGCTCCGCCGCCAGCTCGCCGACCGCACGCGGCGGAGACCCCGACGCCAGGCGATCGCGCTCGTCCGCGATCACGGCCCGGGCGACCTTGACGACCGCATCGTGCTCGCGTCCGTGCACCTCCTCGCGGACGTCGGCCAGGAGGCGCTCGACGCTCGGCGGTCGTGTTCGACGGGTCGGTTCGACGGTCATCTGGAACGACCTCGGAAGCCGCCCGGTGCCATTGCGCCGGGCCTCACCTCATGCTACTGTCCCGGCCGGTTCGCGAGGCTGGGCCGTCCTGCCCGCCCGCAACGGTGGAGGTGTCGGAGTGAGTCGTCCTCTTGGGATCACGATCCTGTCGGTCCTGGCGGGGGTCGCGGGGTTCATGCAGCTGCTGGTCGGCCTCGACCTGCTCGGGGCCGTGCTGTTCGGACCGGCGCACTCCGGCAGCAACGTCTCGCTGGCGGGCTGGTCGTCGATCATCATGGGGCTGATCTGGCTGTCGGTGTCGGGCGCCCTGTGGTCGCTCAAGCCGTGGGCCTGGATGTTCGGGATCATCATCTCGATCTTCGCCCTGATCGACGGGATCCTCGTCGCCCTCACGGGATCGCTCGGGTCGGGCTTCGGGATCATCCTGTTCCCGCTGATCGTCCTCTTCTACTTGAACTCGACGCACATCAAGGCCGCCTTCATGGTGAGCGAAGCCTAGACGAGCGAAGGCCCGGAGCCCACCGGGCGTCAGACGACAGACGAGCCGTGGCACCTGCCACGGCTCGTCGATTCTTGCGGCCCGCGGAACCTCCCGGCACCGCCGGACCGAGCCCGCATCGGACCTACTTGGCGGCGAGGACCACCTGGGTCTCACCGTTGGCGGCGCGGAGGGTGACCGTCGCACCGCTGACCTCGACCGTCGAGGGCGTCTGGAGCGCGGTCAGGAACTGGGACTCCTGGTCCATGACCGCCTGGTCACAGGCCTTCTGGGTCGACGCGAGCGGGCCGATCGTGACCGACGTCCCGGTCAGGGTGTACGAGCCGTTGTAGTCGTTGCACCCACCCGATCCGGCGACCGTGTCGACGCCGAAGTCGGCGGTCAGGGTCGTGCCGGTCGCCGGCGAGACGACGGCCTGCTTGCCGTTGTTGAAGCCGGTCACGTTCCAGGAACCTTCGAGCGGATTGGCCGAGCCGGCGTCATACACGAGGATCGACTTGCCGCCGCTGTCGAACATGGTGAGCGCTGTCGAGGTCGCGGTGAACGTAGCGGCCTTGCCCAGGTTCGCCAGGTAGGCCTGCTCGACCGTCGCCCCGGCTCCCTGGCATGCCATCAGGGTGCCCGCCGTCGGCCCGATCTTGATCGTCGCACCCGAGATCGTGGCCGGTCCGCTATAGACATTGCAGCCGCTGAAGCCGGCGATCTTGCCGCCGGCGAAGTGGGCATCGACCTTCACGCCGGCCGGGACCGGGGTCGCGGTGCCAGAAACGTCGTAGGTCTTGAGGACCCAGTTCGTCCCGTCGAGCGTGCCGCCGGTCCCACCGGTCGTCGAGCACGCGGCAAGCGTCAGCGCCAGGGCGCCGACCGCCAGGCCGATGAACATCCGTCGCATAGGTACCCTCCAGGGGAGAACGGTGAGGTCGAGCGGCCGGACCGGACGGCACGGCGTGCGCCGGGAAGATACCGCATGTCGTCGGGTGCCGATTGGCGGGAGCGCATGGGAGTCGAACCCACCGCGTCACGACAAGCGTGGCGCCACCGGTTTTGAAGACCGGGGGACCCACCGGGACCCCTCCGCTCCCGCGCCCCGGGATGGTAGCGCGGGCGAGCCGGCGGCCGGGCTCGCGACGCAGCCGTATCATCCGGCGATGACGACGACCGCTCCCCTCGCGATCCCGCCGCCCTTGCCGCTGACCGACCTGACCAGCTGCGGCGGGTGTGCCGCGAAGCTGGGCGCGGACCTCCTGGCACAGGCGCTCGCCGGGCTGGGCGCCGAGACTGCACCGGCCGAGCTCATCGCGGGCCTCCACCCACCCGACGACGCCGCCGCCTGGCTGGTGGCGCCCGACCTGGCCATCATCGGCACGCTCGACTTCTTCCCGCCGATCGTCGACGACCCATTCACGTTCGGCGAGATCGCCGCGGCGAACGCGCTGTCCGACGTCTTCGCGATGGGCGGCCGCGTGCTCTTCGCGCTGTCGATCGCGGCCTTCCCGGAGGAGCTGCCGCCCGAGACGCTCGGGGCGGTCTTCGCCGGAGCGTCGGCCAAGGTCCGCGAGGCCGGCGGCGTCCTGGCCGGCGGGCACACGATCCGCGACCCCGAGCCGAAGTACGGGCTCGCGGTCACCGGCGCGGGTCACCCCGATCACCTCCTGCGCAAGGGCGCCGCGGAGCCGGGCGACGTCCTGCTGTTCACGAAGCGACTCGGTACGGGACTGCTCGTCAGCGGGCGGCGCCAGGGCCGGACCCACGAGGCGGACTTCGAGGCCGCGATCGACCAGATGCGGACGCTCAACCGACCTGCGGCCGAGGCGCTGGTGGCGACCGGGGCTCGGGCCGCCACCGACGTCACCGGCTTCGGCCTGCTCGGCCACGGGCTGGAGATGGCGCGTGGATCGGGCACCAGGTTCGTCTTCCGATCGAGCGCGATGCCCGTCCTCGACGGGGCGCTCGAGCTCGCCCGGGCGGGCGTGGAGACGGGTGGCGCCGCCCACAACCGGCGGTTCGTCGCGTCGGCGCTGGAGGTCGGGCCCGGGGTGACCCCGGAGCTCGTCACGCTGGCCCACGACCCGCAGACGAGCGGCGGCCTCCTGGCGGCCGTCTCGCCGGCGTTGCTCCCCGAGGTGGAGGCCGCGTTCGGTCGGGCCGGGGTCGCCTTCGCCCGGATCGGTCGGGTCGAGGCCGCAGCCCCTCCCGGTGTCGCCCTCGTCTGAGATCCGGCAGGCGGCCGGATGAAGGTCGGGATGATCCTGCCACAGGGACCCGTACACGGGACCGGCGGCAGCTGGTCGGGGATCTCGGCCCTCGCTCGGCAAGCCGAGGACGGTGGCGCCGACAGCCTGTGGCTGTGCGACCACTTCTTCTGGCGGCCGGCAGACGGCCCCGAGGTCGGGATCCACGAAGCATGGACGCTGCTCAGCGCGTTGGCGGTCGCGACCCGGCGCGTCGAGCTCGGCACGCTCGTCTTGGCCACGGCGTTCCGCAACCCTGGACTGCTCGCGAAGATGGCGGCCACCGCCGACGACGTGTCCGGGGGACGGCTGATCCTCGGCCTCGGCTGCGGCTGGTACGAGGCGGAGTATCGGGCGTTCGGCTACCCGTTCGACCATCGCGTCGGGCGGTTCGACGAGGCGCTCCAGGTCATCGTCCCGCTCGTGCGCGGGGAACGAGTCACCTTCCACGGCCGGTGGACCGACGTCGACGACGCGGTCATCGCGCCCGCTCCGAACCGGCCATCGCTTCCGATCCTCGTGGCTGCGAAGGGCGATCGCATGCTGCGGCTCACCGCACGCCACGCGGACGCCTGGCAGACCGCCTGGTTCGGGCTCCCCGACGACCGGTTCGCCGAGCGTCAGGACCGGCTCCTGGCGGCCTGCGACGCGGAGGGCCGCGACCCGGCGACGCTCGAACGCACGGTCGGGATCGGGCTCGGCGATCTGGCGGCGGACGGCGCACCGCCGGGCTGGCGTGACGTCCCCGTCGACGCCGCCGCGATCGCCGATGCCCTGGCGGCCTGGACCGAGCTCGGGATCGGGCACGTCCAGCTCCGCTTCGAGGAGGCGTCCCCGGCGGCCTACGACGTGGCCCTCGAGGCGATCCGGCGATACCGCGACGGGACGCCGCCCGACGGACCCCCCGCGGGCTGATCGACCCCGGTCACCGCGCTACACTCGGCGGACCGCCCGGTCGGCGCTGCCGACCGTTCCGGCGGAGCGAGCCACGGAGGGGCGCACGCCCATGCCGATGAAGTACGTCCGGCTCACCCAGCCACTCGTCCGGGAGGGCGGCCGCGGCGACGCGGGCTCCCTCCGGCCGGCGACCTGGGCCGAGGCGCTCGAGCGGACCGCCGCCGGCCTCAGGGCCGCCGGCGAGAAGCACGGGCCGACGACGTTCGGGCTGTTCAGCTGCTCGAAGGCCACGAACGAGGTGAACTTCGCCGCGCAGAAGTTCTCTCGCACGGTCCTCGGCAGCAACAACATCGATAGCTGCAACCGTACCTGACACGCTCCGAGCGTCGCCGGTCTGGCGACCGTCTTCGGTGCCGGGGGCGGCACAAGCTCATACCGTGAGATCGAGGAGACGGATCTCGTCCTCCTGTGGGGCAGCAACGCCCGCGAGACCCACCCGATCTTCTTCCACCACCTGCTGCGCGGGGTCAACGCCGGCGCCCGGCTGATCGCGGTCGACCCGCGCCGGACGAGCTCCGCCGAGTGGGCCGACCTGTGGCTGGGGCTGGATGTCGGCAGCGACATCGCCCTGGCCAACGCGATGGCCCGCGAGATCATCGCCGCCGGCCTCCACCACCAGGCGTTCATCGAGCGAGCGACCGATGGGTTCGAGGCATACCGCGCCAAGGTCGAGTCGTACACCCTCGACTACGCGGAGCGCGAGACGGGCATCCCCGGCGAGGCGATCCGGGAGGCGGCCCATGCCTTCGCCAAGGCCGATCGGGCGATGATCTGTTGGACGCTGGGGATCACCGAGCACCACAACGCGGTCGACAACGTCCTGGCGCTGATCAGCCTGGCGCTGCTGACCGGCCACGTCGGTCGCTACGGCAGCGGCCTCAATCCGCTCCGTGGCCAGAACAACGTCCAGGGCGGCGGCGACATGGGCGCCCTGCCGGATCGGCTGCCCGGATTCCAGCACGTGGAGAACGACGCGCTGCGAGCCAGGTTCGACGCGGCCTGGGGCATCGCCGTCCCGCCCAAGCGCGGCTGGCACCTGTCCGGGATGTTCGACGCGATGGAGCGGGGCGACCTCCAGGCGGTCTACGTCATCGGCGAGAACCCGGTCCAGTCCGAGGCCGATCAGAAGCGTGCGAAGCACCTCCTGAGCACGCGCGACTTCATGGTGGTCCAGGACATCTTCCTGACGGCCACGGCCGAGCTCGCCGACGTCGTCCTGCCCGCGGCTGCCGCCTGGGCCGAGAGCGACGGCACCGTCACCAACTCGGAGCGGCGCGTCCAGCGCGTGCGCAAGGCGATCGATCCACCGGGCGAGGCGCGCGACGACCTGGCGATCATCTTCGACCTCGCCCGACAGATGGGGCACGACTGGGGAGCTCCCGAGCCGGAAGCCGTCTGGAACGAGGTCCGCTCCCTGTCTCCCGTCCACGCCGGGATGAGCTACGCCCGGCTGGAGACCGAGGGCGGTCTCCAGTGGCCGTGCTACGACGAGACCCATCCCGGCGAGCTGTTCCTCCATTCCCGCTTGTGGGAGGAGCCCATCCCCGGCAACCGCGTGCCGTTCGTGCCCGTCGATCACGACCCGCCGGTCGACCGCCTCGACGACGACTTCCCGATCCGGCTGACGACGGGCCGCCGGCTGGACTCGTACAACACCGGCGTGCAGACCGGTGGCTACACGTCCCCGCTGCGGCGGGGCGAATCGCTCGACATCTCGCCCGAGGACCTCGAGCGGCTCGGCCTGGCGCCGGGCGAGCTCGTTCGCGTTGTCTCGCGGCGCGGCCAGGTCGAGGTGCCGGTTCGCCCGGACCCGAGCCTGCGGCCCGGG
>JADGQI010000020.1 GCA_017881905.1 Chloroflexota bacterium
AGCGGCGGCGGGTACAGGAACGGATAGGTGGTCTTGTCGACGGGTGCCTCGGTCACGGCCGCGGTCAGATAGACGGGAGCCCCGGCGGCGAAGTGCTCACCCGCTCGTAGGTAGATCCCGAGGTCGCGCAGGAACTGTCCGTTGAACTGGACGAGGTCGGTCAGTACGGCGGCGACGCCGGTCATCGCGGCCAGGATCACCACCGGTTCCCACCGACCCCGAACGAACCGGAGGACGACGACGGTGACGACGCTCGCCGCGGCCCACACCGGCCCGAACGACGTCCCGTCCCGGCTCGGCAGGCGCCAGTCGTAGACGGCCACGAGGATGTAGACGATCAGGCCCACGACCGCCGACCAGGCCAGGACCCTCTCCCGGTCGGAACCGGCCCGTCGGACCCGTTCGATCACTCGCCGGTGAAGGTCGGCGACCGCTTCTCGACGAAGGCCGCGAGCCCCTCGGCATGGTCGGCGGTCCGGCCGGCGATCCCCTGGAGCGAGGCCTCGTGGTCGAGCGCGTCCGCCAGGCCGACCTCGAGCGAGCGGTCGAGCGCCCGTTTGGTCAGGGCGACGGCCGTCGGGGAACCTTGAGCGACCTTCGCCGCCAGCGTTCGCGCGTGGTCGAGCAGGGCCTCAGCGGACACCACCTGGGAGACCAGGCCGATCCGGAGCGCCTCCTCGGCGGGCATCGGGTCGGACAGGTACAGGAGCTCGGCGGCGTGGGCCAGCCCGACCAGGCGCGGCAGGAACCAGCTCGCCCCGCTGTCCGGGGCGAGACCGATCCGGGCGAACGCGAGGACGAAGCTCGCGCTCTCCGCGGCGATCCGCAGGTCCGCGGCGAATGCCAGCGAGGCGCCGGCGCCGGCGGCCACCCCGTTGACCGCGGCGACGATCGGCTTCGGGAGACGGCGCATGGCCAGGATGATCGGGTTGAACCGCTCACGGACCTCGACGTCGAGCGGCGTCGGATCGGGACCGAGCCGCTCCTTGAGGTCCTGCCCGGCGCAGAACGCCCGGCCGGCTCCGGTCAGCACGACGGCCCGCACGGCCCGGTCGCGCTCCGCGGTCCGAAGGACGCTCAGGAGCTCGGCCTTGAGCGTCGCGTCGAGGGCGTTGAGGGCGTCCGGGCGATCGAGCGTGATCGATCCGACCCCGTCGACGACCTCCCAGCGAAGCGCGCCGAACCCGGAGCCCGACATCAACCGGCGAACTCGACGAGGGTCGTCCCGACGAGCTCGAAGACGCGCCGGTCGATCGGTTCGTCGGCATCGGCGCTGTGCTCCGTCACGTAATCCCGGATGAGCGCGGCGAAGTCGTCATCGCCTGGACGGAGCGTTCCTGCGAGCAGGAGATGTCGGTCGGGCAATCCGACCAGGACCCGCCCGGCCGAACCGAGCTCCGCGGCGAGGTGGGCCAGCACCTCCGGGAGCAGGATCCGCGATGCATCGAGTCCGGACCCCGAGTCCGAGCTGAGCAGGCGGCGGTCTCCTGAGGCTTCGTCGGTCCAGCCGGCGCCGGCAGACCAGGCCGTCAGGTTGGCCATCGCAGCCGCATGGACCTCGGCGGGCTCGACGCCCCAGGACACGAGGTGCTCTCCGTTGACGATCACGTCGAAGCCGGTGGCCGGCAACGCGTACGACACGACGAGACCGCACGGGCCGTCGCCGAGCAGCGGGAGCGTGTGCGCCTTGTTGGCGTTGGCGACGAGCGATTCCCGGTCGACGTCGTCGAGCCGCAGCCCGACGGTCCCGATCGGTCGGAGGACCGGGACGAGGACCGCGGCCGCCGCGTCCCAGTCGTGCTCGGGCGTTCGCGAGGCGGCTGTCCCGCTCGGGTCCGGCGCCCGGACGTGCCCGCTGATCGGGGACCCGGCGTCGATCGGCGCGAAGATGTCCGGCGGCGCATCCCGGATCGAGGCGGGTGGCTCGTCGCCGACATCGCGCCCGACATCGCTCCCGTAATCCCGACCGCCCTGGCCGAGGTCGTCGGTCATGCCATCCCTCCTAGCGTCCGGTCCAGTGCGGTTGCCGCTTCTCGATGAAGGCGGTCATCCCCTCGTGTTGATCCTCCGTCGCGAACAGGTCGACGAAGACGCGGCGCTCGATCCGCAGGCCCTCCGCGAGTGGCAGCTCCTGCGTGGCGGCGATGACCGCCTTGGCCGAGCGTACGGCCAGCGGCGGCATCGCGGCGATCCGGCCGGCCAGCTCGAGCGCCCGGTCGAGGGTCTCCTCCGCCGGAACGACGACGCTCACCATGCCGAGTCGCTCGGCCTCGCGGGCGTCGAACGAGCGACCGGTCAGGATGAGCTCCATCGCACGTGCCTTGCCAACGGCCCGGGTCAGGCGCTGCGTCCCGCCGGCACCGGGCATGATCCCCAGCTTGATCTCCGGCTGGCCGAATGTCGCGTCGTCGCCCGCGACGATCAGGTCGCATTGGAGGGCGAGCTCGCAGCCGCCGCCGAGGGCGAACCCGCGGACCGCAGCGATGACCGGCAGGCCGACCGCGGAGATCGATTCCCAGTGCTCGAACCCGCCGGCCGTCTCGATCGTGGCGGGCGTCGCATCGACCATCCCCTTGATGTCGGCGCCGGCGGCGAAGGCCCGCGTCCCCGCGCCGGTCAGGACGATCGCCCGGCAGGTCGGATCGGCGTCGAGACGCCGGAACGCTGCCGCCAGGGCGCTCAGCACCGCGGCGTCAAGCGCATTCAGGACGCTCTGCCGGTCGATGGTGACGAGGGCGACTCCCGGATCGCCGCTCCCCCGACCGAACGCGGGCGGTGCGGGCAGGTCGACCCGAACGACGGGCGCGAGCTGCGGCTCGTCCGGTCCGTTCGCGCTTCCCGCGGTCGCCTCGGTCACCACGACTTCCTCAGCTTCGTTGCGCCAGTATCCACTGCCGTGTCTCGCGCGAAGGGGCTCCGACGCTATCGCCAGTCCACGGGAACGAGCTCGGAGGCATCCTCGAGCACGAGCAAGGTCGACAGTCCGGGGGCGATCTGGCGCAGGTTCCGGCCCGCGACACGCATCTCCTCGGACGCGAGACCGGCGTCGAGCGTGGCCCGATCGTCGAACGTCATCGCCGTGATGAGCACGAGGTCGGTCGCGGCACCGAGGCCCTCGACGACCCGATCGCTGCGCATGGAGCGAAGCCCGGGGGTCGCGGCGATGAGCGGGAGGTGGGTCTGGGCGTAGGCATGCTCGAAGGCGTCGAGTGCCGCAGCGCCGCCCTCCGGCCGACGGAACAGCGCCAACAGCGTGGTCACAGCGATCCTCCTTCGATGTCGATCGGATGGTCGGTGGTCTGCCACGACCCGGTCGACCGTCCCCGGGCGATCGCCTCGGTCGAGCGGTAGAACTCGCCGCACGCCTCGTTGAACAGACCCGGTCGACGAGCCACGATCTCGTGTCCGCAGTCGGGTGCGACGAGCAGCCGCGCGTCGGGGAGCTGTCGGCTCAGGCCCCAGGCGTGGTCGACCGGCACGAACACGTCCCGATCGCCGACCGCGACCAGGGTCGGGAGCTCGATCCGGCGCAGGTCGCGCGGGCCCAGGAGCGGCTGGGCCGCGATGTCCTCGGCGATGGCCGGGAGGAGCCGGCGCCACGCGTCGACCCCCTGGACGGGATCGTGGCGGCGCGACAGGATGGCCGCCCGGCGCGGCTCGTTACGGTCGATCCAGGCCGGGTCCATCAGTCGTCGGGCGACACTCGTGCGCGGCTCGCGCTGGGTCGTGATCCCGGCCACGACCAACGTCCGCAGGCGTGCCGGCCAGCGCACCGCGAACTGGAGCGCGGTCATGGCCCCCATCGAGAACCCGACCAGGTGGAAGGTCGCCAGGCCCAGCGCGTCGGCGAACGCCGCGAGGTCCTCCACCAGGGTCCCGTACGACCAACCATCGGCGACGTCCCAACGGGTGGTCGCATGACCGCGGGCGTCCGGGACGTGCACCAGGAACGCCTTCGAGAACAGCGGGATCTGCGCCGCGAAGTCCTCGCGCCCGGCGGAGGTGGCGCCGTGGAGCATGATCAGCGGGGGGCCGGCGCCGTGGATCTCGTAGCCGACGTCGAGTCCGTTGGCCAGGACGGTCGGCACCGGTCAGCCTTCCTGGCGACCTTCGACCGGCAACGTCTCCGAGCGGTCGACCCGGAGGTAGCGACGCCGGTAGTAGAGCAGCGGCTGCGGGTGGTGCTCCTCGTTCGCCAGCGCGTCGACTCGAGCGATGAACAGGTCGTGGTCGCCGACCGGGTAGGTCCCGGTCACGCTGCACTCGAGCGAGGCGATCGCGCCATCGAGCAGGGGTAGGCCGGTGGTCCCCGGGGCCCAGGCGGCCCCGCAGAAGTCCTCGCGACCCGGCAGGACGGGGGCCCCCGCGAAGCAGTCGGACAGCGCCTGCTGCTGCTCGCCGAGGATGTTGACCGCGAACCGTCCCGACTCGTGGATGATCGGGGTGATGAACCGGCGCCGGTCGAGGGCGACGACCACGAGGGGCGGCTCGAGGGAGACCGAGCTGAGGGCATTGACCGTGATCCCCGCCGGTCGGCCGGCTGCGTCGAACGTCGTCACCACGGTGACGCCCGTGACGAAATGCCCCATGACCTTGCGGAAGACGTCCGGCGCGATGTCCATCGGACCGGAGTCTAGGCGGTGACGGCGCGGTCGGCCCGAAACGGTTCCGCCGACGAGCGCGGACGGGATCCGACCGCTCAGTCCTCGGCCAGCGGATGGGTCATCGCGGTCGGGTCGACCCAGGCATCGAACTGCTCGTCGGTGACATAGCCGAGCTCGAGCGCCGCGGCTCGGA
>JADGQI010000021.1 GCA_017881905.1 Chloroflexota bacterium
AGCTCGGCGTCGGTGAACTTCACCCCGGGCGACTCGGCCCGGTCGTCCCACAGCAGCTCGCGGCCGGCCGTTGCGGCGGCATCGTGGAGGCTCTCGGCGATCTCGTCGACCCGTGGCTCCTTGTTCGCCCCGATCGACACGAGATGGGCCGGGTACGGGGCGACTTCGGCGGGCCAGACGATGCCCTTGTCGTCGTGATGGGCCTCGACGACGCAGGCGACGTTGCGGCCGATCCCGATCCCGTACGAACCCATCACGATGAGGTGCTCCTTGCCGTCCTCGCCGAGGTAGCGGGCATCGAACGCCTCGGTGTACTTGGTCCCGAGCTTGAAGATGTTGCCGACCTCGATGCCGTTGCGGAGGATGACCGGTGAGCCACAGTTCGGACAGGGATCGCCTTCCTGGGCGTTGTCGATGTCTGCGACGATGTCGGCGCTGAAGTCGCGCCCGACGTTGACGTTGCGGATGTGCCAGCCGACCCGGTTCGCGCCCGCGACCAGGTTGGGCGATCGCGCCGCCAGCTCGTCGACGATGACCAACGTGCCGGTCGCCCCGATCGGCGACCCGTAGCCCGGCTCCATCCCGGCCGCCTTGATCTCCTCGACCTGGGCGGGTCGGATCCCGCCGGTGGCCTTGACAGCGTTGACCAGCTTCGTCTCGTTGACCTCCCGGTCGCCGCGGACGATGGCCGTGATCAGGCGCCCGTCACCGGTCACGAAGAAGGCGGCCTTGGCCGTACCCGACGAATCGATCCCCAGGAAGGCGGCGAGCTCGGCGATGGTCGTCGTCCCAGGCGTCTCGACCTCCTCCATCGGGAGGAGAGCCGCGGCCGGGACCTCGGGCGAGCGGACCGCGGCGACCTGGCGGTTGGCCGAGTAGTCGCATGTCGGGCACAGGACGAGGACGTCCTCGCCGGCCGGGTTGAGGACCATGAACTCGTGGGCCTGGGACCCGCCCATCATCCCGACGTCGGACGCGACGGGGATCGCCTCGAGCCCGAGCCGCTCGAAGATCCGGACGTAGGCGTCGTACTGGAGCCGGTAGCTCACGTCGAGTCCGGCCTCGTCGAGGTCGCAGCTGTAGGCGTCCTTCATCACAAACTCGCGGACGCGGATCAGCCCGCCTCGCGACCTGGGTTCGTCCCGGAACTTGGTCTGGAAGTGATAGACCATCAACGGCAGCTGCCGATACGACCGGACGATCTCGGCCAGCAGCCCGGCCACGACCTCTTCGTGGGTCATCGCGATGACCATGTCGCGACCGCCCCGATCCTTGAACCGGGCCAGCTCCGGACCGATCTCCGCATAGCGCCCGGACGCGCGCCAGATGTCCGCGGGATGGACCACGGGCATCGACATCTCCTGGCTGCCGATCCGATCCATCTCCTCCCGGACAACCTGCTCGACCCGCTGGTTCACCCGATGCCCGAGCGGCAGCAGGCTGTACAGGCCGGATCCGAGCTGACGCACGTAGCCGGCGCGGACGAGCAGCCGGTGCGAGGCCATCTCCGCATCGGCGGGGTCGTCTCGGAGCGAGGTGAAGAACAGTCGGCTCAGACGCATGGCCGGTAAGGATAATGCGGGCCGCGGGAGCGCGCCGGACCTGTTAGCCTCTCCGCGGTCCCCGAGCCGCCGCCGTTGCCCAATCACCTCGTGGACGGAGAAGCGCACACGTGCCCGAAGGCGTAACGATCGGCCTGATCACGATCCTCGTTCTGGCGGTCGTCTTCGACTACATCAACGGCTTCCACGACACGGCCAATGCGATCGCGACCTCGGTCTCGACCAGAGCGCTCAAGCCGGAGCAGGCGATCGTCCTGTCGGCGACGGCCAACTTCGTCGGCGCGCTGACCGGGACGGCGGTCGCGGTCACGATCGCCTCCGGCCTGGTCAACCCGCTTCCCTATTCGGGCACGGGCGCCAACCCGAACGAGCTCGTCGTCATGGCCGCCCTCATCGGCGGGATCGTCTGGAACCTGATCACCTGGCGGCTCGGCATCCCCAGCTCGTCGAGCCACGCCCTGATCGGCGGGCTGATCGGCGCGTCGTTCGCCGGGGGCGGGATCGCGGCGATCCAGGTCAACGGCGTCGTGACCAAGGTCCTGATCCCGCTCGTCAGCTCGCCGGTCATCGGCTTCGTCGGGGCGTTCGGGTTCATGGTCGCCATCTACTGGATCTTCAAGCGCGGCCATCCCCAGCGCCTCAACGGGCGGTTCCGCCGCCTCCAGGTCGTGTCGGCGACGTACATGGCCTTCGCCCACGGCTCGAACGACGCCCAGAAGACGATGGGCATCATGACCCTCGCCCTCTATTCGGCCGGGATCATCGACACGAAGACCGTCCCGCTGCCGGTCATCCTCGTCGCCGCGACCGCGATCAGCCTCGGGACCGCCGCGGGTGGGTGGCGGATCATCAGGACGATGGGGAGCAAGGTGGTCAAGCTCGACCCGGTGCACGGCTTCGCGGCCGAGACCACGGCCGCGACGGTCATCCTGGGTGCGTCCCATTTCGGCATCCCGGTGTCGACGACCCAGGTCATCGCCAGCGCCATCACGGGCGGCGGCTCCGTCGACCGGCCGAAGGCGGTCCACTGGGGAGTCGTCGGCGACATCCTCATCGCGTGGATCGTGACGATCCCTGCGGCCGCGTTCATCGGCGGCGTCAGCTTCCTCGTCCTGTGGGGCCTCTTCCAGTAGCGCGACCCTAGGCGGGGCGGCGAAAGACGTAGCCCACGCCGCGCACGGTGTGGAGGAATTCGGGGTTCGACGGATCGGTCTCGATCCGGCTGCGGAGCCAGTGGACGTGGACGTCCACGGTCCGCGTCTCGCCCGCGTAGTCGTAGCCCCAGACGTGCTCGAGCAGCTGGTCCCGGGTGAACGCCTGACCGGGGTGCCGAAGCAGGAAGGCGAGGAGCTCGAAGGCCTTCGGCTTGACCGGGACGGTCCGGCCGTCGCGCAGGATCCGGTGGCCCGCCAGGTCCACCTGGACGTCGCCCAGGTCGACGACCGCCGGCGGTTCGCCCTCGGCAACCCCGCGCTCCGTCCGCCGCAGCAGGGCACGGATCCGAGCGATCAGCTCGCGCAGGCTGAACGGCTTGGTGACGTAGTCGTCGGCGCCGAGCTCCAGCCCGACGACCTTGTCGACCTCCGAATCCTTGGCCGTCAGCATCAGAATCGGTACGGGCGACTCGGCCCGGATGATCCGGCAGACCTCGACGCCCGACAGCTCGGGCAGCATCAGGTCGAGCACGATGAGGTCCGGTCGCGAGGCGCGGAACCGGGTCAGGGCCTCGCGACCGTCGCCGGCGGTGACCACCGTGAACCCCTCTGCCTCGAGCCCGTCGGCCAGGGTCTCGCGCAGGGTCGGCTCGTCGTCCACGACGAGGATCGTTCGTGCCATCGGGACCGATGGTAACGCTCGGCGGTTAACGGACGGTCAACGAGGCGCCAGTGGCCGCCTCGACGGCGGCGCGATGACCCTGGACCCGCGAGGGCCCCTCAAGGACCGCTCGGGTCGTCACAGTGGCGCCGGAGCTCAGCTCGCGTTCGGTCGCTTGTTGTAGTACTCGATGAAGCTGCGGCATCGACCGTCGGCATCGAACTCCAGGAGCCAGCAGTTGTCGTAGATCCGGGCGGGCGCCGACTCGGTCGCGTCGTAGTCGCTCGTCCCGTAGGCCACCGCCCGGTCGCCCACGACGAGGAACGGCATATACCGCGCCCGCCAGCTCCCGGGTGCATCCCGCTGGGCGGGGTCGCCGCCCGGGTTCAGCCAATCGGCGACGATCGCGACGCGCCCGACGATCGGGTCGTCGCCGGCGTGGTAGCGGTAGGAGGCTTCCTCGCTGAACAGGTCGCCGATCTCCGCCGGGTCGTAGCTCGACCAGGCGGCGACATAGCGGTCGAGCCAGGCCTGCACCTGTAGGTCGTTCACGTCGGGTCGTCCGGGAGCAGGGCGATCGCGGCCTCGAGCCGCGCGAGCGTTCGCTCGGGGCCGAGGGCGACCAGCGTATCGAACAGCGGAGGCGTGGCCGTCCGACCGGTCACCGCCACGCGGATCGCCATGAACAGGTCGCCGGCCTTCCAGCCGCGGGCCTCGGCCAGGGCGCGCAACGGCGGCTCGAGCTCGTCGGCCTCGAAGGCCACGGAGCCCGCCGCGGCGATGACCTCACGGGCGGCGACCAGCCCCGAACGGGTGGTGGCCGTGTCCCAGCGCTTCGGGGTGAGCAGCGCCGGATCGATCTCGAGCCGGTCGACGAACAGGAACCCGGCGAGGTCCCCGATCGCCCCGAGGACCGGCAGGCGTTCCTGGACGAGCGGGACGAGTGCCAGGATCTCGTCCTCGGATGGAGCGCGATCGATCCGTCCGGCGACCCGCTCCGCCTCGAGGAACGGCTGGAGCCGCTCGACGAGCGCGCCCGGTGTCAGTCTCCGGATCCACTGGCCGTTGAGCCACTCGAGCCGCTCGCGGTCGAACACCGCGCCACCCTTGTGGACCGCCTCGAGCTCGAACCTCGCACACAGCTCCTCGAGACCGAGGAGCTCCTCTTCGGTCCCGGTCGACCAGCCGAGCAACGCCAGGTAGTTGACCAGGCCCTCGCGGATGAAGCCCTCGGAGATGTAGTCGCCGATCGCCGTCTGGCTCTTGCGCTTGCTCATCTTCGTCCGGTCCGGGTTCAGGATCAGCGGCAGGTGGGCGAACCGCGGGATCTCCTCGCCGAGCGCCTGGAACAGGAGGATGTGCTTGGGCGTGTTGCTCAAGTGGTCCTCGCCGCGGATGACGTGGGTGATCCGCATCGCGGCGTCGTCGATGACGACCGTGAAGTGGTAGAGCGGGGTCCCGTCCCCGCGAACGATGACGTAGTCGCCGCCGATGTTGGCCACGTCGATCTCGACCCGGCCGCGGATCATGTCGTCGAACGCCACGACGCCCTCGCCGACCCGGAACCTGAGAGCCGCCCAGCGGCCCTCGGCCACGAATGCGGCTCGTTCGGCCTCGGTCAGCCGCGCGCACCGACCGCTATACCGCGGAGGCAGCTTGGCCGCCTCGAGACGCTTGCGCTCGGCTTCGAGCTCGTCCGCCGTGCAGAAGCACGGGTAGGCCCGGTCGGCGGCGCGGAGACGGTCGGCTGCCTCGGCGTACCGTGGCAGGCGCTCCATCTGGCGGTACGGGCCGTAGGGCCCGCGAGCCTCCTCCCCGGCGACGCCGGGGCCTTCGTCCCAGGTGAGGCCGAGCCAGTGGAGGCCGTCGAGGATGTCCTTCTCGTATGCCAGCGACGAGCGAGCGACGTCGGTGTCCTCGAGGCGCAGGACGAACGTGCCGCCCACATGCCGGGCGAACAGGAAGTTGAACAGGGCGGTCCGTGCCGTGCCGATGTGGAGCGGGCCGGTCGGACTCGGGGCGATCCGCACGCGGACGTCGGACGTGATCGGGGCGGAGTCGGTCATCGTCGTCAGGCGGTCGGACGCGGCGCGACCCGATGGAACAGCGCGGGATCTGCCTCGCCGGGCAGGATCCGGATGAGGGCGGCCGGCCGGAGCCCAAGGGTGGCCCGGCCGCGCGGGCCGTCGAGCGTCAGCGAGTCCAGTGATCCGGAGCGCGCCAGGATCGTGACGTGGGCACCGGGGGTCAACGCCCGGGCCTCGAGATAGGACAGCAGGCCCGCATCCTCCTCCGCTTCCTCGGTGATCCGGTAGATCGTCGCCCGGTCGCCGGCCTCGGCGGAGCTGAGGGGGATGCCGGGCGGGCGGCGACGCGCCGTGGCGGCGTCGATCGGGTTCCCGTGCGGGCAGGTCTCGGGGTGGCCGAGCATCTCATCCAGTCGCGCCTCGACCCGGGGCGAGATCGCGCCCTGGAG
>JADGQI010000130.1 GCA_017881905.1 Chloroflexota bacterium
ACTACGACAAGGTGGACCGTCTCCGCGGGCTGGAGATCAGCATCGTGACGACGGCGAAGACCGACGAGGAATCGAAGCGACTGCTCGAACTCCTCGGCATGCCCTTCGCCGGCTAGGCGCGGGGAGGAGACCGATGGCCAAGAAATCTCTCATCGCCAAGGCGAAGCGAACGCCCAAGCACCCGGTCCAGGCGTACCACCGCTGCTTCGTCTGCGGTCGACCCCGGGCCTACATGCGCCGGTTCGCGCTGTGCCGGATCTGCTTCCGGGAGCGCGCGCTCCTGGGTGAGCTGCCGGGCGTGACGAAGTCGAGGTGGTAGGACACCGATGAACATCTCCGACCCCATCGCCGACATGCTCACCCGGATCCGGAACGCCTCGCGTGCCCATCACGCCGAGGTCGTCGTCCCGGCGTCGCGGACCAAGCGTGAGATCGCCCGGATCCTCAAGGACGAGGGCTTCATCGCCGACGTCCGTGAGGACAAGGACGGCACCGTCGCGATCCTGCACCTCCAGCTCAAGTACGTCGACGGCAAGGTGTCAGTCGTGTCCGGGCTCAAGCGGATCAGCAAGCCGGGCCTGCGGGTCTACGCCCGCAAGACCGACATCCCGCGCGTGCTAGGCGGTCTCGGCATCGTCATCGTCAGCACCAGCCAGGGGATCATGACCGGTCAGCAGGCCAAGCAGGCCCAGCTCGGCGGCGAAGTCCTCGCCTACGTCTGGTAGGGGAGGGACCATGTCGCGTATCGGTCGTCTACCGATCACCGTTCCCGCCGGCGTCGAGGTCACCCTCGTCGGCCGGGCGATCACGGTCAAGGGCCCGAAGGGCACCCTGGCCCGCGATCTGCATCCGGACATGAAGGTGGTCCACGAGGCGGACAGCCTTCTCGTCGAGCGCCCGACCGACGGCAAGATGCACAAGCAGCTCCACGGTCTGACCCGGACCCTCGTGGCCAACATGGTCGAGGGGGTCACCAACGGCTACCGCAAGGGGATCGAGATCACCGGCGTGGGCTACCGCGCCACCAAGATCGGCGACAAGCTCCAGCTCAACCTGGGCTACAGCCACCCGATCGAGATCGATCCGCCGTCGGGCATCAGCTTCGAGGTCGAGAACCCGACCCGCCTGGCGGTCGTCGGCATCGACAAGGAGTTGGTCGGCCAGATCGCGGCCAAGGTGCGCTCGACCAGGAAGCCGGAGCCGTACAAGGGCAAGGGCGTTCGTTACTCGGGCGAGGTGATCCGCCGCAAGGCCGGCAAGGCCGGCAAGATCGGCGGCAAGAAGTAGTCATGACGAAGGAACGCACCCGATGACCCAGGTCGCCAGCCGCACCGCCGCGCGGACCAAGCGGCACGAGCGGATCCGTCTCCACCTGGAGGGGACCGCGGCTCGGCCGCGCCTGGCCGTCTTCCGCAGCCTCAACCACATCTATGCCCAGGTCATCGACGACGCGTCCGGCAAGACGCTGGCCGCCGCTTCGACCGTCGAGAAGGAGTTCAAGGGCTCCAAATCGACCAAGTCGGACGAGGCCAAGACCGTCGGTCGCCTGGTCGCCGAGCGTGCCCGCTCAGCCGGCGTGGAGCACGTCGTCTTCGATCGGGCCGGGTTCCGGTATCACGGACGGATCAAGTCGCTCGCCGACGCCGCCCGCGAAGCCGGACTCGACTTCTGATCTGAAGGGAGAGCCGAGTTGGCCAGGATCGATCCGAACAAGCTGACGCTCGAAGAGCGCGTCGTCCAGATCAACCGCGTCGCCAAGGTCGTCAAGGGCGGCCGCCGGTTCAGCTTCAGCGCGGTCGTCGTCGTCGGCGACGGCGCGGGCCACGTCGGGGTCGGCATCGGGAAGGCCGGCGAGGTGCCGGAATCGATCCGGAAGGGCGTCGAGGACGCGAAGAAGAACCTGATCAGCGTGCCGATGGTCGGGACGACCATCCCGCACGAGGTCCGGACCGAATACGCGGCCGCCCGGGTGATGCTGAAGCCGGCGTCGCAGGGCACCGGGGTCATCGCCGGGGGCGCCGTGCGCGCCGTCGTCGAGTCCGCCGGGATCCGTGACATCCTGGCCAAGGTCCACGGCTCGACCAACCCGGTCAACGTGACCCGGGCGACGATCGAGGCGCTCGGGTCGCTCCACTCGGCCGAGGAGATCTCCGCCCGCCGCGGAGTCAAGGTCCGGGCGTTCATCGCCGGGCAGCCGATGGAGGGTGCCGATGCCCGCTAAGCTTCGGGTGACCCAGATCAAGAGCACGATCAGTCACATCGAGCGCAACCGGGCGACCGTCCGGGCGCTCGGTCTGCACGGGATCGGCAGCACCGTCGAGGTCGTCGACAACCCGGCGACCCGCGGCATGGTCCGCCAGGTCCGATTCCTCGTCAGCGTCGAGGAGATCCCGGGGTCGGCGGCCCCCGAGGAGAAGGCATGAAACTCCACGATCTCAAGCCTGCCGAGGGCTCGCGCAGCCCGCGCAAGCGCGTCGGTCGCGGCATCGCCGCGGGCCAGGGCAAGACGGCCGGCCGCGGGACGAAGGGTCAGAAGGCCCGTGCCGGCGGCTCGATCCCACCCTGGTTCGAGGGCGGCCAGACGCCGCTCCACCAGCGGATCCCGAAGCTGCGCGGGTTCAAGAACCGGTTCAAGGTCGACTACGAGGTCGTCAACATCGGCCGGATCGGCGAGCTCGCCCTGCTCGGCGCGTTCGAATCGGGCGAGCTGCCCGGCGGCAAGACCGCGAAGGCCGCGCCGGTCACGGTCAACCAGGACATCCTGCGCGCGGTCGGGCTCGTCCGGACGCTGAGCAAGCCGCTCAAGGTCCTCGGCCATGGGGACATCGACGTCGCGCTGTTCGTCGTCGCCGACGCGTTCAGCAAGAGCGCGGTTGCGAAGATCGAGGCTGCCGGGGGATCCGTCCAGGTCCTCGAGGTCCCGACCGAGCCGCTGGCAGCCCTGGGCCTCGAGCCGGCCGTGGCGCCGGCCCCGAAGCCGAAGGCGAAGACCGCGGTCGCCACCCCCACGACGCCGGAGGCCGACGCGACGGTCGAGGCCGACGCCGCGGTCGATGCCGAGGAGCCGGTCGCGCCGAAGGCGTCCAAAGCGTCCAAGGCGTCCAAGGCGCCGACGTCCTCGAAGCTGAAGGCCGAGACCGGCTCGGCCGAACCGGCCCCGAAGAAGGCCAGGGCCAAGGGCAAGGCCGAGGGCGCGGCCCCCGCCGCGGCCTCCCCGGTCGCTGACGCGACGCCGGCTGCCGTAGCGCCGACGGTCACGGCGACGTCCGATGCCCCGGCGGACGAGGGAGCTGCCGACGCGGCGGCGGACGACACCCCGACCACCGAAGACGCCTGATCGTGTTCGAGAGCCTGCTCAACGCCTTCCGTGCGCCGGACATCCGGCGCCGGCTGCTGTTCGTCGCGGGCATCCTGATCGTCTTCCGATTCCTGTCGCACGTGCCCGTTCCGGGTGCGGACCCGACCGCCTTGGCGACGTTCTTCAGCAGCAACTCGCTGCTGGGCCTGCTCGACCTGTTCTCGGGCGGCGGACTGGCCAGGTTCTCGATCGTCGGATTGGGCGTCAATCCGTACATCAACGCCTCGATCATCATGCAGCTGATGACCGGCGTGGTGCCGTCGCTCCAGGCGCTCAGCCGTGAGGGTGAGTACGGCCGGAACAAGATCAACCAGTACACCCGCTACCTGTCGGTCCCGCTGGCGCTCCTCCAGTCGTACGGCTTCCTGGCCCTGCTCCACAACACCCAGCCGCCGGTCCTGTCCGGCTCGTTCGGCCTGGCCGACCTGACGACGCTGACCCAGATCATCTCGCTGACCGCCGGGTCGGTCCTGCTGATGTGGCTGGGCGAGCTGATCACCGAGAAGGGGATCGGCAACGGCATCAGCTTCATCATCTTCGCCGGCATCGTCGGGCGCGCCCCGTCGGCGCTGGTCGTGTTCCTTCGGTCGCCGGACATCCTGGCGTTCGTCGCCTTCGCCGTCGTCGCCGTCGCCGCCGTCCTGACGATCGTCTACATCCAGGAGGGGCAGCGGCGGATCCCCATCCAATACGCCAGTCGCGTGCGGGGCAGGCGGATGTACCAGGGCGGCTCGACCTTCCTGCCCCTCCGGGTCAACCAGGCCGGGGTCATCCCGATCATCTTCGCGGTGAGCATCCTGCTGTTCCCGTCGCAGATCGCCCAGTACTTCACCACGTCCCAGATCACCATCGTCGCCGACATCGCGACGGGGATCGTCAACCTGATGAGCCCGACCCGGCCCCTCTACGCGATCATGTACTTCCTGCTGACCTTCGGCTTCACCTACTTCTACACGGCCTTCACGTTCAAGCCGGATGAGACGGCAGAGCAGCTCCGCAAGAACGGCGGGTTCATCCCCGGGATCCGACCCGGGCGACCGACCCAGGACTACCTCAGCAAGGTCGTTTATCGGATCACGATCGCGGGCGCCTTCTTCCTGGCCGTGGTGGCGGTCTCGCCGATCCTCATCGGGCTGATCTTCCCGTCGCTCGGTGGGCTGACCCTCGGCGGCACCAGCCTGCTCATCGTGGTCAGCGTCGTGGTCGAGACGATGAAGCAGATCGAGGCCCAACTCATGATGCGGAATTACGAGGGCTTCATCCGGTGATCTTCCTGGTCCTCCTCGGCGCCCCAGGCGCCGGGAAGGGTACCCAGGCGGCGATCCTGTCCGAGCGGCTCGACATCCCCCACGTCGCCACGGGCGACCTGTTCCGCGCCGCCGTCCGGGAGCGCTCGGCGGTGGGCCTCGAGGCCCGCCGATACATGGAGCGCGGTCAGCTCGTGCCGGACGAGATCACCGTCCAGATGCTGCTCGAGCGCCTGGCCCAGGCCGATGCGGGCGAGGGCGTCATCCTCGATGGCTTCCCGCGCACGCCGGCCCAGGCGGTCGCCCTCGACACGGCGCTGGCCGAGCACGACGCCAGGGTCGACCACGCTCTCGAGATCCAGGTCCCGTTCGAGGAGCTGGTGCGGCGGATGTCCGGTCGCTGGATCTGCGCCGAGAACGGCCACGTCTACAACGAGGTCAGCCACCCTCCCCGCGTCGCCGGGCGGTGCGACCTGGACGACTCGCCGCTGCTCCAGCGCGACGACGACAAGGCCGAGACCATCCGCGCGCGGCTCGACCTCCAGCTCGGTGCCCTGGCCGAGGTGAGCCGACACTACGACGAGCGCGGCGTGCTGCGGACCGTCGACGGACGCGGCTCCATCGAACAGGTCGCCGACGATCTCCTGGCCGCCATCGGACCGGTCACCCGGGGAGCCGCCTGATGGCCGTGACGCTCAAGTCGCCGGCCGAGATCGACCGGATGCGGCGGGCCGGCCGGCTGGTCGCCGAGGTCCTCGCGCTGGTCGAGTCGGAGCTCGCGGTCGGCGTGTCGACGGCCCACCTCGACGCCCTCGCCGAGGCGCACATCCGGCGCGCCGGGGCGACGCCGTCGTTCAAGGGCTACCCGGGCGCCAATCCGAAGCGACCGTTCCCGGCCAGCCTGTGCATCTCGATCGACCAGGAGATCGTCCACGGCATCCCCGGCGACCGGACGATCCGCGAGGGCCAGGTCGTGTCGATCGACGCCGGCGCGATCGTCGACGGCTGGCACGGGGATGCGGCCCGGACCTTCTACATCGGCGAGGCGCCGGCGCCGGTCCGGGACCTCATCGACACGACCCGGCTGGCGATGATGGCCGGCATCGCCGCCGCCGTCCCCGGAGCGTATCTGGAGGACATCTCCGGTGCGGTCGAGGACGTCGCGGCGCCGCGTGGCTTCGGGATCGTCCGCCAGTTCGTCGGCCACGGGATCGGTCGCTCGATGCACGAGGAGCCGCAAGTCCCCAACTACCGGGTCGGACGCAAGGGCCGGCGACTCGAGCCGGGGCTGTGCCTGGCCATCGAGCCGATGCTCACCATGGGCTCGCCCGACGCCCGGATGCTCGACGACGACTGGACCATCGTGACCCGTGACGGCACGCTGGCCGCCCACTTCGAGCACTCCATCGCCATCACCGAACGGGGCCCGCAGATCCTGACCACCATCTGAACCTCCGGCCGGTTGCCGGAACGTGGAGGGTTTGGTATCCTGACCCTTCGTGTGCCGACCCAAGGGGGCCGGCACTCCGTGCGCGAAAGGGAACCTGGACGCCTTGGCAAAGAAAGACGCGATCGAGGTCGAGGGAACGGTCATCGAGCCGCTGCCCAATACCATGTTCGCGGTCGAGTTGGAGAACGGCCACCGCGTCCTGGCCCATATCAGCGGCAAGCTCCGGATGAACTTCATCCGGATCCTGCCAGGCGACCGTGTCCGCGTGGAGCTGTCGCCGTACGACCTCACCCGGGGTCGCATCACCTACCGACTCAAGTGACCAGGCGGCCGTCCTTCCGGCCGACCGAAGACCGATCGAGGATCCGTTGAAAGTCCGAGCCTCCGTCAAGGCGCGCTGCGACAACTGCAAGGTCATCCGCCGCCACGGGACCGTGATGGTCATCTGTATCAACCCGAAGCACAAGCAGCGGCAGGGGTAACCGATGGCACGAATCGCCGGCGTCGATATCCCGCGTGAGAAGCGCGTCGAGATCTCCCTCACGTACATCTTCGGGATCGGCCTGCCCACCAGCCAGAAGGTCCTCGCCCAGGCCAACATCAACCCGGACACCCGCGTTCGGGACCTGACCGAAGAGCAGGTCAACCGCCTGCGCGAGATCGTCGACCGTCGCTACAAGGTCGAGGGCGATCTCCGCCGCGAAGTGGCGCTCAACATCAAGCGACTGATCGAGATCGGCTCGTATCGCGGCCTGCGCCATCGACGCAACCTGCCGGTGCGGGGCCAGCGGACCAAGACCAACGCGCGCCAGCGTCGCGGACCGAAGAAGACGGTCGGCGTGCGGCGGAAGAAGTAAGGGGCACCGACCACTCCCATGGCCGAACGCAAACGAGCTCCCAAGCAGCGTCGTCGCGAGAAGAAGAACGTGCCCCAGGGTCACGTCCACATCCAGGCGACCTTCAATAACACGATCATCACCATCACCGACCCGGTCGGGGCGGTGATCAGCTGGGGCTCGGCCGGCACCGCCGGCTTCAAGGGCTCGCGCAAGAGCACCCCGTACGCGGCGGCCCTGTCGGCCGAGGGCGCGGCCAAGCGTGCGATGGAGCACGGCATGCGCCAGGTCGAGGTCTACGTCAAGGGTCCGGGTGCCGGACGCGAGCAGGCCATCCGGTCACTCCAGTCCGCGGGGCTGGAAGTGACGGCCATCACCGACGTCACCCCCATCCCGCACAACGGCTGCCGCGCCCCCAAGCGGCGCCGGGTCTAGGCGGGAGAGTTCCGAATGGCTCGATACACCGAATCCGTCTGCCGCCTGTGCCGTCGGGAGGGCGCCAAGCTCTTCCTCAAGGGCTCGCGCTGCTATTCCAAGAAGTGCGCCTTCGAGCGCCGCCCCACGCCGCCCGGCCAGCACGGCGTCCGTCGCCGCAAGGTCGGCGACTACGGGCTCCAGCTGCGTGAGAAGCAGAAGGTCCGCCGGACGTACTCCGTCCTCGAGCGGCAGTTCCGCAACTACTTCGACGCCGCCGATGCTCGACCCGGGATGACCGGGGAGAACCTGCTCCGGTTGCTCGAGCTCCGGCTCGACAACGCCGTCTACCGGATGGGGTTCGCCCCGAGCCGGGCGGCGGCGCGCCAGCTCGTCAACCACGGCCACTTCGCCGTGAACGGCCGGCCCACCAACGTGTCCTCGTATCAGCTCAAGGCCGGCGATCGGGTCGAGGTCCGGGAGTCGCACCGCGAGCGCGAGCCGTTCAAGGTCGCCAAGGAGACCCTCCGTTCCCACCAGGCCCCGGAATGGCTGAGCATCGACGCCGCGAAGCTGTCCGGCTCGGTCCTCGACCAGCCCCGCCGAGACCAGATGCCGCTCGACCTCAACGAGCAGCTCGTGGTCGAGTACTACTCGAGGTAAGCCCCAGATCATGATCGAACTCGATAGCCCGCAGATCGAGCCCGTAGAGGAGCTCGGGACCTACGCCAAGTACGAGGCGGGTCCGCTTCCCGCCGGGTACGGGGTCACCCTCGGCAACGCCCTCCGACGGGTCCTCCTGTCGTCGCTCGAGGGAGCCGCGGTCACGTCGGTCCAGCTCCGCGACGTGTACCAGGAGTTCTCGACGATCCCCGGGGTCAAGGAGGACGTCACCCAGATCGTCCTCAACGTCAAGAAGCTCCGCCTGAAGAGCTTCGCGACCCACCCCGTCCAGCTCCGGCTGGTCAAGAGCGGGGCCGGGGCGGTCACCGCCGCGGACATCACCGAGTCGGCCGACGTGGAGATCGTCAACCCGGACCAGATCCTGATGACCCTCGACACGGACGACGTGCCGATCGAGGTGGACCTGACGGTCGAGCGGGGCGTCGGCTACCTCGCCGCCGAGCGGTCGGAGGCGCTGCCGATCGGGGTGATCGCGGTGGACGCGATCTTCACCCCGGTCCGCAAGGTCAACTACTGGGTCGAACCGACCCGGGTCGGCCAGATCACCAACTACGACAAGCTCACGCTCGAGATCGAGACCGACGGGACGGTCAGCCCGGAGGAGGCGCTGGCGCGCTCGGCTGACATCCTCGTCCGCCAGTTCGCCCTGTTCGCCAACATCGGGATGATCGCCACCACGGCCATCCCCGGCAACGGCGCCCCGCAACTGCCGCCGAACATGCTCGACATGCCGATCGAGGAGCTGGACCTGCCGATGCGGGCCTACAACTCACTCAAGCGGAACAACATCGTCAAGGTCGGCCAGCTGCTCCAGCTGTCCGATGACGATCTCCTGCGGATGCGCAACTTCGGCCGGAAGTCGCTCGACGAGATGAAGGAGCGCCTGCGCATGCGCGGCTTCGTCATCCCCGACACCGAGCCGACCGAGGACGACCTGTCCGACGAGCCGTTCGCCGACGACGAGACCGAGGAGGTCTGAGTCGTGGCCTCCCATCGGATCGACGGGCGCAAGCTGTCGCGCAAGCAGGGTCCCCGGCTCGCGTTGTACAAGAACCTGACCGTGTCGGTCCTTCGCTACGAAAAGGTCCGGACCACCGAGGCGAAGGCCAAGGAGATCCGCGGCCGGGTCGAAAAGGCGATCACCCTGGCCAAGCGCGGCGACCTGGCCGCGCGCCGGGCGATCGTGGCCCAGTTCCCGAACGAGCCGCTGGTCATCGACAAGCTGTTCGACGAGATCGCTCCGAAATACAAGGATCGGACGTCCGGCTACACCCGCATCGTCCGGATCGGGCAGCGACTCGGCGATGCCGCGGAAATCGTCCAGATCGAACTCGTCTGATGACCGCCCTGCTCGACAGAGCGGCCATCACGTAGCGAAGACAAGCGCTCGAGAGGGCGCGTCGGTGCGCTACCGCGCAACGGTGGAATATGACGGCACGGACTTCGCCGGCTTCCAGGTCAACCCTGGCAGACGGACGGTCCAGGGAGAACTCGAGGCCGCGCTGGCGCGGCTCGACCCTTCGGGGCCGAGTCCGGTCGACGCGGCGGGGCGGACCGACGCCGGGGTCCACGCCTCCGGGCAGGTGATCGCATTCACCTACCGGGGCCGATCCTCGGCGAGCGAGCTTGGTCGAGCGCTCGATGCGCTCCTCCCGGCGGACGTCTCGATCGGTGACCTGCACCGGGTCTCGGACGGGTTCGACCCACGCTATGCGGCGCGATACCGGGAGTATCGCTACACCGTCTGGAACGGGCCGCGCAGTCCGCTCCGCGAGCGTCATGCGCTCGGGGTCCGGATCCCGCTCGACACCGTCGCGATGGCGGAAGCCGGGACGGCCTTCATCGGCCGCCACGACTTCGCTGCCTTCGGGGCGGCGAAACCAGGCCGGTCGTCGGTCCGGACCGTTCACGCGGTCCGGGTCACGCGGAAGGGCAAGGTCGTGACGATCGACGTCGCGGCGGATGCCTTCCTCCGCGGGATGGTCCGACGGATGGTCGCCCTCCTCATCGAGGTCGGCCTCGGCAGGATGGACGCGACAGGGGTCGCTGCGGTGCTCGTCGCCGGGCGGCCGGCCCTCGACGGAGCAAGCGCTCCGCCGCACGGCCTGTGCCTGCGGAGGGTCGTTCTCGGACGATCCGAGCCGGCCGAAGGTGGACACGGAGAACACGGAGAACCATGACCGCGAAGACTTATGCGCCTCGCGCGAGCGAGATCGAGCGACAGTGGTACGTCGTCGATGCGGCGGACGAGACACTCGGCCGCCTCGCGTCGCGGATCGCGCCCGTCCTCGAGGGCAAGCACAAGCCGACGTACGCTCCGAACATCGATTCGGGCGATCACGTCATCGTGCTCAACGCATCGCGGATCGCCGTGACCCGGGACAAGCTCGACTCGAAGATCTACCACCGCCACAGCGGCCATCCGCAGGGCTACAAGGAGGAGACCCTCGGGCATCTTCTCCAGCGTCGGCCGGAGGAGGTCATCCGCCGGGCGGTGAAGGGCATGCTGCCGCACAACCGGCTCGGGGCGCAGCAGCTCCGCAAGCTCAAGATCTATCCCGGCACGGACCACCCCCATCAGGCACAGCGGCCTGAGCCGCTCGTCCCAGGAGCCCGAATCCCATGACCACTCCCGCGTTCTACTACGGCACCGGTCGGCGCAAGACCGCGGTCGCCCGGGTCCGGCTCCTGCCGGGCGAGGGTGAGATCGTGGTCAACGGCCGGACCATGGACGAGCACTTCGGCAACGCCGTCAACGAGGCGGAGGTCCGGATGCCCTTCCGGGTGACCGGGACCGAGGGTCGGTTCAACGCGATGATCAAGGTCGAAGGGGGCGGCGTCACCGGCCAGGCCGGCGCCATCCGGCACGGCATCGCTCGTGCTCTCCTCCAGCTCGACCCCGAGGGCAACCGACTGGCGCTCCGCCAGGCCGGCCTTCTGACCCGCGACCCGCGGATGAAGGAGCGCAAGAAGTACGGGCTGAAGCGCGCCCGCAAGGCCCCCCAGTACACCAAGCGCTAGTCGCGACGCGCCTGTCGGCCGATGCCGGCGTTGGACGCTCCGGGCGTTCGCTCACGCACGCTCGGGTGCGCTCGCTCGCGTCCTCGCGTCCGCCTTGGCCTCGACCGCCATCCGCGCCGCTAGAGTGGCGCGGTGAACCGAACCGTCGAGCCTCCGGTGCTCGCCCGCGCCTTGGCCTCGACTCGCCATCCGCGCCGTGAAGGTGCGGGATGAACGCGACCGCCGAACCTCCGGTGCTCGCCTTCGCCTCGGCCTCGACCGCCGGATCAGGGGCGCTCGGAACGGCCCGACGGCCGATGCCTTCGTTGGCAGGTCCGCTCCTCGCTGACGCACCTTGAGTGCGCTCGCTCGCGTCCTCGCCTTCGCCTCGGCCTCGGCCGCCATCCGCGCCGCTAGAGTGGCGCGATGAGCCAAGCCGCGGAATCGCCGGTCTCGTTGCGGGGGCGTGATCTGCTGAGCGCGGCCGACCTGTCAATGCCGGAGGTCGAGCTGGTGTTCAGCCGGGCGACCGCGCTCAAGGAGGAGTTCCAGGCGACCCGACGCCACGTCGAGCAGGTGCTTGCCGGTCGGAGCCTGGCGATGTTGTTCCAGAAGCCGAGCCTACGCACGCGGGTGACGTTCGAGGCGGGGATGACCCAGCTCGGCGGTCACGCCGTGCACCTGGCGACGTCCGACGTCGGGGTGGGGACCCGCGAGAGCGTGGCCGACGTCGCGCGGAACCTCGATCGGTGGGTCGATGGGATCATGGTCCGGACGTTCGCCCACGCCATCGCCGAGGAGATCGCCGCCACGGCGCACATCCCGGTCATCAACGCCTTGACCGATCTCGAGCATCCCTGCCAGGCGCTCGCCGACGTGTTCACGCTCCGGGAGCGGTTCGGCGCCGTCGACGGCCTCGTCCTCGCCTTCGTCGGCGACGGCAACAACGTCTACCACTCCCTGGCCCTGCTCGGTGCGCGGATGGGCCTCGAGGTGCGGCTCGCGCATCCCCCCGGGTTCGGTCCGGACGCGGCCCTTGTCGCCCGGGCGCGAGCGCTCGCGCCCGACCCGGAGCGGATCGTCATCGATCAGGATCCCCGGGCGGTCGTGCGTGGTGCCGACGTCGTCTACACGGACGCCTGGACGTCGATGGGCCAGGAGGCCGAAGCGGAGCGGCGACGCACCGTATTCGCCCCGTATCGCGTCGACGAGGCGCTGCTTTCGGTCGCCGGACCGACTACCCTCGTCATGCACTGCCTGCCGGCCCACCGCGGCGACGAGATCACGTCGGACGTGCTCGACGGTCCGCGGAGTCTCGTCCTCGAGCAGGCCGAGAACCGGCTCCACGTGCAGAAGGGATTCCTGGCCGAGAGCCTCGGGGGTCGATGAGCGAAGAAGCCCTGTACGAGCGCTACAAGGGTGCCCTCCGAACGGGGCACGTCGCCGCGGTCCGGGGTCGGAACGAGGACGCGATCGCGGCCTACGCCGAGGCCGCCACGCTCGCGCCCGACCGCCCGCTCCCGCATGTGAGCATGGGTCGGACGCTGCTCAAGCTCGGTCGGGTCGAGGAGGCGCTCACGGCGTTCGGGGCGGCGCTCCGACTGGCCCCTCGCGACGAGGGCGGCCTCGCCGGCCGAGCCGATGCCCTGGTCGTCGCCGGACGGCCGGCCGAGGCCGCCGGGGTCCTCGATCTGCTGGCCGATACGCAGGAGTCCGCGGGACGGCTGCCGGATGCCTGCGACACCGCTCGGCGCGCCCTCGAGCTGGCCGAGTCGCGGGCCCGCCGCCGCTACCTCGAGACGCTGGTCGCCGAGCTGCAGAGCTGGGCGCCCGAACGCGGCGGTGCCGACCAGCTCGCCCGCGCCCTGCGGGCTCTCGAGGTGCCGGTCGCCGCCAGGACGGTCCCGGAGTCGGCGCCCGGCACCGCATCGGCGCTTGCGGTGCTGGCCGTGCCCCCGGCGGATCCCGTGCCCGAGCCGATGGTCGGGGACGCCGCGGAGACCATCGCCGCCGCGGATGGATCGCAGGTGCAAGAGGCCCCGACCCGGGAGCCTGCGGCCCCGCCCGATCCCGACGCCGAGCCGGCCCAGGACGCGCCCTCCGAGGTCCCGGCCGCGGCCGACGCGGCGAGTCCGCCTGTCCCCGTCGTACCCGGCATCGCCGACTGGCCGGCCATCGACCTGGTGACGCCGCCGCCCGACGTCGGCGCGCTGTCGCTGGCGGTCGAGGCGGCCGTCTCGACCGGCGATCCGGGCGTCGTCCATCGGGTCATCCTCGACGCGGTCGCCGATCTCCGCCGCGGCGGCCTGCTCGACGCCGCGGTCGATGCCTGCCAGCTCGGGCTCACGGTCGCCCCGGCGGATCCGGACATCCATCTCGCCCTGGCCGAGCTCGACCTCGACCACGGCTGGGTCGTCGCCGCCGCGGAGAAGCTGGTCCTGCTCTCGCGGTTCGTCGAGCTGACCGGCGACGAGGGCACTCGCCATCGGGTCCGGGTGGTCATGGAGACCCGCCTCCCGGACGACCGGCGACTGTCCGTCAACCCGGCCTGACGTACACTCTGGCGACGATGCCGCAGGCCATCCAGTCGATCCTCGACCAGGTCCGCCTGACCACGCTGGTGGACATCGGGATCACCGCCGTCCTCATCTACTGGCTGTTCAGCCTCATCCGCGGGACCCGGGCGGTCCGCCTGGTGATCGGTGTCAGCGTCCTGTTCGCGGTGTACGCCGCGGCTCGCCTGTTCAACCTCCAGCTCCTGCGCCAGATCCTGGAGACCGGCGCGATCGTCGGCGTGTTCGCGCTCGTGGTCGTCTTCCAGCCGGAGCTGCGGCGAGCCCTCGAACGGATCGGGCGCGTCGGCTCGATGGCCTGGTTGTTCTCGCCGGCCGATGAGCGCAGCGCCGAGCACATGGCGGCGGAGATCGCCCGGGCCGCCGCCGTCCTCGCCTCGCAGGGCCACGGCGCACTGATCGTCATCGAGCGCGACACCGGCCTCGAGGAGATCGCCGAGTCGGGGGTGATGATCCACGCCGACCTGTCGGCTGACCTGCTCGCCACGATCTTCATGCCCCGGACCGCCCTCCACGACGGCGCCGTCATCGTCCGCGGCGAGAAGATCGTCGCGGCGGGAGCGCTCCTGCCGCTGGCCGAGATGACCGTCCAGTCCGAGCGCCTCGGGACACGTCACCGGGCCGCCCTGGGCATCGCCGAGCAGACCGACGCGGTCGTGGTCGTGGTGAGCGAGGAGAGCGCGCAGGTCAGCCTCGTCGAGCGCTCCCGGATCCGGCGCAACCTCAACGAGGCGCAGCTGACCCGAGCGATCGTCCAGCTCCTCCATCCGGGCGGTGGCCGATCGATCGTCGAGCGCGGGACCGGTGCGGTCCGCTCGGTCTCGGTCTCGCGTCCACAGGCCGGTCGGGTCGGTCTCGGCCGCCTCAGCCGGCGGTCGACCGTCCCCGTCCCCGCCGGCGCCGCGCCGACGCTGGTCGCCGTCCCGTCGCCCGGACCCGGCGGACCGGTCGGGGTCCCGACCAGCCCGCAAGCGACTGCGACCGACGCGCCCGCCGCCGCGCCGACCGGTGAGGCGCCGGCTGCCGACGCGCGAGCCGCCGAGGCTCCGGCCGGCGGCCCGGCCGGGACCGACGCGACGCCCGGACCGGCGCCGGACGCGACCGACGCGCCCGCGGCCTCCTCTCGTCGATGAGGCGCGCCTTCCAGTTCGTCGTCCGGAACTGGCCGTTGAAGCTGGCCGCGATCATCCTCGCGACGTTCCTGTACGCCGGGCTCGTCCTCTCGCAGAGCGCGCAGGTCTGGACCGGCAGCGTGCCGATCGTCCCGCTGAAGCTCCCGACCTCGGCCGTCCTGCTGAGCAACCTGCCGTCGGTCACGAGCATCCGCTACTTCGCCCCCGCCGACGTGGCCGCGCGGATCAACAGCTCGAGCTTCAGCGCCACCGTCGATCTGTCATCGGCCCAGGCGCAGACCGACAACCCGATCGTCATCGAGAAGGTGACCGTCACGGCGACCGATCCGCGCGTCACGATCCTCGACTACGACCCGCCGTCGATCGTCGTCCGCCTGGACCCGCTCGTCTCGAAGACGGTCCCGGTCGTGGTCGACCACGGCACCGTCCCGCCCGGGCTCCAGCTGCGCGAGCCGGTGCTGTCGGCGAACGAGGCGACCGTGTCCGGTCCGGAGTCCGTCGTCCGGCTGGTCACCTCGGCCGAGGCCCGCGTCGTCGTCCAGCCATCGGGCATCGACGTCGACCAGACGGTCGACCTCGTCGCGGTCGACGCCCGGGGCGAGGTCCAGAGCCCCGTCGACATCGAACCGTCGAGCGTCCACGTCAAGATCTCGGTCGGGAGCGGCCTCCAGACGAAGCAGCTGCCGGTCAACCCGATCGTGACAGGGACGCCGGCGACCGGGTTCGAGATCGACACCGTGACCGTCGAGCCGGCGATCGTCACGGTCGAGGGCGACGCCGACGCCCTGGCGAGCCTGTCGCGGCTCGACACCCAGCCGGTCTCGATCAGCGGCGCGGCGACGGACGTGATCCGCACCGTCGTCCTCGACATCCCCACCGGGGTCGACCCGCTGGCGGACAGCGAGGTTACGATGAAGATCACCCTGCGTCCCGTCGCGGCGACCCGGACGTACTCGGCGGGGGTCGTCCTGTCGGGCGCCCGGGACGATCGGACCTATGACCTGTCCACCGCCTCCATCCTCGTGACCGTCGGCGGGACCGTCGAGGCGCTCGATGCGCTCGATCCGCAGACGCTGGCCGTGGTCGTCGATGTCGACGGTCTCGGACCGGGCAGCCACAAGGTCAAGCCGAAGCTGTCGCTCCCGGCCGACGTCAACGTCGTGGCGATGAGTCCGCCCGAAGTGACGGTGACCGTGACCGAGAACGCCAGCCCGCCGCCGTCCGAGAGCCCGATCCCCTCGCCGAGCGGCCCGTAGATGGCCCGACTGTTCGGGACGGACGGGATCCGCGGCGTCGCCAATATCGATCTGAAGCCGACGGTCGCCCACGACCTGGGCCGCGCCGTCGCGCACCGCCTGGCCGGCCCGGGACGGGCGATCGTCGTCGGCCAGGACACCCGCCGATCGGGGGACATGTTCGTCGCGGCGATCGTCAGCGGCGCGACCAGCCTCGGGGTGGACGTCCACCGGGTCGGCGTCGTGCCGACGCCCGCCCTCGCCTTCCTCGCCGGGTCCGGCGACTTCGCCGCCGGGATCATGGTCTCGGCCTCGCACAACCCGGCCGACGACAACGGGCTGAAGGTCCTCGACTCGTCCGGGCTCAAACTCGATGACGACATCGAGGACGAACTTGAGCGGCTCATCTGGCGATCGGGCGAGCTGGGCTCGGTGAGCAATGCCGGGATCGGCCGGTCGATCGACGGGACCGGTCTCGTCGAGCGCTACCTCCGGCATCGGATCACGCTGGCTCGGTCGATCCGGACCGACCTGCGGATCGTGCTCGATTGCGCGAACGGGTCGGGCTGCCTCGTCGGCGCGGACATCCTCGCGGCCACCGGCGCGCGGGTCGAGGTGATCAACGCCGAGCCCGACGGGGCCAACATCAACCTCGGCTGTGGCGCGACCGCCCCCGGCGCCCTCGCCGCGGCGGTCGTGGAGCGTGGCGCGGATATCGGCTTCGCCCTCGACGGTGACGCCGATCGGTGCGTCGCGGTGGACGCGTCCGGTCGGGTGGTCGACGGGGACCAGCTGATCGGCCTGCTCGCCCTCGACCGGCTGGCCAGGGGCGTCCTCGACGGGGGTGGGCTGGTCGTGTCGGTCCTGTCCAACGGCGGGCTGCAGGGCGCGATCGAATCGGCCGGCGGCCAGGTCATCCGGACCCCTGTGGGCGACAAGTACATCCTCGAGGGGATGCAGGTCTCCGGGGCCGTCCTGGGCGGGGAGAAGAGCGGTCACGTGATCATCCGCGAGCACAGCACGTCGGGCGACGGCCTGGTGACCGCGCTCGAGGTCCTGCGCGTCGTGAGCCGGCGGGAACGACCGATCGCCGAGCTGGCCGCCGAGATCCCCTTGCTGCCCCAGCAGCAACGCGCGGTACCCGCCCGTCACAGGGACCAGTGGGAGGGGGATCCGGTCCTCCAGCGTGCCATCGGCCAGGCCACCGCCCGGCTCGGCGCGACGGGTCGGATCCTCGTTCGACCGTCCGGCACCGAACCCGCCCTCCGGGTCATGGTCGAGGGGCCGGATGCGACCCTCGTCGGCGAGCTGGCCGACGAGATCGCGACCCTCGCGGGGGAGCGTCTAAACTAGCCCAGCCCGGCGGGTCGCCCCGGGTCGCTCAGGAGACTCGGAACGATATGTGCGGGATCGTCGGCTACACGGGTCCGCGTGAAGCGGGGCCGATCCTCATCGAGGGGCTCAAGCGGCTCGAGTACCGCGGCTACGACTCGGCCGGGATCGCCCTGGTCGACGACGCCGGCGACCTGTTCGTGGAGAAGAAGGCCGGCAAGCTGGCCAATCTCCAGACGGCCATCGCGGACCGGACGCCCCACGCCGCCATCGGCCTGGCGCACACGCGCTGGGCGACGCACGGTCGGCCGAACGACCTCAACGCCCATCCCCACCAGGATTGCACCGGCGACATCACGGTCATCCACAACGGCATCATCGAGAACTTCCGGGAGCTCCGGGACGGGCTCGAGGCGCGCGGCCACACGCTGACCTCGGAGACCGACACGGAGGCGATCGCCCATCTCATCGAGGAGGCCTACGCCGGGGACCTGGCGGATGCGGTCCGGGATGCCCTGCGCCGGGTCCGCGGCGCCTACGCCCTCGCGGTCATGCACCGGGCGGAGCCGGATCGGCTCATCGGCGCCCGGATGGACGTGCCGCTGGTGGTCGGCGTCGGCGACGGCGAGAGCTTCCTGGCCAGCGACGTCGCGGCGATCCTGGCCCACACCGATCAGGTCATCTTCCTCGAGGAGGGCGACGTCGCGGACCTCCGGCCGTGGGGCGTCACGATCACCGATGTCGCCGGCAGCCCGATCGAACGCGCGGTAAGCACCATCGACTGGACGCCCGAGGCCGCCGAGAAGGGCGGCTACGAGCACTTCATGCTCAAGGAGATGCACGAGCAGCCGACAGCGCTGCTCCAGGCGATCACCGGCCGGGTCACGGCCGACGACCGGATCGAGGTCCTCGAGCTCGCCGAGCTGGGCGACCTCCTCCGGACGATCGACCGGGTCGAGCTCATCGCCTGCGGGACCGCCTACTACGCGTCGCTCGTCGGGGCCGCCGCCATCCAGGACTGGGTCGGGATCCCGGCCCGGGCGAACATCGGTTCCGAGTTCCGCTACAGCCCACCGCCGCTCGACGAGCGGACGCTGGTCATCGCGGTGACCCAGTCGGGCGAGACCGCCGACACGATCGCCCCGACCCGGCTCGCCCGCGAGCGCGGCTGCCCGGTCATCGCGGTCACGAACACCGTCGGCTCGGCGATCACCCGCGAAGCGGCCGCGGTGCTCTTCCTGCAGGCCGGCCCCGAGATCGCCGTCGCCGCCTCGAAGACGTTCGTCACCCAGGTGACCACCGTGGTCATCCTCGCCGCCGCCATCGCCAAGGCGCGCGGTCGCCTCGGCGTGGAGCAGGAGCTCGAGCTCGGCGCCGCCCTCCGCCGCCTGCCGAAGCAGGCGCAGACGGCGCTCGATTCGGCGAGCGGCGTGCCCGAGCTGGCGCGTCGGTACGTGAATTCGCGCGGGTTCATGTTCGTCGGGCGTGGCTACACCTACCCGGCCGCCCTCGAGGGGGCGCTCAAGCTCAAGGAGGTCAGCTACGTCCACGCCGAGGGCTACGCCGCCGGCGAGCTGAAGCACGGCCCGATCTCGCTGCTCGACGCCGAGGTCCCGCTGGTGGCCGTGGCCACCCGGTCGTCGGTCTACGACAAGCTCATCAGCAACGTCATGGAAGGGCGGGCCCGGGACGCTCGGGTGATCGCGGTCGCGTCCGAGGGCGACGTCCAGATCGAGCGCTTCGCCGACGAGGTCCTGTGGGTCCCGGATACGCACGAGGCGCTGAGCCCGGTCCTCGCCATCATCCCGCTCCAGCTGTTCGCCTACCACACGGCGATCGCCCGCGGCACCGACGTCGATCAGCCGCGCAACCTGGCCAAGTCCGTCACGGTCGAATAGCCGATGGGCGACGACGGGAGCGCCCCCGAGGCCGCGAACGGGCACCCTGTGCGGGCGGCCTCCTCGCCGCGCCCCGAGGGTGTGGTCCCGTCGGGGACCACCGAGCTCGGGATCGACATCATCAAGGTCGACCGGATCCGGGCGGCGCTCGAACGCTTCGGACCGCGTTTCTCGGGCCGCGTCCTGACCCCTGCCGAGGCCCGCTACGTGCGCGATCGTCCGGAGACCTTCGCTGGGCGCTGGGCGGCAAAGGAGGCCGTGAGCAAGGTCCTCGGACTGGGGGTCCGCGGGATCGGCTGGCGGGACATCGAGATCGAGCGCCTGCCGACCGGTCAGCCCGCCGTCCGGCTCCACGGCCGTGCGGCCGCCCGGTCCGATCAGCTCGGCATGGAGCGGATCGCGGTCTCGATCACCCACGAATCCGACTACGCGGTGGCGATCGCCTTCGGCATCCGGACCGCCGGCGGACGATATGTCTTCCCGCCCGACATCGAGGCCCGGCTGGACGATCGCGAGCGCCAGCTCCTGGCCAGGATGGACCGGCTCCGGGCGCTCGCGGCGGAGGCCGATCGTGGCTGAGCGCCGGCGCTCCGCCGCCGCTCGGCCCGGCAGGGCCGCGGCGGGCGCCGGGCGCTCCACGGCCGCCGGGTCACCCGGGCCCGCAGCCACCGCCAAGGCGGGCGCCTCGGCCCGGCCCGCCGCGGCCGCGAGCCCCAGCGTGGCGCCGCTCGAGCTGCTCGACGACCGAGGGGTGGCGGCGCTCCTCCCCCAGCGTCAGGAGCGCGGGCACAAGGGGACGTTCGGTAAGCTCCTCGTGATCGCCGGCTCGCTCGACTACGCCGGCGCGGCCCTTCTCGTCTGCCGGGCCGCCGGACGAGCGGGAGCGGGCCTCGTCACCCTCGCCGTCCCCGAGTCCCTCCAGCCGCTGTTCGCGGCCAAGGTCGTCGACGCCACGACGATGGGTCTGCCCGAGGACGACGTCGAGGAGGTCGAGCCGGAGGACGCCCTGGCCAGGATCCTCGACCACGAGCACGACGCCCTGGTCATCGGACCGGGTCTGCGTCCCGGACTCGCCACCGCCGACCTGATCCGTGCCCTGCTCGCGGTCGTGGACGAGGGTGGCGCCCCGCCGGCGGTCGTGGACGCCGAGGCGCTCCGCTCGCTGGCGGTGCGCGACGAGTGGTGGGTCGGGATCGGTCGGCCGTGCATCCTCACCCCCCACGTCGGCGAGTTCACCCGACTGCGCGCCGCCGGCGGCGTCGAGCCCGGGGCGGACGGGGATCTGACCGGGGACGACGACGCTCGGGAGGCGGCCGCCCGAGAGGCCGCCGTGCGCTGGAACCAGGTGGTCGTCCTCAAGGGGGCCCACACCGTCGTCGCCGCGTCGGACGGGCGCGCGGCGCGGGCGCCGTTCGAGAACCCGGCCCTGGCGACCGGGGGGACGGGAGACGTCCTGGCCGGCACGATCGGCGCGCTGCTCGCCCAGGGCCTCGCCCCGTATGACGCGGCTCGGCTCGGGGTCTATCTCCACGGCGCGGCCGGCGATGTCCTGCGCGATCGCCTCGGCTCGGCCGGCCTCCTCGCGTCCGACCTGCCGATCGAGGTGACCCTCGCCCGCAAGCGGTTGTCGGCCTCGGCCGATCGGCGCGCTCGTCCGCCTCGCCTCGGCTTCGGGGTCGCGGATCGCGGCGCATCGTCGTCCGACGGCTCGTGATCCGTCGGTGACCGGGCCGCGGCCGATCGAGCTCCGTCTCGCCGGGGCCGGCCTGCCGCCGCTCCCCCGGATGGCCTGGCTCGAGATCGACCTTGACCGTCTTCGCGGCAACCTCGCCGCGTTCCGGGCGGCCCTGCCCGACGGCGTCCGGATCGAGCCGGTGGTCAAGGCCGACGCCTACGGTCACGGCGCCGTGCCGGTCGCCCGCGCGCTCGAGTCGGCCGGGGTCGACGGCCTGTCGGTCGCGGCGTTCGACGAGGCGGTCGAGCTCCGCTCGGCCGGCATCCGCTCCCCGATCCTGTGCCTGTACGCCGTTCCGCCGGCGGTCGTGCCCGCGGCGATGCGCCTCGACATCGCGGTCGCTGCCAGCGGGGAGGACCTGCTCGAGCGAACGGTCGCGGCGGCCGGGGCGGCGTGGCGCGGGGACCATGGCCCGCGCCCGCGCCGGGCGCTCCGCGTCCACCTCGATGTCGAGACCGGCCTCGGTCGGGCGGGTCTCGCGCCAGACCGGATGGCCCTCTGGACCCGACGCCTGGCGACCGCCCCAGGCGTCCGGGTGGCGGGGATCTGGTCGCATCTCCAGCAGGCCGACGACCGGCCGAGAACGGACGCTCAGGGCCGGCGCTTCGAGGACGTCCTCGGACGTCTCGCCGAAGCCAGGATCCGGCTCCCGCACCGGCACCTGGCGGCCAGCGCAGGGCTGCTCGGCCGGGCGGTGCCCGCCTACGACGGGGTGAGGATCGGCCTCGCGACGTACGGGATCGTGCCCGACGACGTGGCGCCGGAGGCCGCCCGCCGGCCGCCCGCAAGTCTGATCCGGCCGATCCTGTCGCTCCACGCCCGGCCGGTCCGGGTGACCGACCTGCCCGCCGGCACCGGGATCAGCTACGGACCCACGTTCACGACCACCCGGCCGAGCCGGATCGCCACCCTGCCCCTGGGCTACGGCGACGGCGTCCCCCGCGCCGTCTCGAACCGGGCGTCCGCCCTCGTCCGGGGCCGCCGCGTGCCGCTCGTCGGGAACGTCGCGATGGACGCCGTCATGGCCGACGTGACCGATCTGCCCGGCCCGCCGGTGACCGTCGACGACGAGTTCGTGCTGGTCGGGGCGCAGGGCGATGAGGCGATCACGATCGAGGAGCTGGCGCGGATGCGCACCACGAATACCTGGGAAACGGTTACCGCGATGTCCCGCCGGTTACCCCGGGTGTACCATGCCGCGGCGGTACCGGTGGCGGTCCGGACCCTGGCGACATGGAGGGATCGGTGACGCGGATCCAGCTCTGGAACGGCGATATCTGCGAGCTCGAGGTCGATGCGATCGTCAACCCCGCCAATCCCAGTCTGTGGATGTCGACCGGCGTCGGCGGTGCGCTGAAGGCCGCCGCCGGTGACCAGGTCGAGTTCGCCGCGATCCGACAGCTGCCCGTCTCGGTCGGTGACGCGATCGTCACGCCGGCCGGTGGTCTGGCGGCGAGGATGCTCATCCACGCCGTCTCGCTCGACCGCGACCGACGGACGAGCGCCGGCGCCATCGAAGCGGCCATCCGGAGCGCGTTCGCCCGCGCCCGGGAGTACGACGTCGCGACGATCGCGCTGCCCGCGCTCGGGACCGGGGTCGGCGGCTTCCCGATGGACGACGCGGCACGGATCACCGTGGCGACCGTCCGCGACGAGCTACGTCGATCGCCCGCCATCCAGTCGGTCATCCTCGCCATGCGCGGCACGCTGGCGTATGCCGCGTTCGAGCGGGCGCTCTCCGCGCCGGTCGCCCTCGACGTCGTGGCCGACGCACCGGCCGTCCGCGACGAGCTGCCGGCGATCGACCGGGTGTCCGCGTGAGCTTCCCGCGCGAGCGTACGGACGAGCAGCGGGACGACCTCGTCGAACAGGTCGCCCGGGAGATCCAGTTCCGCGGCCTGACCGCGCCGGCGGTCCATTTCCTCCACGCCAGCCGCCCGTACCGGCCGCTCGGCAGCAACGCGATGCTGTTCTTCGACCCGACCCTGCGCGGCCTGTTCGGCGGGGACGTGTCGTCCGCCTCGGCGATCCTCGCCGACGACATCGGGATCGAGCTGCTCATCGACCGGCTCGAGGAGTACGACGAGGACGACACGCTCGACGCGTGAGGCTCGTGCCGGGGCACTCGGCTAGCATGGACCGGTGACGGTCGACCCCAACGTCCTGTTCGCCATCGACCTCGGCGCCGCCACGGCGTCCGCTGCGCTCATCGGCCCGGTCGATGGACGCCGCCGTCTCCTCGGTTCGCTGGCGCTGCCCGCGGGGGTCTCCGAGGACCGCCTCGCGGGCCACCTGCTCGAGCGCATCCGCCGGGCCGACCCGGCCCTGGCCGACGACCTGGGCCTCGACGACGGCGCGCTGGCGACCGTCCCGCGTCGGATCGTCCGGTCGGCCCCGCCACCCACCCTCGTCGTCCTGGCCCCGACCGTCCGCGCCCGGCTTGCCGTCGAGCGCATCGCCGGCGTCGCCGGCTGGCGGACCCGGGGCGCAAGCCTCGAGCCCGACGGGACGATCGGCCTGACCCGGACCGCGCTCGAGCGGGGCGTGGACGCGTTGGCGGTGACCGGCGACCCGGCGACGAGCCGCGAGGAGACCACCGCGATGGCCGAGTTGGCGGCGACCGTCGAGGGGATCGTCGGGCGGCCGTCCGCCCCACGGCTCATCCGGGTCGGCGAGCTGGCCCGCGACGACCTCGGTCTCGAGCCCGAGGCACCGACCGGCGAAGGGTCGATCTACGCCCCAGGCCCGGAGGCCGGCGAGCCGCCCGGCGAGCCTCTCCGTCACCTGCTCGAGCGGCTCGACCCGACGGGACCGACCTCCCGTCGCTCGGCGCTGACCGCCCTGATGGACCTGGCCGCCGCACTCGACCGCCGGATCGAGCTGGTCGAGGTCGGCTTCGACGGCGCCCTCCGGGCCGTCGCCGATCCGCACGGACTCGAGGCGGCCCCTGCGTTCGTCCCGGCGGCCTCGGCGGTGCCGCTCGACCTCGACGACGACGCCGTGGACGAGGTCCTGGCCTGGTCGACGGTGGCGCTCGATCGCCATCGGATGCGCGATCGCCTGCGGGACCTGCGGCTGTCGCCGTGGCTCGAGGCGCACGGGGACGGCGCCCGGCTCCGGCTCGCGGCGGCGCGCGCCGCGGTCACCCGGCTGGTCGCGCTGACGCCGTGGCTCGAGGCGTTGCCCGCCCCCGACCTCATCGTCGTCGCTGGTGGCGCGTGGGCCGCGGCTCCCGGTCCTGCGATCGCGCTGGCCATCGCCGACGTCATCCGCCGTCCGGGGACCTCGCAGCTGGCCTTCGACCATGCCCGGCTGCTCGGCCCACTCGGCGCGATCGAGGATCCGGTCGAGCGCCAGGCGCTGTTCGCGGAGCTGGCCGACGATCTCCTTGCGCCGCTCGGCAGCCTGATCGTCCCGCTCGGCCTGCGAGCCGGCCGGAGCGCCGGGCGGCTGACCGTCCGCGGGCCGGCCGGCGAGACGAGCCTGGATCTCGTCCCGGGCGGTCTCCAGCTGGTCGACCTGCCGCCGGGCCAGCTCGCCGAGGTCGATCTCCGCTTCCGCGACCCGGTCGGGATGGGGACGCGGGGCCGGCACCTCACGGTCCAGGTCGGCGGCGGGCTCGGCGGCCTGCTCGTCGACCTGCGCGACATCCCGCTCCGGCTGCCCGAGCGCGCCGAGCGCCGGCGAGCCCTGCTCGAGGCCTGGCAGGCCGCCTTCTGGGCCGGGGGGGATCAGTGACGGCGGACGTCGAGACCGACGATCGGGACCTTGAGCTGGTCCCCGCCCGACGCCTGCTCGATCCCGAGCCGATCGCCCGGTTCGAGCTTGCGCCCGGCGACCGCATCCTCGTGGCCGAGGGGGACCGGGTCTCGGTCGGCATGGGCCTGGCCGAACGCCAGCGGGAGCCACGGGTCGACGACGGGCCGCCCGTCGCCGGCGCCGCGGAAGTGGATCATCCGGCGTTGCGGGCCGGGGACTGGTGGCCCGGCGATGGGCACGAGGCCGGCGGGCCGCTCCGCAGGCGACATCCGCGCAGCCCGGCCGGCGAGCTGCTCCACCCCGAGGACGGGCGCTGGCGGATCGCGACCGGCTCGCATGTCGACGTGCTCGAAGCCCCCGCGGCCGGGACCGTCCTCGAGGCGATCCCCGGCCGCGGCCTGACGATCCGCCTGGCCGGGTCCGCGCTCGCCGGCACGTCCGCGGCCGGGATCCCGACCCGTGGCCGCCTTGAGCGGGCGATCGGCGAGACCGGTCTCCGCGGGGCGCTCGATGTCGGTCGAGCCGGGGCCATCCTGGTCGTCGATGGACGGATCGACTCGGAGGCGATCATCCGGGCCAGAGCGACCGGCGTCCGCGGCGTCATCGCCGCCAGCCTCGCCGGCAAGGACCTGCGCGACCTGCAGGCGTCCGAGGCGCGCCAGCGGGCGAGCCTCCAGCCGCTCGCCCCCTTCGCCGTGCTCGTCCTCGACGGCACCGCACGGCGGCCGCTCGCCGGCCCCGTGGCGGACCTGCTGGGCGCGCTCGAGGGCCGCGAGGTGGCGATCGTGGTCGATCCGCCGCTCGTGGTCTTCAACCCGCCGAACCCGGCCATCCCGCCGCCTGGTCGCGACCGGGTCCGGGTCATGGGTGGCGACCTGGTCGGCCGCGAGGGCCGCTGGCTGCGCGGCGCCGGACTGCGCCGGTTCCCGGCCGGCGTCCTGCTCGAGGCCGCGACGATCGCCCTCGACGACGGAGAGGTGGCGACCGTCGCCCTGGCGGATCTCGAGCGCTTCGTCTGACGGCAGGCCGTCGCCGACTCGGCTACGCTCCGGACATGGTTCCCGGCTCGACCCGTCCCCATTCGTCGACCGCGTCGTCCGCGGTCGTGACCAGCCGCTCGCCCGAGGCTACGGAACGGCTCGCCGGACGCCTCGCCGCGGTCGCCGAGCCGGGCGACCTGATCGCGCTCATCGGTGAGCTCGGCGCGGGCAAGACCCGGTTCGCCAAGGGGTTCGCGGCCGGGCTCGGGGTCGCCGCGACCGTCAACTCGCCGAGCTTCGTCCTGATGACCGAGTACCCCGGACGGCTGCCGCTCTTCCACCTCGACCTCTACCGCCTGGCGGACGCGTCCGATGCCCTGGCCAGCGGTCTCCTCGACGAGCGACAGCGCGACGGGGTGACCCTGGTCGAGTGGGCCGACCGGTTCGGCCCGGCCCTGCCGGTGGCGAGTCTCCGGGTGACGATCGAGGGCACCGGCGACGATCCCCGGACGATCCGGCTCAGCGCCGGCGTCCCGGCGCTCGCCCGCTACCTCGAGGTCGCGCGGTGACGTCCGGCCCCCTGCTCGCCTTCGACACGGCCACCACCGTTGCGGTCGCCGCCATCGGCGCTCCCGACGGTCGGCTCCTGGCCGAGACGGCCTGGACCGCCGGCTACCGGCACGGAGAGGAGCTGCTGGCCCGGGTCGACGCGCTTCTGGTCGAGGCCCGGGTGGAGCTGGCTGCGGTCGGCGGGATCGTGGTCGGGACCGGGCCCGGGGCGTTCACCGGGCTCCGGGTCGGCCTGGCCACGGCCAAGGGTCTCGCCCACGCGCTGGGCGTCCCGATCGTCGGGATCCCGACCCGCACGGCCGTGCTGGCCGCCGCCGCCCTCGTGGAGCCTGCGCGAGACGGGTTCGCGCTCCTCCTACCGGCCGGCCCGTCGGACCGCCTGTTCATCGAGCCGGATGGCCGGACGACGGTCTTGGCCGGGACGCCGGGAAGCGCTGGATCCGACGGCGACGCGGCTCGTCTCGCGGACCTGGGCGCCGGGCGGACCCTCGTCGCGGTCGATCTCGACGGTCGGGCACCCGAGGCCGCCGTGGACCTCGGCTCGCGCGCCCGGGTCGGCCTCGCGGCCGCCCTCCTGGCGCTGGGTTCGGCCGAGCTGGCCGCCGGTCGCCCGAGCGATCTGGCCGGGCTCGTCCCCGACTACGTGACCCTGCCGCGCGGCGTGCGCCAGGAGACGGGAGCGGTGGGATGGTCGCGCGACCGCGCCTGAGCGTCGTCGTCGCCCCGATGACGATCGCCGACGTCGAGGCGGTCCAGGCCATCGAGCTGGCCAGCTTCAGCGCGCCCTGGCCGCCGAACGCCTACCTGACCGAGCTCCAGACCAATCGGCTGGCGCACTATATGGTCATCCGGATCGGGACCGAGGTCGTCGGGTACGCCGGTCTGTGGCTGATGGTCGACGAGGCGCACGTCACCACGTTCGCGATCCACCCCGACTGGCGCCGCCGCCACCTGGGCGACCGGCTCCTTCTCGCCCTGCTCGACATCGCGCTCGACCGGCGTGCGGCCGAGGCGACCCTCGAGGTGCGCCTGTCGAACCTGCCGGCGCGGCGGTTGTACGAGAAGTTCGGGTTCCGACCGGTCGGGATCCGGCCGCGCTACTACACCGACAATCAGGAAGACGCGCTGATCATGACCACCGAACGCCTCGACAGCCCGGCGATGCTGGAGCGCATGGCGAGCCTGCGGGCGGCCATCGACGCCGCACCCGACCCGACCCGGCCGGCGGACGACGAGGCCGATCGCCCGGGCCGCGTCCGCCCGACGGACGCGCCGGACCGGACCGGATGAGCGGCCCGCTCCTGCTGGCGGTGGAATCGAGCTGCGACGAGACCGGGATCGCCCTGGTCGAGGGCGGCCGTCGGATCCATTCGAATGTCGTCGCCAGCCAGGTCGCCCTCCACGCCGCGACCGGCGGGATCGTGCCGGAGGTGGCCGCGCGGGCTCACCTGCGCTGGATCGTGCCCGTCCTCGACGCCGCGCTGGAAGACGCCGCGGCCGACTGGCGCGACATCGACGCCGTCGCGGTCACCTATGGTCCGGGCCTGGCCGGCTCGCTCCTGGTCGGGGTCAACTTCGCCAAGGCGCTCGCCCACGTCCACGCCAAGCCCCTGATCGGGGTCAACCACCTCGAGGGTCACGTGGAGGCCGGCTGGCTGCTCGATCCGGGAGAGGACGTCGCCGCCCGACCCGAGCCGGCCTTCCCGGTCGTGGCCCTGGTCGTGTCGGGTGGGCACACGTTCCTCGTGGAGATGCGCGACCACGGCGACTTCCGGCTGCTCGGCCAGACCGTCGACGATGCGGCCGGCGAGGCGTTCGACAAGGTCGGCCGGCTGCTCGGTCTCGGCTATCCGGGCGGTCCCGCCATCCAGCGGGCCGCCGAGGCGGCCGTCGCCCGCGACGTGATCTTCCCCCGGGCCTGGCTGGGCGAGTCGTACGACTTCAGCTTCAGCGGGCTCAAGACCGCCGCTCGACGGATCGTCGCCGCCGCCCGGACCGAGGCCGGCCTGGCCGCGGACGACGCGGAGACCTCGCTCCCCGAGGCGACCGTCGCCGAGCTCGCCTACGGCTTCCAGGCGGCGGTCGTCGACGTCCTGGCGACCAAGACGCTCCGCGCTGCACGCGAGACCGGGGCACGGGCGATCGTGGTCGGCGGCGGCGTCGCGGCGAACACCGTCCTGCGTGAGCGGATCCAGGCCGATGCGGCAGCCGTCGGCCTGCCGGTGGTCGTCCCGCGACCCGGGCTGTGCACCGACAACGGGGCGATGATCGGCGCCGCCGGCGCTCGCCGGTTCGCGGCCGGAGAGCGGGCCGGGCTGGACCTCGACGCCCGCCCGTCGCTGCCGTTGGCGGGTCGATGAGCACGGCCGCCCGGGTCGATCCGTCCGAGGTGCGGCGCGCCCTCCGCGAGTCCGGCCTGAGCGCGCGCCACTCGCTCAGCCAGAACTTCCTGGTCGATGTCGACGTCCTCGAGCGGATCCTCGCCGAGGCGGAGCCGGCGCCGGGTCGCGCGGTCCTCGAGATCGGGCCCGGGCTCGGCATCCTGACCGGGGCCCTGCTCACCGCGGACGCCGCGGTCACGGCGGTCGAGCTCGACCGGGGACTCGCGGCGCGGCTGCGCGACCGGTTCCACGAGGCGATCGCCCGCGGCGCGACCTCCGCGGGTGCGCCGGGTGGTCTGACCCTGATCGAGGGCGACGCACTCGACCAGGACCTCACGACGCTCTGCCCCGAGCCGTACGACGTGGTCGCCAACCTGCCGTACCACATCACCAGCCCGATCCTCCACCGACTCCTCGGCGCCCCGCCCCGCCCCGAGCGCCTGGTCCTGATGGTCCAACGCGAGGTCGCCGAGCGGATCGCGGCGCCGCCCGGCAAGATGAGCTACCTGTCGGTCTTCGTGCAATACCACGCGGCCGTGCGGATCGCCCTTCGAGTCCCGCCGACCGCGTTCGAGCCGGCTCCCGAGGTCGAGTCCGCGGTCATCGTCGCCGAGCCGTTCGCCGGCGACGACCGACTCGACCCGGCGGCCGAGGACGAGCTCTGGCGCCTCGTCCAGGCCGCGTTCCGTGAGCGACGCAAGATGATCCACAACGTCCTGGCCCGACAGCTGCCGTTGTCGTCGGCCCAGGTCACCGACGCTCTCGAGGCCGCCGGGATCGCACCCGACCGGCGGCCGCAGACGCTGGCGGTGGGGGAGTGGCTGCGCCTTCTCGAGGTCGTCGGTCCGATCGGCCCGGACACCCGCGGCCGATGAGCCAGGTCGGCGATCCGATCCGCCGGCTGACCCCCGTCGTCCGGCTGGCTCCGGCCAAGCTCAATCTCAGCCTGGCGGTGGTCGGCCGGCGGTCCGACGGCTTGCACGACCTCCATTCGGTGATGGTGCCGCTCGCCCTGGCCGACCGGCTGAGCCTCGCCGCCGCGGGTGGGTCGGACGACACGCTCCACGTCGACGGCTTCGAGACCGGGCCGCCAGCCGCGAACCTCGTGCTGCGGGCCCTGGCCGCGACCCGGGAGGCGGTCGGCGCCGGGTGGGGCGGATCGGGCGGTCCACCCCCCGCGCTGGCTGCCCGCCTGGACAAGCGGATCCCCGTCGCGGCGGGCCTGGCCGGCGGATCGAGCGATGCCGCCGCCGCCCTCGACGGCGCCCTCGAAGCCTGGGCGGTGAGCCTGACCGTCCACGAGCGCCTCCGGATCGCGGCCCGCCTCGGCTCCGACGTCCCGTTCTTCCTGGCTGACGGCGCCGCCCTGGTCGAGGGCCGCGGCGAGTCGGTCACGCCGCTCCGGGGCGTGACCGGCGACCCACCCGGCGTCCTGCTCGTCACCCCGCGGGTGGCGCTGCCGACGCCGCGCGTGTTCGCGGCATTCGACGCGGCGGGTGGGATCGCCGGCGGCTCGACCCGGACGAGCTCAGCCCACCTCGCCGACGAGCTCCGGTCCGGACTGAGCGCGGCGGCGCTCGTGGATCGAGCCGGGGTCCTCGCGGTGGCCAACGACCTGATCGGGGCGGCGGTGGCGGTCGAGCCGGAGCTGCTCGGGCTGCGCCGTCGGTTGGCGCGCCTGCTCCGGCGTCCGGTCGGTCAGTCGGGCTCGGGTCCGACCCTGTGGGTCCTCTATCCTTCGCTGGTCGATGCCGAGACCGCCGCGGAGGCGGTCCGCTCGGCGCACACGGCGGGCGAGCTCCCGGCACCCGGTGACGGCGAGCCGCTCGTCACCGCCACGACGATCCTCACCCGACCCCAGCCAGACAGGAGCGACCGATGACCCGCCAGGCGATCACGACCACCGGTGCCCCAGCGGCGCTCGGCCCGTACAGCCAGGGCATCGCGACCGACGGGCTCCTGTTCTGCTCGGGCCAGATCGGGCTCGATCCGGCCACCGGCGAGCTCGCTGCCGGCGTCGAGGCACAGGCCGAGCGCGCCCTGCTCAACCTCGCCGCCGTCCTGGCGGCGGACGGCCTCGGCTGGGCCGACGTGGTCAAGACGACGATCTTCCTGGCCGACATCGGCGACTTCGCCGCGATCAACGCGGTCTACGCGGCCCACGTCGTCGACCCGCCGCCGGCGCGCTCGACCTTCGCCGTCGGGGCACTGCCGAAGGGCGCCCTGATCGAGATCGAGGCGACCGCTCGCCGGCGCTGACCGGTCGCCCGCGATCCGGCTGACCAGGTCCGCGGCGGGTCCATCCGATCCGCGGCCGGTCCGTCGCCTTGACGGGCGGCGCAGGATACCGTGATGGGTCTTCGCAGGGAGCACGCAACCGTCATCGCCGCCTACTTCGAGGCCATCGTCGACCGCGACTACACGGCGGCCGCGCGACTGCTCGATGACGACTTCGTCGAGGTCTACCCTCAGTCCGGCGAGCGGATCGCGGGCGGGGATGCCGCCGCGCAGGCGATCGCCCGTCAGCCCGGCGGTGTGACCCTGGTCGCCGATCCGCACCTGACCTCGTGCGGCGAGGACCTCGTCATCGTCGAGGCGCTCCTCGACTACGCCGGACCGCGCTACTGGATGGTCGGGCTCTACCAGATCAGCCGCGGACGGATCCATGCGAGCACGGCGTATTTCGCCGCCCCGTTCCCGCCACCCGACTGGAGGGCGCACTGGGTCGAGCCGTTCGACCCGC
>JADGQI010000131.1 GCA_017881905.1 Chloroflexota bacterium
CCAATCGGGCGCGGCCGAGTCGGACAGACCGACGCCACCCCAGCCGGCCGAGGCTCGATGCGTTTCGACGGCGCCGCTGCCGGGGTAGGCGAGGCGGAGCGCCTCGAACGCGTGCTCGGCGTTCACGTCGGCCGTGTTCTGGGTCAGGATCGTCAGGATCAGCTCGCTGGTCGGATCGAGACGGCGCTCCCAGACCGGATGCCCGTACTCGATGGCCAGGCCGTCCAGGACATACGGGACGAGCCCGGGCCGCGTCCGTTCCAGCCGACGTGCCCAGGCCCTGGCGGGATCGGGCGGACGGCGCTTCTTCGCTCGGGTCTTCGGTCGTGGCTTGGCCGCTCGTGGGCTCGGCGTCGCTGTCACCTGGTCGACTCGCTGACGGACCGGGCCAGGCGCTCGCCACAGGCGATGAGGGGAGCCGCCCCGGCGGCGATCGCGACGTCGATGGCGATCGGTACCGGGTGCACGGGCACGACTTCGGCGCCGAGGCCGGCCAATGCCGCGACTCCCTCTGGTTCGACGCCACCACCGACCGCGATACAGCGGACCCCGGCGGCTCGAGCGCGGCGGGCGACGCCGAGGGCGGTCTTGCCGAAGGCGGTCTGGGCGTCGATCCGCCCCTCACCGGTGACGACGATGTCCGCGCGCCCGAGCTTGTCGTCCAGGCCGGTCTCCACCGCGACGAGGTCGACGCCCGGGACCAGCTCGAGCGACCGGAGCCGGTCGCGAAGGCAGAGGAGGCCGAAGCCGACCCCGCCGGCGGCGCCGGCACCGGGCGTCTCCCGCTCGCGCCGACCGGTCGCGCCCTCGAGCGCGTCGGCATAGTGCTCGAGCGCCCGCTCGAGGGTCGCGCGGTCGTCGTCGGTCGCCCCTTTCTGCGGACCGTAGACGGCCGTCGCGCCGGTCGAGCCGAGCAGTGGATTCGTGACGTCGCACGCGATCCGAAGATCGATCTCGCCCAGACGTGGGTCGAGACCGTCGAGATCGATCCGGGCGATCGACTCGAATCGGCCGGGGATGGTCGATGGACGTCCAGCTGCGGTCGTCCCGCCGCGGTCGTCGAGCAGCCTGGCACCGAGTGCCTCGAGGATCCCCCCGCCACCGTCGTTCGTGGCACTCCCGCCGATGCCCAGGGTGATCCGTCGGATCCCGGCATCGAGGGCCGCCTTGAGCAGCTGGCCCGTGCCGACCGTCGTCAGACGGAGTGGATGCCGATCGTCGGGCGCCATGAGCGACAGGCCGGACGCCTGGGCGAGCTCGACGACCGCCCGATCACCGGTCGCGGAGCGCAGCCAGGCCGCGTCGATCGCGAGGAAGCTCGGATCGAGGACCCGTGCGGTCCGGCGCTGCCAGCCGCCGGCCGCCTCGATCGCGGCCAGCGTTCCTTCGCCACCGTCCGCGAGCGGCGCGAGCAGCAGCTCGTCCATCGGCCGGATCCGCGCCCACCCGTCGGCAAGGGACCGGGCCACCTCCACCGACGACAGCGAGCCCTTGAACGAATCGGGGGCGAACACGACGGTGAGTCCCGGCTCGGCGCCCGGCGCACCGGCGATCCGCACGTCGGAAGACCGGGTCATCCCGATCCGTTGCGGCGCTCGACGTACTCAGGGATCCGGATCATCGGAGGTCGCTCGTGGTCGGCTAGCTCGATGACCTCGAGACCGAGCCGGCCGCGTCCCGAGCGGGGCAGCTTCATCGTCGAGCCGAGCTCGGCGAACAGGCGCGCCTTGCGTCGCTCCTCGAGCCGCTTCATGACGGCCTGGAGGATGACGAACGACATCCGCGACAGGCCCTCGAGCTCCTGGTTGCGATGGACTCGCCGCTCGAGGTCGACCTGCCCGAGCCCCTCGATGCCGACCCGCTCCGCGATGTCGATCAGGTGCCCGATCTCGACCGCATACCCGGTAAAGAACGGGATCGTCTCGAGCAGCGAGCGACGGCCGGCATACTCCCCGGCCAGCGGCTGGATGAAGCCGGACAGCTCCGGGTAGAACAGATTGATCAGCGGGCGCGCGACGAGCTCGGTGACCCGACCGCCACCGCCTTCCTTGAGGACCCCCTCCTCGACGATCGGGCGCTGGTAGTAGCCCTTGACGTACTGCAGGCGCGGCTCGGTGAGGAGCGGTCCGAGCGTCCCGTAGACCATCCGCGGGTGCCAATTGCGGACGTCCGTGTCGGCCCACACGATGATGTCCCCGGACGTCTCGTGGAGCGACTTCCAGAGCGCTTCGCCCTTGCCCTTGAACGAGCCGTATCTCGGCAGCACGGCGGGGTGCTCGACGACGCGGGCACCCTCGGCCTCGGCGATCTCGCGGGTCCGATCCGTCGACTCGGAGTCGATGACCAGGATCTCATCGAGCAGCGGGACCCGACCCATCATCTCGCGGATCGCCCGCCGGACGATCGGACCGATCGTCTCCTCCTCGTTGAGCGTGGGCAGGATCAGGCTGACGGTGACGCCGTGGGCCTCCTTGAGATTGGCCAGCCGCCGCAGGTCGGCGAACTCGGCGTGGTGGTAGTTGGATTCGCCGAACCAGCGCTCCACCCGGGCCGGGATCGCCCGGGCCTCTTCCGCGGCGCGGTCGGCGGCCGCCAGGGTCTCGGCCTTTTCGGCGAGCTGCTCGAACGTCACGCGGTTGATGGACTCGCGGGTCTTGACCACGACGACGGTCGGCTTGGCCCGGGCAGCGACGGCTTCGGGGATCGCGCCGAACAGCGACGAGTCGCCGCCACCCGGCGTCGCCGACGCTCCCATGACGACGAGGTCGGCACGCTCAGCCTCACGCAGGATCGCGTTCCGGACGTTGCTCGCCTCGCGCACGAGCGGCTCGGCCCGACCCTTGATGTGGGTCTTGATGAACGCGGCCAGGGCACGCTCGGCCTGGGCTCGGACGGCCAGGGTGATGCCCGGCGGGACGAGGTGCAGCACGACGACCTCGGCACCGTTGGCTCGCCCGAGCGCGTCGGCGAAGGTGAGGGCGAGCTCGGCGTGCGGTCCGCCGCGGACCGGGACGAGGATCCGCTTGACCTCCGACGTGCCGCGCTGCTTGACCACGACGATGTCGCACGGGGACTCGCGGACCACGGCGTCGATCGTCGGGCTGACCACGGTCGGGCCGCCATCGACGGATCGCGGCCGGCGTCGCTTGCCCGGCTCGTCGCGGCCGGTCGTCGCATCCGTCGCGGTCGTCTGGAGCGACTGCTTCCCGCCCCAGCCGAAGATGATCAGATCCGCCTCCTGCTCGGCCGCGGCCTCGACGATGCCTTCCGCGGCCCGGCGCCCGATCCGGACCAGCGGGTGGATCGCCGTGCCCGGCGGGGCGTAGTCGAGGACGCGCTGGAGGAGGCGTCGGGCGTGGCGCGCACGGGTCGCACCCTCCGACAGCGGCATCCCTTCGGGGACCTCGACGATCCCGAGGACATCGAGCGCCCCGGAACGCCGGTCCAGGAGGCCGGCGCCGATCCGGATCAGCTCCTCCGCGGTCCCGGGGTTCGCCACGGGGATCAGGATCCGGGCGGGCAACGGTGCTCGGCTCATCCGCCGGCCCGGTCAGCGACGGCGGCGTTCCAGCGGTCGACCAGGTACGGCTTGAGCAGCTCGTACTCCCGCGCCTGGCGCTCGACCCGTTCCTCGGCCTCGTCGGTCGTCACCTTGCGGTTCTCGATGACGAAGCTGCCGACCCGTCCGAAGTAGATCGGGACGAGCGCGGCCACGTTCCGCTCGATCTGCGCTGGCGCGAGCGCGGCGGTCACGATCAGGTCGTAGACGACCCGCGCCCACAGGTCGTCCGGGAAGTGGAACGCGGCCAGGGCGTCGGCCATCCGCTCGGTCGACATCGAGGGTCCGGCGTCGGCCTCGCCGGCGCGTTCGGCCGCCTCGGCCAGGGCTCCAGCCTCGCCCGCGAGCTCCATCACGGTCGCGAGCGTGGGTGGGGTCAGCATCTCGGCCCAGGTCTCGGCGAGCGCGAGCGATCCGGTATGGAACTCGGTCAGGAGGCGGATCGTGTTCACCTCGAGCGGCGGGGGATCCGAGTAGCGCTCGAACCCATAGGCCGGCACGTCGTGCGATCCGTGGATCGCCAGCCAGCGATCGGCGTTGGCGACCGCCAGCCGCAGGATGGTGCCGACGACCTGGCGGAACATCGGGCCGAGATCTGATCCGGGGTCCTTCGGGTCGTGGACCTTGGCGCCCAGCCGCGCCTGGCAGACGGCGAACCCGCCGGTCAGGGCCGACGTGGTCATCCAGATGTCGATGCCGAACTTCGAGATGTCCGGGCTCCAATCGCCGAGCTCGAGGTAGTGCCGGACGAGGTCCCCCGACACGCCGAAGTCGCCGCCGATCGGTTGGCGGATCCGGTGGCCGTAGAGCGCCCGGGTCAGCGGGTAGGTGACGGTGTTGGTGATCGTGCCGTCGTACTTGTAGCGGCTGTACAGCGGCGCGACATAGTCGTAGCCGCCCTTGAGGATCGGCCCCGCCAGGAGCTCGATCCACTCGGGCACGATCGAGCGCAGGTCGGAGTCGACCACGACGAGCGCCTTCACGTCGAGCGCAGCTGCCATCTCGAAGATCGTTCGGAGCGCCGCCCCCTTGCCGCCCACGCCGTCCACCTCGGGGTAGGTCAGGGCGACCCGCTCGAGACGGTTGGTCGGCCGGACGAGGAGGATCCGCTCGACATAGTCCGGCGGCTCGGTCTCGGCGACGACGCGCTGGGTGCCGTCGGCGGATCCTGCGTCCGCGTTGACGAGCACCGGACGAAGATCGGGGAAGTACTGGACCAGGCCGGCCTGAGCCGCGCGGACGACGTGACCGATCGTCGCGGCGTTCCGGAAGCTGGGGATGCCGACCATGATGTCGGCACGGCCGAGCCGGTCGATCTGGTCGCGGATCGCCGGGGTCAGAACGGTCTCGGGCACCGCGCCACCGTACCACCGGGCGCACGGGTGCGTCCGTTTCGGAGCGCGGCGGTCAGCGTCGGGGGATCGCCACCGTCGCCCAGCCAGGGTTCTTCTCACCCGGCAGGTAGCGGCCATTCGCGGCCTTGTAGGCCATCGTCCGGAACCCGATGCTCCGCCACGTCCCGACCCAGGCGTCGATCGGCAGCCGGACGAACGCGGTCCGCCGGACGAGATCCGACTCGAGCAGCACGCCCTCCAGGATCCGCTTCCGCTCGAGCAGGGGCGCGTCGAGGATCGGGACGTCGTCGACCGCGAGCAGGTCGACCGCGACGAACGCGAGTGGTCCCGCGGCCAGGTCCTGCGCCTGCGCGTCGGCGAGTTCCGCACGCCGTCGTCGTCCGGCCGACCCGAGGAACATCTGCGCGGTCATGTCGCCGACCGATGGCGCGTGCGGGCCGTCGAGTCCGAGCCCCTCGATGGACCGGGTCGCCTGCGTCGTGAGGTAGCCGTCGACCACGAGGCTCGACGCCCGAGTGGCCGCGAGGAGCTCCGCGCTGATCCCGGCCTCGTCGACGATCGGCGTGCCGTGCTCGTCGACGATCTCGACCCTAGGATCGTCGCCCATGATGACCCCGACCAGGACGCGATCCCCTTCCCAGTGCGGCTCGATCAGCGGGTCGACGACCTTCTTGGCGTTTCCACCGCCGAACAGCTGGGGCCGCCAGGTCGCGACGCCGGGGCTCGCCGATGGTGATCGCATCGCTCGAAGCGTACACCGCAGGACCTATCATCCCGCGGTGACCTGCCCGGCCTCCGCGGCCCGATGAACCCGGCGGCGCGCCTCGCGGCGCTCACCCCCAGCGGTCGTGCCCGGGTACCCGTGGCGTGGTCCCTGTACGACCTCGCCAACACTGTCTTCAGCTACGCGATCGTGTCGACCGCGATCGGTCTATGGCTGACGGATGACGCGCGCTACGGCCAGGGACCGGGCCAGCTCGTCCAGGGCATCGCGATCGCGGTGTCGGTCGGGTTCAACGCGCTCATCTCGCCGTTCCTCGGGGCGATCTCGGATCGCGGAGGGCGCCGGCTCCCGTTCCTGTTGTTCTTCACGATCCTGGCCATCGTCCCGTCGGCGATCATCGGTCCGAGCCCCGCCTTGATCGGTGCCGCCCTGTTCACGGTCGCCAACTTCGCCTACCAGGCCGCCCTGATCTACTACGACGCGACGCTGGCCGAGGTGAGCTTCCCGGCGACCCGTGGGCGGCTGTCCGGGATCGGCGTCGGGGTGGGCTACCTCGGGACGCTCGTCACGGCCGTGGTCCTGCTCGGCCTCGGGATCACCGAGACACCCGACCCGATCTTCCTCATCTCGGGGATCCTCTTCGCGGTCTTCGCCATCCCCATCTTCCTGGTGGTCAAGGAGCCGCCGGCACCGGCCGGCCGGGAGCGGGTCAGCTGGGCCGACATCCGCGGTTCGTTCCGGCAGGTCGGGATCACCATCGGCCACGCCCGCCAGGTCCCCGGCCTGCTCCGCTTCCTGGTCGGGCGGCTGTTCTACTCGGACGCGGTCAACACCCTGATCGTCGTGATGAGCGTCGTCGCGGTCCGGGGCATGGGGCTGACCCAGGGCCAGTTCCTGTACATCTCGCTCGTCCTCGTGGTCGTCGCCATCCTGGCGAGCTTCGGGTGGGGCCGGCTGGTCGATCGGTTCGGACCGAAGAAGACGCTCGTGGCCGTCCTTGCCTCGTGGGTCGTCGGGCTGGTCCTCGGGGTGGTCGCCCTCGCCCTGCCGTCGACGGCAACGGGCATCGCGATCTTCATCGCGGCCGGAGCCATCGTCGGGTCCGGGCTCGGCGGGGTCCAGGTCGCCGACCGGGTGTTCATGATCCGGCTGTCGCCGCCGGCCCGGCTCGGCGAGTTCTTCGGCTTGTACGGGCTGGTGGGCAAGGGCTCGCAGGTGATCGGGCAGCTGCTCTACGGCCTGATCGTGTTCCTCCTCGTCGACACGCTCGGCAACGGCGCCTACCAGTTGGCGATCCTGAGCCTGCTCGTGACGATGGTCATCGGGCTCTGGCTGATCTGGCCGGTCAGCGATCGATGGACGGGCTCCGGCGAGCTCGATGCCGCCGGTGAGCATCCCCACCCGATCACCCCTCCGGAACGCCTGATCCCTGCGAACGCGCCGATCGAGCCGCGCGTCTAGGTCGGCTGGCTCCGTCGCCACGCCCAGGCGGATCCGATCATCTCGTCGAGCGAACCGAGCCGCGGCGTCCAGCCGAGGGTCTCGCGCGCAAGGCGGTTGGCGGCGACCAGGATCGGCGGATCGCCGGCCCGTCGCGGTCCGAGCTCGACGCCGATCTGTCGTCCGATCACGCGCTCGGCGGCGGCGATGACCTCGAGCACGCTGAACCCGGTCTCGCTCCCCAGGTTGAGCGCGACGGCACGACCCCGTCGCCGATCGCCGGGTGCGGCCGGATCGTCGGTCCTGCGGTCGTCGTCGGCCGTCGCCTCGATGGCGGCGAGGTGGGCGTCGGCCAGGTCGCGGACGTGGATGTAGTCGCGGACGTTCGTCCCGTCCGGCGTCGGGTAGTCGGTCCCGAAGACCGTCACCGGGCGTCCACGCTCGGCGGCCGCCAGGATGTTCGGGATGAGGTGCGTCTCCGGATCGTGCCGCTCGCCGTGGCGCTCGGTGGCGCCGGCCACGTTGAAGTAGCGGAGCGCGACGCTGCGCAGGCCGTAGGCGGCGCCGTACCAGCGCAGCGCGCCTTCGAACGTGCGCTTCGTCTCCCCGTACGGGTTGATCGGGGCGAGCGGGGCATCCTCGGCGATCGGTGTGGCCTCGGGGCTCCCGTAGACCGCGGCCGTCGAGGAGAAGACGACCCGCCGGACCCCGACCGCACGCGCCGACTCGAGGAGCGCGATACCGCCCGCGACGTTCTCGCGGTAGTACTTCGCGGGATCGACGATCGACTCCCCGACCAGCGAGCGAGCCGCGCAGTGGAGGATGACGTCGATCTTCTCCCGGTCGAGCAGCGTGGTGTTCCCGGGACCGTCGGCATATGACCCCTCGACAAGGGTCGTGTCGACCGCGGCGCGACGCCCGGTCGACAGGTCGTCGAGCACCACGACGTGATGACCGGCCTCGAGCAGCCGCTCGACGCTGACCGATCCGACGTAGCCGGCTCCTCCGGTGACCAGGACCCTCACGCTGCCCTCCATGCCGAACCCGCGCGGCCGCCGAACGCCACTCGGGCCACCATTGTCGGCGAGGGCGCCGGTCGGCGTCCGGGGCGGCTCGTCGACCCTACTCATCCTGGGCGAGCTGGGCCTGGGCGAGGAGCAGGAGGGTCGGTCGGTCGTTCAGGGTCGGGTCGTCGACGACCTCCTCGAGCAGGCGATCGAGCACGGCACCGAGGCGCGCTCCCGGCACGGCGCCCAGCTCGGCGATCAGGTCGTCCCCGTCCACGGCCAGGTCCCTTCGATGGAGGGCGACCTCGGCGGCCAGCTGCTCCGCGACACGGCGACGGAGCTCGTCGATCCCGCCCGCGTCCGGCGGGAGGCCGCTCCCGACGTTGTCGGCCTGACGCAGCTCGAACAGCTCGTCGAGCGCCGCGGGACCGATCTTCGAGATGAAGCGTCGGACGGCGGGGTCTCCCCATGACGATTCATACGCGAACATGTGCTGCCGCACGAGGTGGGTGACCCGTTCGGTCGGCGACCGGGGGAATCGCAATCGGTCGAGCAGGGCGGCCGCCAGATCCGCCCCGACGGCATCGTGGCCGATGAACCGCCCTTCGGCGAACGTCGACGGTTTGCCGATGTCGTGGACGAGCGCCGCCAGCCGGACGACCGGATGGTCTCGTGGAGCCGCATCGACCGCCCGCAGCGTGTGGTCCCAGAGGTCCTCGCCGGGGATCTTGTTCTGGACGATGCCGCGCTGCGCGGCGAGCTCTGGTGAGATCCCGGCAAGCAGCCCGGTGGCCTCGAGCGGCCGTAGTCCGACCGAAGGGACCGCGGTCGCCAGTAGCTTCTCGAGCTCGGCGGCGATCCGCTCGCCGGACAGGTGGCGGACGAGCTCGGACCGGGCCTCGATCGCCGACAGCGTTTCGGCCTCGATGGCGAACCCGAGGACCGCCGACAGGCGCATCGCGCGGATCATCCGGAGCGCGTCCTCGCCGAATCTGACGATCGGGTCGCCGACTGCGCGCAGGATCCGTGCGTCCAGGTCGCGCCGGCCGTCGAACGGATCGATCAGGTCGAAGGCCGGCCCGGTGGGCGTGCTGCCCCAGGCCATCGCGTTGATGGTGAAGTCGCGCCGAGCCAGGTCTGTCTCGATCGCATCGCCG
>JADGQI010000004.1 GCA_017881905.1 Chloroflexota bacterium
CCGACGGTCACCACCGGGCAGCGAGCGCGATGCGCGCGCGCCAGGCGCTGCGCCGGCCGGCGTCGGGCAGCACTCCGGCCGAGGCGGATGCGTTCCTCGCCGTGGCGTTTCCGCACGACCAGATGCAAGTGCTCCCGTACCACCGCGTCGTAAGGGACCTCGGCGGCCGCACGCCGGAGTCATTCCTGGAGGCGCTCGCCACCCGCGTCCACGTCGGTCCGGGCACCGACAGCCCCGCGCGGAAGGGCATAGTTGCGATGTACCTGGCCGGTCGCTGGTACGAGCTGCGCCTGGCGCTCGCCGGGATTGGCGGACCGCCCGACGTTCCGGCAGCCGAGCAGCTCGACGTTGCGCTGCTACACGAGCAGGTGCTTGGCCCGCTGCTCGACATCGGGGACCCGCGGACCGACACCCGGATCGACTTCGTCGGCGGCATCCGCGGGCCGCGGGCCCTCGTCGAGCTCGTCGACAGCGGCGCGGCGGCCGTCGCCTTCGCGATGTACCCGGTCGGCATCGAGGATCTCATGGGGATCGCCGACGCGGGCGGGATCATGCCCCCCAAATCCACGTGGTTCGAGCCGAAACTCCGGGACGGGTTGCTCAGCCACCTCATCTAGGGAGCCGCCCGCCGAGCGGGGTTGGCCAGTCGCCCGGCCGTCAGGAGGAGCCAGCGCATGAAGGTCCTCGTCGCCGATCAGTTCGAGCAGTCCGGTCTCGATGGCCTCGCTGGGGCCGGTTGCGAGGTCGTCTTCGACCCGTCGCTCAAGGACGATGCCCTTGTCGCGGCGCTGCGCGAGAGCCGGGCGGAGGTGCTCATCGTGCGGTCCACCAAGGTGACCGCAGCGATGCTCGATGCCGGCGACCTCGCCCTCATCGTTCGGGCCGGCGCCGGATACAACACGATCGACGTCGGCGCCGCGTCGGCGCGCGGGATCTACGTGTCCAACTGCCCGGGCAAGAACTCGATCGCAGTCGCCGAGCTGGCCTTCGGCCTGATTCTTGCCCTGGATCGGCGGATCCCGGACAACGTTGCCGAACTGCGGGCCGGCCGCTGGGACAAGAAGGAGTTCTCGAAGGCGAGAGGACTCCACGGCAGGACGCTGGGCCTGCTCGGGTTCGGCAACATCGCCCAGGAGCTGGCGCGGCGGGCACAGGCGTTCGGCCTGGATATCGTGATCTGGTCGCGCCGGTTTGCCGGGAATGCCGGTGTCGATCTCGGGGGCTACGGCCTCGACCCGGCGAACCGGGCTTCCCGGATCACGATCGCGGCCAGGCCCGCGGATGTCGCGGCGCGGGCGGACATCCTCAGTGTCCACGTCGCCCTGGGCCCCGAGACCAAAGGCCTCGTCGACGCGGCGCTGCTGGCCCACCTGCGGCCCGGCGCCTTCTTCATCAACACGGCGCGGGCCGAGGTCGTCGATCACGACGCGCTCGCCGACGCCGTCCGCGATCGCGGGCTGCGGGTCGGGCTCGACGTGTATCCCGGCGAGCCGACAACTCCGACGGCCGAATTCAGCCTGCCGCTCCTCGGCTTGCCAGGCGTGTACGGGACCCATCACATCGGCGCGTCGACGGAGCAGGCGCAGGAGGCGATCGCCGCCGAGACGGTCCGGATCGTCCGTTCGTTCAAGGAGACCGGGCGCGTCCCCAACGTCGTGAACCTCGCCAGCCGGACGGTGGCGACCCACATGCTCGTCGTGCGCCATCGGAACCGGCCGGGCGTCCTGGCCCACGTGTTCGATAACCTGCGCGGCGAGGGGATCAACGTGCTCGAGACCGAGAACATCATCTTCGAGGACGCCCAGGCCGCGGTGGCCCGGATCAATCTCGACGGCTCCCCGTCAAGTTCGCTGCTCGCCGCCATCCAGGCGGGCAACGACAACATCATCAGCCTCCAGCTTGTCGCCCTGTAGGAGTCCCGCCATGACCGAACGGATCTTCAACTTCTCTTCCGGACCGGCCGTCCTCCCGCTGCCGGTGCTGCTGCACGTCCAGCGCGACCTCGTCGCCCTGCCCGGCGTGGGCATGTCGGTCATGGAGATCAGCCACCGGTCGGCGACGTTCGAGGCGATCATCGGGAAGGCCGAGGCGGACATCCGGAAGCTGGCGAACATCCCCGACGACTACCGGATCCTGTTCCTGCAGGGTGGCGCCAGCCTCCAGTTCTCGATGGTCCCGCTCAACCTCCTGACCGAGGGCAGGACGGCCGACTACCTGATGACGGGCACCTGGGCGGACAAGGCGGCGAAGGAGGCCCGCCGGGTCGGGACGGTCCACGAAACGGGCTCGACGGCGGCCGACGGGTTCAACCGGATCCCGACCGACGCCGAATGCACGTTCACGCCCGCTGCGGCGTACGTGCACATGACCTCGAACAACACGATCGAGGGCACCCAGTGGCAGCGGCTCCCCAAGGTGGGCGACGTGCCGCTCGTGAGCGATGCTTCGTCGGACATCTTCAGCCGGCCGATCGACGTCTCGAGCTACGGCCTGATCTATGCGGGCGCCCAGAAGAACCTGGGGCCGTCCGGCGTCACGCTCGTGATCATCCGCCAGGACCTGCTCGCCCGGTCGAGCCCGTCCCTCCACACCATGCTCAACTACGCGGTCCAGGCCGAGAACGGGTCGCTCTACAACACGCCGCCCGCCTTCGGCGTGTACGTCCTGGGGCTGGTGATCGAGTGGATGCTCGCCCTCGGCGGATTGCCGGCGATCGCCCAGATCAACGAGCGCAAGGCCGGCAAGCTGTACGCCGAGCTCGACCGGACCGGCTTCTGGCGGCCCACCGCCCAGCTGGACAGCCGGAGCCTGATGAACGTCACGTTCCGGCTGGCGAGCGAGGAGCTCGAGAAGACGTTCGTCAAGGAGTCGACGGCCGCCGGGTTTGACGGGCTCAAGGGCCACCGCTCGGTGGGCGGGATGCGCGCCTCGATCTACAACGCGTTCCCGGAGCAGGGCGTCGATCGGCTGGTCGAGTTCATGCGCGACTTCGAACGCCGCAACGGCTAGCCGATCGGGCTCGCTCCGCCGGTCAGCCGCCTGCTTCGAGGGTGACCCGGGGTGGCGCCAGCCCGACCGGGACGAACTCGTCCGGGACAGGCTCGCCGGCCAGCGTCAGCAGCGGGATCGTCCCGGCCCAGGTGGGCCAGGTCTCGTCGCCGGGCTCGTCATGGGCGCCGATGTCGCGGACCTTCGCCGACGCCTCGGACAGCTCGGTCCACAGGACCGTCGTGGCCTTGAGCTCCTTCGGCCGCGGCGGACGCAGCGTCGGCCAGCGCCCGGGGTAGAGCCGCTCGACGAACGCCTCGAGCGCGGCGAGCTTCTCCGCCGGGTCGATCACGATATGGGCGGTCCCGAGGATGACGGCGGACCGGTAGTCGATCGAGTGATCGAACCCGGACCGGGCGAGCACGAGCGCGTCGATCCGGCTGACCGTGATGCAGACGCGGGCGCCGGCCGTGGACCGGAGCATCCGGCTCGCCGAGGAGCCATGCCAGTACAGCCGGTCCTCCTGGCGCCAGATCGCGGTCGGGATGACGTATGGCTGGCCGTCCACGACGAAGCCGACGTGACCGACGATCGCCCCGTCGACGATGGCATCGACGGTCGCCCGGTCGTAGCGCCCGCGCTCGGGCTTCCGAACGACCC
>JADGQI010000132.1 GCA_017881905.1 Chloroflexota bacterium
CATCTCGGCTCGTCGCTGACCGACGTGACGTACGTCTTCGATGAGCCCACGATTGGACTTCATCCGCACGACATCGCCCGGATGAACGGCCTGCTGCTGCCGCTGCGCGACAAGGGCAACACGGTGCTCGTGGTCGAGCACAAGCCCGAGGTCATCGCCATCGCCGACCACGTCGTCGACCTGGGCCCCGGCGCCGGGTCCGCGGGCGGCGAGGTGGTCTTCGAGGGGACCGTCGAGGCGCTGCGAGCTGGCGCCACGCTGACGGGTCGACACCTGGACGACCGCGCGACGGTGAAGCGCTCGGTGCGGACGCCATCGGGTCGGCTCGAGGTGCGCGGTGCTAGCACCAACAACCTCAAGGACGTCGACGTCGACATCCCGCTCGGCGTGCTGGTCGTGCTCACGGGGGTGGCCGGCTCGGGCAAGAGCTCGCTGATCGACGGCTCGGTCGCGGGCCGGGACGGCGTGGTATCGATCGACCAGGGCGGGATCAAGGGCTCCCGACGGAGCAACCCCGCGACGTACACCGGGCTGCTCGACCCGATCCGCGCCGCGTTCGCGAAGGCCAACGGCGTGAAGCCCGCCCTGTTCAGTGCCAATTCCGAGGGCGCCTGTCCGACCTGCAACGGGGCCGGGGTCATCTATACCGAGCTCGGGTTCATGGACACGGTCGCCACGACCTGCGAGGACTGCGAGGGGAAGCGCTACGAGGCGGCCGTGCTCGAGTACCGACTCGGCGGTCGCGACATCAGCGAGGTGCTCGCGATGTCGGTGAGCGGGGCCGAGGCCTTCTTCGGCAGCGGCGAGGCGCGCACGCCGGCGGCGCACACCATCCTCAAGCGGCTGACGGACGTGGGGCTCGGCTACCTGACCCTCGGCCAGCCGCTCCCGACGCTGTCTGGCGGCGAGCGGCAGCGGCTCAAGCTGGCGACGCACCTGGGCGAGAAGGGCGGCGTCTACGTCCTCGACGAGCCGACGTCCGGGCTCCACCTTGCCGACGTCGAGCACCTGCTCGGCCTGCTCGACCGGCTCGTCGACGCCGGCAAGTCGGTCATCGTGATCGAGCACCACCAGGCGGTCATGGCGCACGCCGACTGGATCGTCGACCTCGGTCCGGGCGCGGGTCACGACGGCGGGCGGATCGTCTTCGAGGGCACGCCCGCCGACCTCGTAGCCGCCCGCTCCACCCTCACCGGCGAGCACCTCGCCGCGTACATCGGCACATCGTCGGATGTGGCACGATCCCGCAGGTGACCAGCAGATCCGCTATGGAGCAGCACCTGCGCGACCTCGCCTGGCTCCGCCGCGTCCGCGACCGGATCGATCGGGAGTACGCCCAGCCGCTGGACGTCGAGGCCCTCGCCCGTGGTGCGCACATGTCGGCCGGCCACCTCAGCCGCCAGTTCCGCCTCGCCTACGGCGAGTCGCCCTACGGCTACCTGATGACGCGCCGCATCGAGCGGGCGATGGCGCTGCTGCGTCGTGGGGACCTGAGCGTCACCGACGTCTGCTTCGCGGTCGGCTGCTCGTCGCTGGGCACCTTCAGCAGTCGCTTCACCGAGCTGGTCGGGGTGCCACCCAGCGTCTATCGGCGCGATGAGGCGGACGCGACCGCGGGGATGCCGTCCTGCGTCGCGAAACAGGTGACCAGACCGATCAGGAATCGAGAAGCGCCTGTCAGGGAGCCGCAGCTAGCATGACCGCCATGGACCTCACCATCCACTTCACGTTCCTGCCGCATGACGACCCGGACGCATCCCTGGCGTTCTATCGCGACACCCTGGGCTTCGAGGTGCGCAACGACGTCAGGTACGGCGGGATGAGCTGGATCACGGTCGGCCCCGCCGATCAGCCCGACACGTCGATCGTCCTGCAGCCGCCGTTCGCGGACCCCGGCATCACCGAGGACGAGCGTGGCACCATCGCCGAGATGATGGCCAAAGGCACCTTCGCCCGCGTCGTCCTGGCCACCGCCGACCTCGACGGCGTCTTCGCTCGGCTGGAGGCCAGCGGCGCCGAGGTCGTCCAGGAGCCGACCGAGCAGCCGTACGGCATCCGCGACTGCGCCTTTCGCGATCCCGCGGGCAACCTGGTCCGCATCAACGAGCGGCGCTGAGCCCTCCGTCGATCGCGACCGCCGCGTCGGATCAGTGGACTCGACTGTCGAGACCTGCCCAGAACGGCTCCCGCAGCTCGGCCTTCAGGACCTTGCCCGTGCCGCCCTTCGGCAGGGCGTCGCGGAAGTGGATCTCGCGCGGGACCTTGTGCGCGGCCAGCCGTTCACGGCAATACGCGCGGAGCTCCTTGGCGGTGGCGGTCGCCTCCGGCTTGAGGACCACGATCGCGACCGGGACCTCGCCGCGCTTGTCGTCCGGCGCCGCCACGACGGCGTTCTCGAGGACGGCGGGGTGGCCGCCGAGCGCGACCTCGATCTCGACCGATGAGATGTTCTCCCCCGCGCTGATGATGATGTCCTTGGACCGGTCCTTGATCATGACGTAACCGGCCTCGTCGATCGTCGCCATGTCGCCGGTGTGCAGCCAGCCGTCCCGGATCGTCGCCTCCGTCGCCTCGGGATCCCGGTAATACCCGTCCATCACGGTGTTCCCGCGGACGACGATCTCCCCGATCTGATCGGCATCGGACCGGACATCCGTCCCGTCCGCGTCGACGACCCGGATCGCGACACCGGGGATCGCCCAGCCGGTCATCGCCTGTCGTTCCTGGCGCCGCTCCGCCGGTTCGTGGTCGGTCAGGACGCGCCTCGGCTGGGCGAGCGTGATGATCGGTGACGTCTCGGTCAAGCCGTAGCCGACGATCGCCTGGGTCCCCAGCTCCGATTCGAGCGCCCGGACCAGGTCGGGCGACGCCGGCGACCCGCCGATGATCAGCTGCCGCAGGCTCGACAGGTCGTAGCGCGACCGTTCGCGACTGTGGAGGACCGCATTGAAGATCGTCGGGACGGCGAGCAGCCTCGTGACCTGGTGCCGCTCGACCATCGCCATCAGGGCGGTCGGATCGAACCGCCGGAGCATGACGTGCCGACCCCCGATCATCGTCAGGAAATGCGGAGTCCCCCACCCGTTGACGTGGAACAGGGGGACGACGTGGAGGACGACGTCGTCCTCGGTGAAGCCGAGGCCGATCTGCGCCGCGAGGCTGTGGAGGTACAGCTCCCGGTGGGTCATCGCGACGCCCTTCGGGAGACCGGTCGTACCGCTCGTATAGAACAGCTCCGCGAGCGCGTTCTCGTCGAGCTCCGGATGGAGTGGATCCGGCGCGCCGGAAGCGAGGAGGGCCTCGTATTCGTGGTCGGCGATCCCGCCCGGTTCGCCGTCGAGCACGACGAACGTCGGTCGCGTCGCCAGCCCTGGACCGATGGCCTCGATGAGCGGCGCGAAGTCTCGGTGGAAGAACACCACCCTGGAGCCGGCGTGGTCGAGGATGTAGGCGATCTCGTGCGGTGCGAGCCGGATGTTGATCGGGTTGAGGACCGCGCCCGCCTCGATCACGCCGTAGTACGCCTCGAGCAGGTGATGCGTGTTGAAGGTGATGAACGAGACACGATCGCCCGGCTTCACGCCGAGCTCGATCAGCGCATTGGCCAGGCGATGGGTGCGCGTCGCGAACGCTCGATAGGTGAACTCGGCCTCACCGTCGACGACGCCGATCTTGTCGCCGAAGAACGTCGCCGCGCGGTCACGGAACTCGAGGACCGAGAGTGGCACGAACACTAGGCACCTCCGTCGCTGAGCACGATAGCAGCGACTGGTGACCATCGGCTCTTGTCGCGTCGGAGGCGGATGCGGTTCGATCGTCGAGCACAACGAACGGAGGAACGACGATGGCCACCGCAGTGACGACGATGCGACAGGTCGACGACTTCCTGGCCCTCAAGCGCCTGGCGGTCGTGGGCGTCTCGCGAGACCCGAAGCACTTCTCGTACGTACTCTGGCAGGAGCTCCGCCAGCGCGGCTACGAGGCGATCCCGGTCAACCCGAACACCACGGAGCTGGACGGCCAGCGCTGCCACGCTCGGGTCCAGGATATCCAGCCGCCGGTGCAGGGCGTGCTCGTGATGACACCGCCGAGCGCCACGGGGCTGGTGGTCCGGGATTGCATCGACGCGTGCATCGGCCACGTCTGGCTGCACAAGGGCGCCGGCGGCGGCCCGGGCGCCGTCGATCCGGCCGCCGTGAAGCTCGCCCAGGAGCACGGGATCGAGCTCGTCGTGGGCCAGTGCCCGTACATGTTCCTGCCTGGAACGCCCTTCTTCCACGGCGTGCACGGGGCCCTCAGGAAGCTCACCGGCGGCTACCCGAAGAGCGCGCCCGCAGCACCCGGCGCTCAGTCATGAACGCGGCGATCGTCTACCGAAGCCGCACCGGCACCACCCGGCGGTTCGCGGAAGAGATCGGCGCCCATCTCCGGACACTCGGGGTCGAGACGTCCGTCGCGTCGGTCGGCGAAGCCGACCGGACGGCGATGGCTGCCGCCGATGTCGTCCTGCTCGGATGCTGGACGAATGGCCTCATGGTGGTCGGGCAGCATCCGGACCAGACCTGGATCGATTTCGCCCGGGCGCTCCCCGACCTGTCAGGCACGAAGCTCGGGCTGTTCACGACGTACAGGATCCTGACCGGCAGCATGTTCGGGAGGATGCGTCGCGAGCTGAGAGGCCGGGTCGGCGCGGTCGACCTCGAGCTCAAGTCCCGCGACGGGAGCCTGTCGGAGGAGCACCGAACGGCGCTTGCCCGCTTCGTCGGCGAGCGCTGATCGCGCCCGGGGCTAGCTTGGGGGTTCCGCTTGTGCGCGGTGCTGTTGCGATGACAGGATGCCGCCGTCGAATGCCGCGACGACGATGATCAGCCAGGCGGCACCGGCCAGGAACCCACCGACCACGTCGGTGAAGTAGTGGTAGCCCAGGTAGATCCGGCTGATCCCGATCAGGAGCGCTAGACCGATCGCGGTGACGAGCGCGATCAAGCCGGCCCGGCGACCCCAGACGACCCAGACGATGAGCGCCAACCCCACGTAGAAGACCAGTGAGTTCATCGCGTGGCCGCTCGGGAAGCTGTACTCCGGGATGACCTTGGCCCAGCTGAGCTGTGGCCGCGGGCGCTGGAAGATCAGCTTCATCGACTGGTTGAGGATCAGGCTGCCGGCCAGGAGGATCGTCAGGAAGAGCGCCTCTCGGCGACGGCCCCGCCAGACGAGCAGCACGAGCGCGGCGACCAGGATCGGCACCACGACGACCGGTGAGCCGAGCTGGGTGATGTCGCCCATGACCGCATCGAGGGTCGGGTTCGACAGACCGTGGAGGAACGGGGTCGCGACGGCGTCGAGCGCGCTCGCCTCCTGCTCGTGGACGTCTTCGGCGATCGCACCGAAGACCAGCAGACACCCGAGGAGCGCAGCGAACCCCGCGCCGATGAGCGCCAGACGGGACGCTGGCGGAGTCGTGTCGCGCGCCGTCTGCTGCATGAGGCATTGTGTCACGGTGATCGACGACGCCGGCCTGCTCGCGGGCTATCACCGCTACCGACGCAAGGTCGCCGACGAGCGGATCGACCGGGCCGCGATGGCCCGGGGGCAGGCTCCCCGAGCCCTATGGATCGGCTGCTCGGACTCGCGGGTCATCCCCGAGGAGATCACCGACGCCGACCCCGGCGAGCTGTTCGTGATCAGGAATGTCGCCAACATCGTCCCGCCGCCAGGCACGGACGACGCCATCGGCGCCGTCATCGAGTTCGCGGTGCTGGTCCTTCGGGTGGCTCGGATCATCGTCTGCGGTCACACCGGGTGTGGCGGGGTCGCGG
>JADGQI010000022.1 GCA_017881905.1 Chloroflexota bacterium
GACCCCGACCGTCCGTGCCCTGATCGAGATCGTGAGCGAGCTCATCGACGTCAGGTCGCTCGGCATGTCGGTCAGCAGGACGAAGGCGCGTCCGGCCGTCTTCTGCTGGTTCTGCAGGTACGTCGACATGTCGGCTCCGGCGATCCCCTCGTCGATGGCGTCGAAGGCCAGCGTCGTGCCGCGGACCTGGATCGCCGCGTCCCGCGTCCCATCCGCCGTCGGGCGGAGGGTCGGCAGGGTGACCGTCGCACCGAACGTGGCCGCCGGAGCCAGCGCACCCAGGACGCCCAGGACCGCGGCCGCGATCAGAACCTGACGCGCTCGTCGTAGCGGCGTTCCGGGCACGCTCGCCCCCCTCCTGTCGAGGACCGAGCCTACGCCCGCGATGCACCGACGGCAAGCCCCGGCGAGCGGCGCCTATCCTCTGTCGATGCACCTGGATCGGATCGAGACCGCCGAGGAGATCGGCCCGAAGAAGGCCTTCCGCTGGGCCGTCGACTGGCCCGGCTGGTGCCGCAGTGGTCGTGACAGCCATCGGGCGCTCGAGGCCTTCGTCGCGGCCGCGCCGCGCTACGCCGTCGTCGCGGTCGCGGCGGGCATCGACTTCCCGGTAGAGCCCGGGGCCGTCAGCGCACACGACCTGGTGACGCTCGAGGCGCTCGATGGCGGGGCCGCCACCGACTTCGGCGTCCCATACGCGATCGGGTCGCTCGACCGACGACCGCTCGATGCGGCCGCCGCGGCGCGCCAGGCGAGCCTGGTCGAGGCCGCCTGGACGGTCCTCGACCGGGTCGTCGCGGCGGCCCCGCAGGAGCTGCGCAAGGGTCCGCGGGGCGGCGGCCGGGACCGCGATCGGATCGTCGAGCACGTCATCGGCGCCGAGCACGCCTATGCGCGCGAGATGGGGCTCAAGCTCGAAGCGCCGAGCCCCGCCGATCGGGCCGCCGTGGCGGCGATGCGCCGGGCGATGCTCGACGTCCTGGCCGCTCCGACCGACGGCGCGGTCCTCGCTGGAAGGAAGTGGACGAGCCCCTACGCCGCGCGCCGGGTCGCCTGGCACGCGCTCGATCACGCCTGGGAGATCGAGGACCGATCGGCGCCGCAGGCTTGACCTAGGAGGGGTCGTCCACCCGGGACGTCGCGCTGTCACGCTCCTCGAGCGCGACCAGCGCCTCGATGATCGCTCGATAGACGTCGAGCAGGCCGGCCTGGGGGAGGGGACCCTCATTGGCCATCGCCACTCGCAGCAGGACCTCACGCTCCCGCTCGGGGTCGCGGACCGCCTCCCGGCCCGCCGCCGCCTTGGCCCGTCCCGCCTCGAGCGCCAGCGTCGCCCGCTCGTTCAGCAGCCTGACGATCGCCCGGTCGAGCTCGTCGATCCGTTCGCGCAGTGCATCGAGCTCCTCGTCTGCTGCGGTCATCGCGGCAGCTCGCCGGCGGCCACCCGCCGGTCGATCGACTCGAGCGCGCGCGTGTAGCCGCCCGGCCCCTGCCCGACGATCGATTCGACGGCGATGTCGTGGAGGAGGTTGACCTGGCGGAACGGCTCTCGGGTCGACGGGTCCGACAGGTGGACCTCGATGAACGGGCGGGCGACCGCGAGCAGCGCATCGCGCAGCGACACGGATGTGTGGGTCAGACCAGCGGCGTTGACGATCGCCACATCGAAGTCGCGCTGGTGGAGCCGATCGATCAGCGCCCCTTCGTGGTTCGACTGGAAGAAGTCGATCGCGTGCCCGAGCTCGCGCGCCTGCCGGGCGAGCCCCGCGTGGATCTCGTCGAGGGTCATCCGCCCGTAGATCTCCGGCTGGCGGGTCCCGAGCAGGTTGAGGTTCGGACCCTGGAGCACGAGCACGCGGGTCATCGGAGCGGCGATCCTTCCGCCGCGGGCTCGAGCAGGCCGGCGACGACCGCGTCGACGACCGACTCGGGCACGTCCGACCGGACGATCACGCCATCGACCGTCGGCAGCACCCAGCGCAACCGACCCTCGGCGTGCTTCTTGTCCGCGCCGAGGTGCCGGCGCACGACGTCGGGAGACAACGCCAGCCGGCCGATCCCGAGCCCAAGGCCGTCGAGGAGATCCTCGATCCGGGCCGCGCGCGCCGCCGGCGTCGCGCCGACCTCGACGCCGATCCGGCAGGCCCCCCGGAGCCCGTAGGCCACCGCCTCGCCGTGGAGCAACGTCTCGTACCCGCCGGCCGCCTCGATCGCATGACCGATCGAGTGCCCCAGGTTGAGGGCGAGCCGCCCGGCCGCTGCCGTCCCCGTCGCACGGACGCCGCCCCCAAGCTCTCGCTCGTCGGCCAGGACGGTCTCGACCTTGGCCCAGGCCGCGCGCTCGACCACCTCGGCCGCCGACCCGTCGGCGAACGCCGCGTCGTCCCCGCCGGCGATCCTTCTGCCCGCGTCCTCGAGCACCGAGAACAGCCGCTCGTCGCCGAGCGCGGCCATCTTGACGGCCTCGCCCAGCGCGGCTCGTCGCTGCCGGTCGGGCAGGGTCCTGAGGTAGGCCACGTCGACGATCACGGCAGCCGGCTGGTGGAAGGCGCCGACCAGGTTCTTGCCCTCCGGCAGATCGACCGCGGTCTTCCCGCCGATCGAGCTGTCGAGCTGGGCGACGAGCGTGGTCGGGACGTGGACGATCGGGATCCCGCGCAGGTAGGTGGCGGCCAGGAACCCGGCGCTGTCGCCGAGCGCGCCACCGCCGATCGCCACGAGCGGTTCGCCGCGTTCGACCCTGAGCTCGGCGAGCGCGCTCGCGGCGTGTTCGATCAGGCTCAGTCGCTTGGCCGCCTCACCCTCCGGGAAGAGGCCGAGCTCGAGGGGGAGCCCGGCCGCATCGAGCGCCGCCGTGATCGCCGGCCCGACGAACCCCCAGGCGCCGGGCTCCGACACGACGAGTGCCCGCTGGGCGCCCATCCGGCCGAGCTGCTCGACGAGGACCTCCGGCCCGATCCCCTCCCCGAACACGATCCGCCCGATCGCCGTGTGGGCGTCGAACAGCCGGGTCCCGCTCGCCGGAGGCACCGACACGATCGTCTCGATGGCATCGACGACCGAGGCGACCGGTGCCAGGCCATTGACCCGGTAGCCGGCTGCGTAGAACCGCTCGCGCGCCGAGGCGAGGCCGCGGATGGCGCCGATCGGGTCCGGCCCGGCCACGAGCGGCCGCGGATTCGGGCTGTGGCGAAGCCGCTGGGCGAGGGCCTCGGGTGCACCGTCGAGCCAGATCACCGTCCGGCCGCGATACAGCAGCCAGCGATTGCGCGGGTCCACGACGGCGCCGCCGCCCGAGGCGATGACCCGCTCGATCGTCGTTCCCTCGGTGGCCGCACCGGGTCCCGCGACGGCAGCCCGCTCGCGGCTGCGGAAGCCGACCTCGCCCTCGTCCGAGAAGATCTCCGCGATCCGCCGACCCGCCGCGGCCTCGACGACCTCATCGAGGTCGATGAACGGCGCATCGTGACGCGCCGCGAGTCGTCGGCCGATCGCGCTCTTGCCGCTGCCGGGCAACCCGACCAGGAGGACGTCCATGGTCGCCTCAGTCGTCCCCGCCCGAGCCGGCCTCGCCGTCCCCGGTCGGCTCGTCGGTCCCGGACGGCCGCGGCCCGTCGTCGGTCGATCGCGCGGCACGACGGCCGCCGGCGACCGGCGCGTCCGGCGTCCGCGAGATGCGCTCGCGATAGCGCTCGAGGTTGTCTCTCGTCTCGGCCACGCTGTCACCGCCGAACTTGTCGAGGACGAAGTCCGCGAGCGTGAGCATCACCATCGCCTCGCCGACCACGCCGGCCGCCGGGACCACGCTGATGTCGCTCCGCTCGTAATGCGCCTTGTCGACAGTCTCGCCGGTGACCAGGTCGGCCGACGGGAGCGGCCGCGCGAGCGTCGAGATGGGCTTGACCGCCCCGCGCACCACCAGCGGCTCACCGTTGCTGATGCCCCCGGTCAGGCCTCCGGCGTTGTTCGACCGATGGATCCAGCGACCACCCTCGCCCCGTCCCTCGATCACGTCGTGGACCGCCGACCCGAACCTGCGCGTCTGCTCGAAGCCGAGCCCGAACTCGACGCCCTTGACGATGTTGATGCTCATGACGGCCGCGGCGAGCGCCGCGTCGAGCCGTCGATCCCAGTGGACGTACGAGCCGAGCCCGATCGGCAACCCGTGGGCCACGACCTCGAACACGCCTCCGACCGTGTCCCCGTTCGACCGTGCCTCATCGATCCGGCCGATCATCCGCGTCTCGGCAGCGGGGTCGGGGCAGCGCAACGGCGACGCATCGGCCTCGTCGCGAGTGCGGGTGGCCCGCGCCGGATCGACGGCTTCGCCGCCGACCTCGGCCGTGAACGACCAGACCTCGATCCCGAGCTCGGTGAGCAACGCCCTGGCCACCCCGCCGGCGGCCACCCGCGCGGCGGTCTCGCGGGCGGACGCCCGCTCGAGGACGTTGCGGACGTCGTTGAATCCGTACTTCAGCGCACCGGCCAGGTCGGCGTGTCCGGGACGGACCCGGGTGACCGGGGTCGCCCGCTTGTTCCCCTCCTCGGCGGCCGCGAGGAGCTCGGCGGCGGCCGTGTCGGTCAGCGGCCCGACCTGCATCACCCCGGTCCAGTTGTCCCAGTCCCGATTGGCGACCTGGAGCAGGATCGGCGAGCCCAGGGTGGTGCCGTGGCGGACGCCCGAGACGATCTCGGCGCGGTCCTGCTCGATCGCCTGACGGGCGCCGCGACCGTAGCCACGTTGGCGCCGGCCGAGGTCGACCGCCAATGCGTCCGAGGTCAGCGCCAGGCCGGCGGGCACGCCCTCGACGATGACCCCGAGCGCTTGCCCGTGGGACTCCCCGGCCGTCAGGAAGCGCAGCCGACCCACGCGCTATCCGGTCGTGACGGCGCCGGTCGGCTCGCCCTCGGCCGACTCGATGCCGCCGGCCCGCGCCTCGGCGAGCTTGGTCTGCATCAGCTCGAGCGGCGCCGGCTGCCCGGTCCATAGGGTGAACGCGGCCGCCCCCTGGTGGAGGAGCATCAGCTCGCCGTCCGCGGTCTCGTCGCCCGCTGCGGCCGCGTCGCGGAGGAGGCGCGTCTTCCGATAGACGAGATCGAGGACGAGCAGCTCCGGGGGCAGGATCTCGCCCGGGATCGGTGTCTCGTCGCCGTGGAGCCCGATCGACGTCGCGTTGACGAGGACCCGCGTCTTGGCCAGCTCGGCCTCGATGATCGACTCGTGCCAGGGCATCGCCCGGAGCTCCATGTGCGCGGCGCTCCGACCGAAGTGCTTGACCAGCGCCTCGGCTCGGTGAAGGTGGCGGTTGAACACGATGACCCGGGTGAACCCCTCGGTGATCAGCCCGTAGACGACCGCCCGGGATCCACCGCCCGCCCCAAGGACGACCGCCTGGCGAGGCATCTTCTGCTTGCCGACGAGCTTGTCGAGCGCCACCTTGAAGCCGGGCACGTCGGTGTTGTGCCCGATCAGCTTCCTGCCCTCACGCGTCAGGGTGTTGACTGCGCCCGTCGCATGTGCCTCCTCGGTCAGCCGATCGACCAGCGGAACGACCTTCTCCTTGTGCGGGATCGTGACGTTCGCGCCCAGGAAGTCGTCGCCGCGAAGCTCGGCGATCGCCTCGGCGAGCTCCATCGGAGCGCGATCCCAGAGCTCGTACGTCGCGTCGATCGACCGCTCGTCGAAGGCCGCCTGCTGCATCGCGCCCGACAGCGAATGGGCCACCGGATGGCCGATCAGGACGACGCGCTTGGTCATGCCCGCACCCTTTCGAGTTCGCTGAAGAAACCGGGGTAGGAGATCGTGGCGCACGCCGGACGGTCGATCGTGCTGGGCCCCGACGCGATGAGGCCGGCGACGGCGAACGTCATCGCCAAGCGGTGATCGTCCAGGCTCGCGGTCGGCGCGCCGCGGAGGACGGTCGGTCCGTCGATCGTCAGGGCGTCGCCGTCGACGGTCACCCGTCCGCCGAGAGCGGTCAGGCCGGCCACGACGCCGGCGATCCGATCCGATTCCTTGTGGCGGAGCTCGCCGGCGCCGCGGATGATCGTCCGGCCGCGAGCCTGGGTGGCCGCCAGGCACAGGACCGGGATCTCGTCGATGGCCGCCGCGACCTCATCGGGGGTCAGGTCGATCGCCGTCAGCACGCTGGAGCGGACGATCAGGTCCGCCACGGGCTCGCCGACGCCGGCCTCGGGGCCCACCATCGCGGAGGCTCCCTCGGCGTCCGGGTCCGGCCCCGGCTCCTCGTCGATCCTCGCTCCCATCCGGCGGAGCAGGTCGACGATCGACCGTCGGGTCGGGTTCATGCCGACGCCGCGGAGGGTCAGCTCGGCATCCGGGTGGATCGCCCCGGCGACCAGCCAGAACGCCGCCGCGGACACGTCCGCCGGGACTCGCTCGACCACCGCCTGCACGCGTCCTCCTCCCTCGAGACTCCAGCTCACGCCACCGCCTGCGGTCGCCTCACGCGTCACCGGGACGCCCCGGGCTCGAAGCATCCGCTCGGTGTGATCGCGGGTCGCGATCGCCTCGCGGACTTTCGTCCGGCCATCGGCTCGCAACCCCGCCAGGAGGATCGCCGACTTCACCTGGGCGCTGGGGACGACGGTCGTCACGTCGATCGCCCGAAGCGGGGTATGGCCGACCACGGTCAGCGGCGGGAGGGAATCGTTCCGGCGGGCATGGAGCACGGCGCCCATCGAGCGCAGCGGTTCGATGATACGGGCCACCGGACGGCGCCGCAACGAGGCATCGCCATCGAGGACGTGCATTGCCGGCAGCCCGGCCAGGATCCCCGCGGTCAACCGCAGGGTCGTGCCCGAATTGCGACAGTCGAGGATGCCGTCGGCCTCGGTCAGACCGTCGACACCCGGCGAGACGACCCGATAGCTGACCCGGCGACCGTCCTCCGCCGTCCGCTCGACCGACACGCCGAGTCGGCCGACGATGGCGGCCGTGGTTCGGACATCCTCGCCGTCGCCGGCGGCCTCGATCAGGCTCTCGCCATCGGCGAGAGCCGCCATCAACAGCGCTCGATGGCTGATCGACTTGTCGCCGGGCAGCCCTGGTTCGCCGCGGAGCCGGTCCGCCGGACGCACGATGGCCGGTCCGCCCGTCGCCCGGTCGGACTCCTGAGCGACCGCGGGCGAGCCGCTCAATGCTTGCTCCCGCCGCCGATCTTGAGCGCGGCGCCGGACAGGACCGGGTCGCCGTGCAGGTCGCGGACCAGCTCGTGGATCGGCCGGACGGCGGTCATCAGCGCCGTGAACTGCTCGATCGTGATCGACTGCTCGCCGTCGGAGAGGGCCTCGTCCGGACGCGGATGGACCTCGACCATGACCCCGTCCGCGCCGGCCGCGACGGCGGCCAGGGCCATCGGCTTGATCAGCCAGCGCTTGCCCGTGGCATGGCTCGGGTCGACGATGACCGGCAGGTGGGTCAGGTGGTGGAGGAGCGGGATGGCCGCCAGGTCGAGCGTGTTGCGGGTGTACGTCTCGAACGTCCGGATCCCGCGTTCGCACAGGATGACGTTCGGGTTGCCCGAGCTGACGATGTACTCCGCGCTCATGAGCCACTCCTCGATCGTGGCGCCGTATCCGCGCTTGAGCATGACCGGCCGGGCGACCCGCCCGACGGCCGTCAGGAGCGAGTAGTTCTGCATGTTCCGGGTGCCGATCTGGAGGATGTCCGCGTACTCGGCGACGATGTCGACCTGGTTCGGCTCCATCACCTCGGTGATGACCGGCAGGCCGGTCCGCTCGCGGGCGTCCGCGAGGTAGCGGAGGCCCTGGACGCCGAGACCCTGGAAGGCGTACGGGCTCGTCCGGGGCTTGAACGCGCCGCCGCGCAGGACCGTGGCACCGGCCGCCGCCACCGCGTCGGCGGTCTCGAACAGCTGGTCGCGGCTCTCGACCGAGCACGGTCCGGCCATCATCGTCAACGAGCCGTCGCCGATGACCGCGTCGAGGACCCGGATGACCGTGTCCTCGGGGTGGAACTCGCGCGAGGTGAGCTTGAACGGGCGGCTGATCGGCGTGACCGACGCCACGCCGGGCAGGGTGCCGAACTGGTCCATCAGGGTGGGCCGTCGGGCGCCGATCTCGCCGACCACGGCGATGACCGTCCGTTCCGGGCCGACGTGGTCGAACGGCGTCAGGCCCTCGGCCAGGATCCGGCTCTTGACGC
>JADGQI010000133.1 GCA_017881905.1 Chloroflexota bacterium
CGCCGACCCCGATCCCCACCCCCACCCCCACCCCCACGCCCACCCCCACGCCCACCCCCCCGCCCACCCCCACGCCCACCCCCACACCATCGCCGTCGCCTACACCTACGCCCAAGCCGACTCCGACACCGACGGCCACACCCAGCCCGACCCCGATCGCGACGCCGACCCCCTCGCCCACGCCCAGTCCGTCGCCCACGCAGCGGCCACCGGCGGCGACGCCGTCACCGCTCGCACCCCCGACGCCGGCACCGACGGCAACGCCCGAACCCAGCGCGACCGCCGCTCCGACGCCGGACGCGACCCCGGTTCCGACCCCCGAGCCGACCGTGGCGCCCGAGCCGACCATGACCCCCGAGCCGACCGCGACGCCCGGGCCCCCGATCGGCATCGGCTCGACGGGCGGCGCCCCGACCGCCGGCGCGGGGCCCGCGCCCGGTCCGGCCGTGGGCGTGAAGGACCCGCCGGTCGATCCGACCGAGACCGTACGGAAGGTCGCGTCCGGCGTCGCCGACTCCGTCGTGACGGGGGTCAGGACGGTCGTCAAGCCCAGCGTCGCCGCAGCGGTCGCCTCGACGTTCAGCTTCCCGCTCGCCCTGATGGTCTTCGTGTTCGTCTTCCTCATCGCCCAGCCACGGGTCGACCGGCTCGACCCGAAGCTGCGCGACCGACCGGATGCTGCAGCGGACGCCATCCTCGGCTTCCAGGAAGAGGATCAGCTGTGACAACCGAGGCGACGATCCCGACCCAGGTCGCACTCGTCCCGCCGTCGGTTGGCGTCTCGACCGTCGGCTCGGTCGCCCAGGTGGCGACCGCGGGCGAGATCTCCCGCGCGGACTTCACGTCGCTCAGCGACCGGATGAGCTACCTGCTCGTCCTCCGTCTGGCGATGGGGGCGATCGTCGCGATCTGGGCGATCCTCCGCCCCGAAGCGCTCGTCGTCCCGCTCCAGTCGCTCGGCGTCCTGACGGTCGCCTATCTGCTGATCTCGGTGGCGGGGGAGTGGGCGCGGCGCCGGACCTTGCGCTTCGAGTACTGGATCATCACCGCGCTCCTGCTGCTCGACGGGCTGTACCTCGGTTGCGCCATGTACGCGACGGGCGGCACGCAGAGCCCGATCCGGTTCGTGGTCTACCTCCACCTCGTGGCCGTCTCACTCCTGGCGTCCTATCGGACCGGGCTCAAGATCGCCCTGTGGCACTCCCTGCTGCTGCTGGTCGTGGTCTACGCGCAGGCGGCCAGGCTGCTCGCGCCGGTGGACGTCACTCCGGGGGCGATCGAGTTCGACCGGATGCCGGTCCTGAACGTGACCTCGTTCTGGCTGTTCGCGATCGCGACGTCGATCTTCTCGGCGCTGAACGAGCGCGAGCTGCGCCAGCGCCGGGCGGACCTCCAGGCGCTGGTGGATGTCGGCGCCCGACTCGACTCGGCGGCCGACGCGATCCAGCAGGCCGGCATCGTCCTGGAGGCCCTCATCGAGCGGTTCGGCTTCGAGCGCGGCCTGCTCCTCGGTGAGTCGGACGGCCGGGTCGTCGTGCTCGCCGCGCACGGCACGCCCGAGGCGCCGACGACTTCGACCGACCCGGACTGGATCGTCCGGCGCGCCTGGGAACGGCGGCAGATCCTCCCCGTCAAGCAGCTCGACCCGGCCCGGGACCCGCAGATGGCACAGCTCATGCCGGATGCCCGGAATGTACTGGTCGCGCCGATGTTCGCGGACGGTCGGGCGGTCGGCGCGATCGTCGTGGAGCACCGCGCCCGGCGCCGGCCCGGCGTCGAGCGCCGGACCGCGGCGATGCTCGGTCAGTTCGCGTCCGTGGCCGCGCTCAACCTGCGGAATGCCGTCCTGCTCCAGCACGTCCAGGACCTGGCCGAGCGCGACTCGCTGACCGGCGCCGCCAACCGCCGGATGTTCCAGGTGGCCCTCGAACGGATCCTCCATGGACACGAGATCCGGCCGCGGCCGGAGCGCGTCACCGCCGTGCTGTTCCTCGACCTGGACGACTTCAAGGTGGTCAACGACACCCTGGGTCACGCCGCCGGCGACGCCCTGTTGATCGCCGTCACCGAGCGGATCTCCAACCTGGTGCGCGACGGCGACCTCGTCGCTCGACTCGGCGGCGACGAGTTCGCCGTCTTGATCGACGACGACGCGACCCTGTCACGAGCACGGAAGATGGCGGCACGGCTGGTGTTCGAGCTCCGCGCGCCGTACGTCCTGGGCGACAAGCACGTGGTCGTGACGGCATCCGTCGGCATCGCCAGCGCGCGCGATGCGATCGGCGGCGCGATCGACCTGGTCCGCAACGCGGACGTCGCGATGTACATGGCCAAGGCCAACGGCAAGGCCGGGTTCGCGATCTTCGACCCGGGCATGCACGAGGCGATGCGCGAGCGCCACGAGCTGAGCGTCGAGCTCCAGCGCGCGGTGGATCTCGACCAGCTGTCACTCCTGTACCAGCCGATCGTCGACATCGCGACCGGTCGCCTTGCCGGTGTCGAGGCGCTGGTGCGCTGGTCGCACCCGAAGTTCGGCCTGGTCATGCCGGACCGGTTCATCGAGCTGGCCGAGGAGACGGGGGCGATCCTCCCGATCGGCCGATGGATCCTGCGCCAGGCGTCCGGCGAGGCCGCGCAGTGGCTGGAGCGCGGCGTCGTCCCGGAGGGAACGTTCATCAGCGTCAACGTGTCCGCACGGGAGATCCAGCAGCTCGGCTTCGTCGACGGGATCAAGGCCGTTCTCGGGGAGTCGGGTCTCGACCCGAACCGGCTCATCCTCGAGATCACCGAGACGGCGCTGCTCAAGGCCACGCCGGCCACGGTGGCCACGCTCCACGCCGTCCGCGGGCTCGGGGTCCGGATCGTCATCGACGACTTCGGGACCGGCTACTTCTCGCTCAGCCACCTCCGCCAGTTCCCCGTCGACGCCCTCAAGATCGCGACGGAGTTCGTCCAGGACGTCGACGAGTCGTCGAAGTCGTCGGCCTTGGCCGGCGCGATCGTGGCGATGGGTCGGTCCCTCGGGATCGAGACGATCGCCGAGGGCATCGAGACCCACGAGCAGGCGGCGCGGATGGAACGCCTCGGCTGTGCCTTCGGCCAGGGCTATGTCTTCGCCCACCCGATGGTGGCCGAGGACCTGCTTGCCGGCTTCGGGACGGCGTCCCAGCCGGACGCGAGCGCCGCGAGCGCGGCGACCGCCACCACATCAGGCCGGCGCGAGGCGAACCGCCGTGCGGCAACCGCCTCGCGCCGACCGGCCAGCTCGTCGTCCGAACCGACAGCGGCCACGACCCGCGTACCGCGTCGGTCACCCGCGCTCCGTCCGACCGCCTCCTAGGCTCGGTCGACCCGCCTATCTCCGCGGATCGACGTGGATCTTCGGTCCTGGCCCGGCGCCCGCGGGTCGTGAGCCGGCGAGGACGCCGGCGACCTCGTCCAGCGTGACCGTGGCCGCCACAAGCGGGCGCGGATCGACCGCCTCCGAGGCATAGCGCGCGATCGTCTCGCGCAGGCCCGGGGAGCCGCTCAGGACCCCGACAGCTGAGACGTCCTTGAGCGCCAGCGTCCGCGTGTCGATCGTGCTTGGGGTCCCCGATAACCCGATGTAGACGACCCGACCGCCGGGCTCGACGAGATCGAGCGCGAGCCCCGGGAGGGCCGCGTCATTCGACGCGTCGATGACGGCATCGAAGGCGAGTCGCGGGAGATCGTCGACCGACCATACGCCGTGGAGACCGAGCTCCCGGGCGAACGCCAGCGATCGGACCGACCGACCCATGACGTGGACCTCGGCACCATCGGCGGCCGCGAACAGCGCAGCCAACAACCCGATCGTGCCGGCTCCGAGGACGAGGACCCGGCGGCCGGGCGCCGGGTCGGCGGCCAGCGCCGCGCGAAGCGCATTCGCTCCGGGTTCGACGAGGGCCCCGGTCACCACGTCGAACCCGTCCGGCAGCGGATGAAGGGCGCTCGCGGGCATGGCCAGCCGCTCGGCGAGGGCACCTGGCCGTCCGCCGCGGATCCCGACCTCGGCGCGCTCCTCGCACAGGTGGCCGCGGCCGCCCAGACAGCGTGGGCAGCGATGGCAGGGGAGCATCGTGTCGCCGGTCGTCCGCCGACCGAGCCACGCTGTGTCGACCCCGTCCCCGACCACCGCGACCGTCCCGCACCACTCGTGCCCGATCCGCATCGGGTAGGCCGCGTGCCCCTGGTGGAGATAGGCCATCTCGCCGGTGAAGAACTCGGTATCGGTCCCGCACAGGCCGACCCGTTCGACGTCGATCACGACCTCGCCTGGCCCCGCGACCGGCGGCTCGACCTCCTGGACCTCCGCGCGGCGCGGACCGGTCACCACGAATGCGCGCACGATGCCCTCGGCACGGATGCCGACATCGACGATGCCGGAAGCGGGATGATGTCCGGAGGATAGACGCTCCGTCAGGCGAGGGATGGGCACGATGGCGGCACGAATACGCAGCGCGGGCTGGTACGCGGGCACGGACCGCAACGCCTTCATCCATCGCGCCTGGATGCGGCGCGGTCTGCCGGCCCACGCCTTCGATGGCCGGCCGCACATCGCCATCGCGAACACGGCCTCGGACCTCAGCCCCTGCAACACGCACCTCGACGAGGTCGCCGACCACGTCAAGCGCGGCGTCTGGGAGGCCGGCGGCGTCCCGCTCGACCTGCCCGTCATCTCGCTCGGCGAGACGCTCGTCCGTCCGACCGCCATGCTCTGGCGGAACCTCGCGGCGATGGCCGCCGAGGAGCTATTTCGGGCCAATCCGATCGACGGCGTCGTCCTGCTCGGCGGCTGCGACAAGACGATCCCGGCGCTGCTGATGGCCGCCGCCTCGGTCGACCTCCCCGCGGTGGTCGTCCCCGGCGGTCCGATGCTCACCGGGACCTTCCAGGGTCGCCCGCTCGGCTGCGGGACGGATGTCTGGCGGCTCAGCGAGGAGGTCCGCGCCGGCACCTTGTCGGAGCAGGACTTCCTGACCTCCGAGTCGTCGATGATCCGGAGTCGCGGCCACTGCAACACGATGGGCACGGCGTCGACGATGGGCTGCGTCGCCGAAGCGCTCGGGATGACGATCCCGGGCACGGCCGGCACACCGGCACCGGACAGTCGCCTCCTCGAGCGCGCCCACGAGGCCGGGCGACTGGCGATCGAGCTGGTCGAGGCGGATCGGCGGCCGAGCACCGTCCTGAGCCGCGGCTCGTTCCTCAACGCGATCGTCGCGGTGGCCGCCATCGGCGGGTCGACCAATGCGGTCGTCCACCTGCTGGCGATCGCCGGCCGCCTCGGGATCGAGCTCAGCCTCGAGGACTTCGACGCGGTCGGGAGTCGCGTGCCGCTGCTGGTCGACCTCCAGCCGGCCGGCAAGCACCTGATGGAGGACCTGTTCCGCGCCGGCGGACTGCTGGCCGTCCTGCGTGAGGTGGCGGATCTGCTCGATCCTGAGGCCCTCACCGTCACCGGCCGACCGCTGGTGGATCATCTCGGCGACGCCCGGATCTGGGACGAGACGGTCATCCATCCGCGGACCGCGCCGCTCCAGGGTGCCGCCGGGATCGCGGTCCTGCGCGGCAACCTCGCCCCGAACGGGGCGGTCATCAAGCCGTCGGCTGCCTCGCCGCACCTGCTCCGGCATCGGGGTCGGGCCGTCGTGTTCGACAGCATCGAGGACTACCACGCACGGATCGACGACCCCGACCTCGACGTCGAGGCGGACAGCGTGCTCGTCCTGCGCGGGTGCGGGCCGCGGGGCTATCCCGGGATGCCAGAGGTCGCCAACGTCCCGCTCCCCGCCAGGCTGCTGGCGCAGGGCGTCCGGGACATGGTCCGGATCTGCGACGGGCGGATGAGCGGGACGGCGTACGGGACGGTCGTGCTGCACGTCGCGCCGGAGGCGGCCTCGGGTGGACCGCTCGGACTGGTCGAGACGGGTGATCTGATCGCCCTGGACGTCCCGGCGCGGCGGCTGGACGTCGAGCTGTCCGACGCCGAGCTCGACGCCCGACGGCCGTCCGCCGCGCTCACCGGAGCATTCGCGGCACCCGCGCGCGGCTGGGAGCGCCTGTATGTCGACCACGTCCTCGGAGCCGAGGTGGGCGCGGACCTCGACTTCCTGGTCGGGTCGAGCGGCTCGGCGGTCGCCCGCGACTCGCACTGAAGGCTCTCATGACGCTCTCAGGCTGGTCGTGCGAACATCGGGTCGGAGAGAGTCCGCGCGAGGAACCGACGCGCCCGATATGCCATTGACCTGACCCGCCCGAGCCCACGGGCCACCGGAGATGATCCCGTGACCGAACCCCGTGAGCTCAAGCCGGTCGCCGGCACCCCCGCCGCGCCGACCGTGCTGGACGGCAGGACCACCAGCGAAGCCGTCCTGTTCGAGATCCGTCGTGTGATCGTCGGCCAGGATGCGATGCTCGAGCGAGTCCTCGTCGCCCTGCTAGCGGGCGGCCACCTCCTCCTCGAGGGCGTCCCCGGCCTGGCCAAGACCCTGACGGTCAAGACGCTGGCCGATGTGCTCGACGCATCGTTCCGCCGGATCCAGTTCACCCCCGACCTCGTGCCGGCGGACCTCATCGGGACCCGGATCTACCGGCCCGACCAGGGGACGTTCGACACCGAGCTCGGGCCGGTCTTCTGCAACTTCCTCCTCGCCGACGAGATCAACCGCGCTCCGGCCAAGGTCCAGTCCGCGCTGCTCGAGGTCATGCAGGAGCGCCAGGTGACGATCGGCCAGCAGAGCTATCCGGTCCCGAAGCCGTTCCTGGTCATGGCGACCCAGAACCCGATCGAATCGGAGGGCACCTACCCGCTGCCCGAGGCGCAGGTGGACCGGTTCATGATGAAGGTCGTGGTCGGCTACCCGACCGCCGGTGAGGAGGCCGTCGTCGTCGAGCGCTCGCTGCGAGCGGCGCCCGTCGTGACGCCGATCCTGACCGCGGACGTCCTGGCCGAGCTCCAGGCGCTGACCGCCGATGTGTACGTCGATCGCGCGATCGTCGATTATGCCGTCGCCCTGACCGCGGCGACCCGGTTCCCCGAGCAGATCGGGATGCCTAAGGTCAAGCCGTTCATCGCCTTCGGTGCCAGCCCGCGCGGCTCGATCAACCTCATCCACGCCGCTCGCGCCCTGGCGCTCGTCCGCGGTCGCCGCTACGTCGTCCCCGGGGACGTCCAGGAGCTGGCCAAGGACGTCCTGCGCCACCGGATCGTGCCGAGCTTCACGGCCATGGCCGACGAGGTCACGCCCGACATGATCCTCGACCGGCTCATCCCGGCGGTCCCCGCCCCGACCCTGACCACGGCAGAGCCGACGACGGTCGAGCGGTCGGCATGACCCTGGCGTCCCTCGCCCGGCCGCGCTCGAGTGCGCAGCCGGGTCCCGGCCCCACGCCCGAAGCGCTCCTCCGCTCGCTCGACGTGACGGTCGGCCGGCGGATCCGCGGCCTCGTGCCGGGGGAGTACCGGGCCCACGACCTCGGCGGTGGCACCGAGCTCGCCCAGGTCCGCCCCTACCAGCCGGGCGACGACGTCCGCCAGATGGACTGGAACGTCACGGCCCGGACCACGACCCCGCACGTCCGGGTCCATGTCCCCGAGCGCGCGCTGACCACCTGGCTGGTCCTCGACGTCTCACCGTCGATGACGTTCGGGACCGCGGACCGGCGCAAGGCCGATGTCGCCGAGGGTGTCGGGCTGGCGTTCGGCCACGTCGCGACCCAGCGCGGCAATCGCCTCGGCATCGTGACGTTCGGCGGTCGACGCGACCGGCGGATCCGTCCCGCCGGCGGCCGGAAGGGCCTCCTGGCCACGCTCCTCGCGGCCCGCAACGATGGGGAGGACGCGGCCGTCGACCGGGCCGCCCGGGCCCCCGTCGGGGCGGTCTCGCCGGCGGACGCGCTCCGCTTCGTGAACGCGGCAGCCCCACGCGGCGGGATGGTCGTGGTCGTGTCCGACTACCGCGGCGAGCGCGACTGGCGCCAGCCGCTGGCCGGCCTGGTGGCTCGCCACCACGTCCTGGCGATCGAGATCCGCGACCCGCGCGAGGACGCTCTGCCGGACGTCGGCGAGCTCACCCTGATCGACGCCGAAACGGGCCGCGAGGTCCGGGTCGACACGTCGTCCCACGCCCTTCGCGAGCGGTTCGCCGGCGCGGCTGCCGACGAACGCTCCTCCCTTGCCCGCGACTTCCGGCGGCTGACCGTCGGGCACGTCGTCCTGTCCACCTCCGGCAGCTGGCTCCGGTCCCTGGCCGACCAGCTGCGTACGTTAGGGATCGCCTCATGACCTTCGCCGAACCGTTCCTGTTGCTCGGGCTCCTGCTCGTCCCGCTGGCGATCGCCGGGTATCTCCTCGTCCAGCGTCGGCGGGATCGCTACGCCGTGCGGTTCACCAACGTGGACCTGCTGTCGAACCTCGTCCCGAAGACCGCTCGCTGGCGGCGGCACGTCCCGCCGGTGTTCTACCTCGGGGCGATCGCCGCGCTCGTCTTCGCGCTCGCCCGTCCGTCGATGGTCGTGGCGGTCCCGCGCGAGGAGGCCACGGTCATCCTGACGATGGACGTTTCGGGCTCGATGGAGGCCACCGACGTCGATCCGACGCGGCTCGCCGCCGCCCAGAAGGCGGCCGATGACTTCGTCGACCAGCTGCCCGCCAAGTTCAAGGTCGGTGTCGTCGCGTTCTCGACCAGCGCCCGGGTCGTGGCCGCTCCGACCACCGACCGCGTCGCGGTCCACCAGGCGATCGACGGTCTGAAGGCCGGCGGGGGGACCGCCCTCGGCGACGCCATCGCGCTGTCGCTCGAGACCGCCGGAGTGGGTTCGACCGTGTCCGGCGCGGGGAGCGTCGGCTCGCTGCCCGTGCCGCAGGCCTCGGCTGCGCCGTCGGCTTCGGGCGGAACCGGCGCCTCGGACGGCCAGCCGCTCGTGGCGACGGTCCTCCTGTCGGACGGCAAGAACTCGACCGGGAACGTCGAACCCGACGCCGCCGCGCAGCAGGCGGCCGCCGCCGGGGTGCCGATCTACACCATCTCGCTCGGCACGGCCGACGGCGAGGTCACCGTTCCGGACCAGAACGGGCAGATGCACACGCTCCAAGTCCCGCCGGACTCGCAGACGTTGACGAGCATCGCGCAGACGACCGGGGGCAAGTCGTTCGAGGCACCGACCTCCCAGGACCTCGCCCAGATCTACGAGAACCTCGGCTCGAAGGTCGGCTATACCCAGCAGGAGCAGGAGGTCACCCAGTGGTTCGCCGCGGCGGGCCTGCTGTTCGTCCTGGCCGGGGCCGGATTGGCGGCGCTCTGGTTCAATCGGTTCCCGTAAGCCGAGCGGCATGAACCGCTTCGCCGTCGTCATCGCCGTCGGACTGCTCGCCCTCACGGGCTGCACCGGCGGCTTCGGCGTCTCCGGGACCGGGACGGTCCGGGCGGTCGCGGCGGTCTCAGCGTCCTGACAGGGATCGGTAACCGGACCGACAGGCGACGCGGTCGAGACTCGGGTCATTCACAGACATGCCGACGTCGGCACGTCGGGTGGGAGCCATCGAAGCCCATCCACGGAGACGCGAGCCATGACCTGACCGACCCCTGATCCGACCGTCCATCCACCGTCAACGAACGCAAAGGGAACCACGATGTTCGAGAACGACCAGTCAGAGACCGTCACGGGTCCGACCCCGCCACCCAGCCGCCGCCTCTCGGCGTCGCGCCGAGCGGTAGCCTCGATGCTCCTCGCGATCGGCCTGTTGACCGTCGGCGGCGTCGCCGTCGTCAGTGCGGCCAGTCCGGCACCGACCACGGCACCGGGTGCGACCGCACCGGCCGGTGGCGGGAACGGCGGCGGCGGGACCGCGCCGAACGGGGCCAACTGCCCGAACATGTGATCCGGGCGATCCGGGTCCGCGGCTGGCCGACCCGCCATCGGGACGGCGGCGCCTCATCGGTGTCGCCGTCCCGCCACGTTCCGCGACGGATCCAGAAACGCCAACGGATCCGCGCCCGCGGCCATCGGCCGGGAATCGAGAAGCGCCCCATCCGGTGGACGGGGCGCTTCGGTCGCGTACGCGACGGGCGGCTGTCAGGCGGCCTTCACCCGGCTGGCTCGCGGGCCCTTCGGGCTCTGCTCGATGTCGAAGTCGACCCGCTCCCCGCCGACGAGGCGGTCGAAGTCCAGCGACGAATCGAGGGCGCCGCGATGGAAGAAGTAGTCCTTCTCATCGTCGGCCGTGATGAAGCCAAAGCCGCGATCGGCGATGACCTTCTTGATGGTTCCGGTGGCCACGTTGACCCTCCGTCTCTTCCCGAACGTGAACAGCAAACGCACGGTCCGTTCGAGAAGGGGATCGACCACGCGGAGCGCCGCCCCCGACGGGGGGCGTTCATCGAGCATATCACGCTCGGCGAGTGGTTCCCGGAGGCACCACTATCGGATCCGATCCGTTGCGACCGCGAGTAGCCCAGCCGTACTATCGCGACCCCGACTGAGGATAGCCCGAATGTACCAGGACAGCCTCTCCGCAGCGCCCGGATCGGACCCGGAGGACTCGTCGGTCGAGTCGTCCGAGCCCGCTTCCGACGCTGCCTTCGCGCCCGACTCGACCGTTGAGCCCGTCGATGCGCGAATGACGGCGCACTCCTTCCGCGATGAGCTCGCCCGAGCCATGCAGGCGGCCGCGGAGCATGAGCGCCAGCGGATCGAGGCCTCTGTCGACGAGGATGCGACGACCCATGTCCAGAAGGTCCGGACCCGTGCCGTGGCCGAGGCCGACGAGCTCAAGCGGCTGGCCGAAGAGGACGTGACCGGGATCCGTGCCTGGTCGAAGTCCGAAGTAGAGCGGATCCGATCCGAGGCGGACGAACAGGTCGGCGCCCGTCGCGACCGCCTGGAGCTACATCTTGGCCAGCACGCCGCGATCATCGACGGCGAGATCGATCGGGTCTCCGAGGCCGTCGAGGGCTATCGCCACGAGCTTGACGTCTTCTTCGCCAGCCTGACCGCCGAGCGCGACCCGAGCGAGATCGCCCGGATGGCCGACACGGTGCCCGCCCCGCCCGACTTCGAGGTCATCCGGGCGATCGCCCGGGCCGACGCGGTCGGCCGGTTGGCGCGTCTCGAGGAAGCCGAGGCCGATGCCGCCGCCGAGGCCGAGGTCGCCGTGACCGGCGAGGCCGAGGTCGCCGTGACCGGCGAGGCCG
>JADGQI010000134.1 GCA_017881905.1 Chloroflexota bacterium
GCCAGCTCCCGGATGAGGTCGCGGACCCCGCGCGGACCGGCCGCCTCGCCCGACCCGCCGATCACCACCTGGCCGCCGGGTCCCTCGGGGCCGAGCCGATGAAGGTCGGGATGGTTGCCGCTGGCCACCATCCGGCAGGCGCGGCACGCTCGACACGGCCGATCCGCCGGATCGGACGCGGTACACAGCAGCCCGGCCGCCAGGTCCATCGCGAGGGTCGTCTTGCCGACGGCCGGTGGACCGATGAGCAGGACGGCGTGCGGCGCGTGACCGACCACCATCCCGGCAACGGCCGCCAGGGCGGCGGGCTGACCGCGGGTCAGCCAGACCGGTCCCGCGGTCGACGCCATCCCGGGCCTACTCGTCCGCTGGCGCCGCTGCCTTCTTGGCCGTGGTCCGGCGCTTGGTCGCGGGCGCCGCGGCCTCATCGTCGGCGGCCTTCGGCTTGGCCGTCGACGCCTTCGCCCGGGTCGCTCGCGGCTTCGGCGCATCGCCTGCCGGAGCGTCGTCGGCCGACGCCGCCTTGGCCGTCGCGGGCTTGGCTCGCGTCGCCCGCGGCTTGGACGCGGTCGGTGCCGCGCCCTCGCCTGGTGACGTCTCGGCGGTCGCGGCCGCCTTGGTCCGGGTCGACGCCCTCGGCTTGCGCGCCGGGGCGGCGGCTTCGGCCTGCGGAGCCTGCGCGGAGACCGGTGCGTCGGTCACGGGCGGCCGCGCCGATCCGGTCGCGGGTCGGTCCGAGCCGCGGCTGGCCTGCTGCTGGGCTCGAAGCATCGCCTCGAGCTCCGGCGGGACCTCGCTCCACGGCTCATCCGAACGAGCGGAGGCCGGCCGGTCGCGGTCCGGCCGGGGGCTCGAGACGGGCCGACGGTCGTCCCGCCGGGGCTCCCGCCGAGGTTCACCTCGACCCTCGCTGCGGCCGGCGGTCCCTCCACCGGTCGTGGAGCGACCCGAGACGTCGGGATAGCGGTTGATCCCGCCACCACCGCCGCCGCGGCCGTACCGCTCGCGGTCGATCGCCGAGGCATAGGCGGCACGGTTCCCGCCGCCACCCCGGCCGCCGCGATTCCCGCCGCTGCCGCTGCGGGTGGCCGCGCTGCCACGGCGCTGCTCGGCGAGGATGTACTCCGGGATGGCCGGCTCGTCCTCCTCGTCGATGTCGAACGGGGTCGACTCGATCGATGGGGTCCGGGTCTGCCCGATCTGGGAGTCCCAGACGGATCCGAACGCTCCCGGGCGTGGGCCGCGGGGGGCGTTCGAGACGGGTTCTTCCTCCGGCTCGTCAAGGTCCTCGGCCACACGCGCCGCGGGCCGCTCACGCGGGACGTCCTGGTCACGCGGGACGTCCTGGCCGGCGACGGCCTCGACGCCTTCCTCGCGACCGCGACCGCGACCACGACCGCGACCGCCCCGACGGCGGCGGCGGCGGGTGGCCTCACCCTCGGTGCCGTCCTCGGTCGAGCCGTCGAACGTCTCGACGATCTCGCCGTCCTCATCGGGGGCCTCGATCGGGGCGACCGATCGTGCCGCCGCGGCGCGCGACAGCTTCTCGCCCGGCAGCGGGACCAGGCCGATGGACGGACCACCGACGGCCGCGACGGCCTCTGCCTCGACCGGTTCCGGTCGACGGCCGCGGACGCCGCCACGGGCGGCGGGGCGGCTCCCGGCGGCCACCGGCTCGCGCTCGGTCTCGCTCGACCGGCCGCGACCGCGACCCGTCCCGCGCCCGCGTCCGCGCCCGGTGCCCTCGGTCAGCTTGTCGGGGACCTCGGTCATCGACAGGTCCTCGCCGTCGTCGGCCACGCGCCGACCGCTGCGGGACGAGCCCTTCTCGACCTTGGCCATCTGGATGATGTCGGTGAACTGGTCGGCGACCTCGATGAGATCCGACGACGTGTTGCCGCGGAAGCTCACGACCTCGACCCGGACGCCCATCTCCTGGACCGCGCGGATGGCCGGCGCGAAGTCGCCGTCCCCGGACACGACGATCGCGACGTCCAGGTTCCGGGCGGTCTTCATCATGTCGACGACGAGCTCGATGTCGAGGTTCGCCTTGACCTTCCCGTCGCCGTACTTGCGGATGTCCTTGCTCACGACCTTGTAGTCGTGGCGCGCCAGGAAGTTATGGAAGTTGCGCTGGTTCTCGTTGTCGGGGTCGAGACCGGTGTACGCATACGCGCGCACGAAATCCCGCCCGGCGATCGCCGACTTGAGGAGCGTGACGTAATCGATGTCCACGCCCGCGGCCTTGGCCGCATAGAAGATGTTCGCCACGTCCACGAAGACGGCGACGTTCTTACCCACATTGACTCCTTGATCTGGTCTGCTGGCCGACCGGCGCGCTTGCGGCTCGGTGGCCGTGGTGGTGGTGGTTCAGCTTGTTCGGGCGGCGGCCCTCCCCGCCGCCACGGGTCGCGACAGGAGCGGTCCGCCATCGCCGAATCCCCGGCGCTCCCAGCGGGCCCGCTCCGCGGGATCGGTCGGGCGGGCCACCTCGACGGTGGTGCAGCCCTTGTTCTTGGCTGATCGCAGGACTTCTTCGATGAGGACGTCGACGACGGCGTCGACGTCGTGCTCGGGATCGCTCGCGAGGAGGTCCACCGTTCCGACGAACCCACCCGCGCGGACCGACGGCCGGAGCGCGAGGACCGCCACCCCGATGACCGTCCGGCGCGATTCCGCGACCAGGACGCTGGCCTGCGGGAGGTAGACGAGCTGACGGAGCAGATCGGGGGCGACGAGCGGCGCGTCACCGGCGGCCTTCGACGTCGCCTCGGCGCACAGTGCGACGAGTCGATCGATATCCGTGATCCGAGCCGCTCGAACCTGATAGTCCACGCTGACGGGCAGTGACCTCGCGAGGCTGGGCGCGACTGTTGCGATCGTGCGATCGGGTTCGACCAGGATCGCTCATCGGTCCGCGAGCGCGCCTCCGGGGGCGAGCGGTGAACCGCTCGACAGCCGCCAGGGGCGCTCGCCGACCTGATGTTGCAATCGACGCGCCGAGGGCTAATATACGGCATCGCTTCGGCGGCCACCTGCGCGCCGCCCGAGACCGGCCGTCGTGCCGTCACCGCACCGCACCGACGCCACCAGCGCGAGTCCCAGTCGACGACCCCGGGAGGAGGGGCCGACCGGCCGACCGCTCCGGTGGCAGATGGGCGCCGGGGACGCCGCGCCACCCGGCCGGGACGGGCGTGCAGAGGGATCGACCGGGTCACCCGCCCAGTCGGGGTGGGTGCAGATCTAGGAGGAGTCGTACATGAAGAACGCCAAGATCGGCGCATTGGTCGCCGGCGCGGTGATCGTATTGGCGGCGTGCTCGTCCGGCGGGTCGACCGCCGCACCGACCACGGCCGCGAGCACCGGGACCGGCGCGAGTGCCGCGCCGGCCGGAAGCACCGCCGCATCGAAGGGTGAGCTCAAGCTCGGCGTGACGCTGCCGCTGTCCGGTGGCGCTGCCGCCGACGGTCAGCCCACGCTCAAGGGCGCGCAGCTCGCGGTCGACCAGATCAACACGGCCGGCGGCATCGACGGCTACACGATCAAGCTCGTCCCGCTCGATCACGCCGTCAACGGCAAGTACAACGAGCAGCAGGGCGCCCAGGACATGCAGACGTTCGTCTCGGACCCTGCGGTCATCGGCGTCGTCGGCCCGTACAACTCGGCCGTCGCCAAGGTCCAGATCCCGATCAGCAACGCCGCTGGCCTGCTCCAGTGCAGCCCGGCGAACACCAACGAGTCGCTGACCAAGCCCGAGTTCGGCGCGCTCGACTATCGCAAGACCAACCCGACCAAGATCAACTACATCCGGGTCGCGGCGACCGACGACATCCAGGGTCCGGCGATGGCGACCTACGCCTACAACACGCTCGGCCTCAAGAACATGCTCGTCGTCGACGACGTGACGACCTTCGGCAAGGGCGTCGCGGACAACTTCCAGAAGAAGTTCGAGGCCCTCGGCGGGACCGTGATCCGCGTCGGCGCCGGTGCCGATACGACCGACTTCAACTCGATCATCACCGACGCCAAGACCAAGAACCCCGACGGCGTCTACTACGGCGGCGTCGTCACCTCCGGTGGCGGCCTGCTCCTCAAGCAGCTTCGTCAGCAGGGCCTGACCATCCCGTTCACCGGGCCTGACGGCATCGTCAACGGCGCCGGCGACGCGAAGGGCTCGCTGATCCAGATCGCGGGCGCACAGGCCGCGGACAACTCGTACGGGACCGTCGCCGCCATCGGTGACTTCCCGGGCAAGGCCGACTTCGAGAAGGCTTTCGCCGACCACTTCGCCAGCGATGCGGACTTCAAGGTCGCAGGCGCCTACAGCGGTCCGGCCTACGCGTGCGCGACGGTCATCCTCGACTCGCTCAAGGCCACCCTCGACGCGAACCCGACCGCAGACCAGGCCGCCATCCGCGAGGGTGTCCGGGCCTACGCCTCCGATCCTTCCCACACCTTCAAGACCGTCCTGGGCGACGAGTCGTTCGACAAGAACGGCGACACCACCCAGCCGTTCATCTCCTTCTACAAGGTCGATCCGACCGCCAAGGGCGGCGTCGGCGACTGGGTCTTCAAGGAGCAGCAGAACTTCTCCGCCAACGCCCCGGCGGCGGCGTCACCCTCGCCGTAACGCGACGAACCAGAGGGCCGGGGCGCTTCGCCGCTCCGGCCCTCTGACCTAACCAGGATCCGGGCAGGCCGAGGAGACCGGATGACGACGTCCACGCTTCGGCGGGAGCAGCCCGCGTTCGTCGAAACGTTCCAGCGTCTTCGTCTCGGGCCCTACCTCTTCGTTCTCGGCGTGGCGATCATCGACTTCCTCGTGATCGGCCCCGCCCAGTTCGTCAACGGCCTGACGATCGGCGCCATCTACGCGCTGGTGGCCATCGGCTACACGATGGTCTACGGGATCATCGAGCTGATCAACTTCGCCCACGGCGACGTGTTCATGGTCGGCGCCTTCACCTCGATGTACGTCCTGACCAACGTCCTCGGCCAGGACGGCCCGATCAAGGACCCGCCGGTCCTCGCCGCGGTCCTGTTCGTGGACTTCGCCATCACGATGATCCTGCTGGGCATCCTCGGGACGGTCATCGAGCGGTTCGCCTACCGACCGCTCCGCCACGCGCCGCGGCTCGCCCCGCTGATCACCGCCATCGGCGTCTCGTTCATCCTGCAGAACACGATCCAGATCCTGTTCGGACCGTCGCCGGTGAACACGCCGCAGCTCATCTCCCCGACCGCACGGGTCAACGTGTTCGGGCTCGATGTCGGCGTGGTCAACATCTTCACGATCGTCGTGTCGGTCTCGCTCATGATCGCGCTCCAGCTATTCGTGAGCCGCACGCGGATCGGACGCGCGATGCGCTCCACCGCGATGGACCGCGAGGCGGCCCAGCTGATGGGCGTCGACATCAACCGGACGATCGCGATCACCTTCTTCATCGGCTCGGCGCTGGCGGGCGCGGCCGGCGTGGTCCAGGGCCTGTACTTCGGCAACATCCAGTTCACGCTGGGGTTCCAGGCCGGTCTCAAGGCGTTCACCGCGGCCGTGCTCGGCGGGATCGGCAACATCACTGGTGCGGCGCTGGGCGGGTTCATCATCGGCTTCGTCGAGGTGACCGCCGGCGCGAAAGGCGTGTTCGTCTGGGGTCAGGCGGCCGTCTTCGTCGTCCTCATCCTGACGCTCCTGTTCCGGCCCGCAGGTCTCCTCGGGCAGCAGATCGGAGAGCGGGCATGAGCGCCGTCGGGCAGGCGCCTGCTGCGAGCAGCCCGGGGATCCGCGAGCAGGTGGCGGACCTGTCCAGTCGCCACCGATCGCTCAGCGTGATCGTCGGGATGACCATCGTGGCGGCGATCCTCCCGCTGATCGTGCTCGTGCCGCCGTTCAACAGCTTCAGCGGCCAGGCGGTCTGGATGGACGGCTTCACGATCGCCGGCATCTACGTCCTGCTCGCCCTCGGGCTGAACATCGTGGTCGGGATGTCGGGCCTGCTGGACCTCGGGTACGCCGCGTTCTTCGCGATCGGCGCCTACTCCTACGCCTTCGCGGCGTCGTCGTTCACCCATGTCAACATCCCGTTCTGGCCGATGCTGCTCGCCGGCGCGGCGATCGCCGCGGTCTTCGGGATCCTGCTCGGGGCCCCGACGTTGCGCCTGCGCGGCGACTACCTGGCCATCGTCACGCTCGGGTTCGGGGAGATCGTGCCCATCACGATCCTCAACTCGAGCAAGTACACCGAGGGACCGAACGGGATCGGCGGGATCTCGGCGCCATCCCTGCTGGGCACGGAGTTCCCGACGACCGGCAACCCATGGCCGTTCTATCTGACGATGCTGGTCATGATCTGCATCTCGATGATCCTGATCTACCGGCTCCAGGACTCCCGCCTCGGACGGGCCTGGGCCGCCATCCGCGAGGACGAGCTCGCCGCGGCGGCGAACGGGGTCAATACGGTCGTCACCAAGCTCCTGGCGTTCGCGCTTGGCGCGTCGACCGCAGGCCTGGCCGGCGTGTTCATCGCCGCCAAGCTCCAGACCGTCACGCCGAACCTCTTCCGGTTCGATGTCTCGTTCACCGTCCTGGCGATGGTCGTCCTCGGCGGGATGGGCAACGTCTGGGGCGTCGCGGTCGGCGCGTTCGTCGTCTTCATGATCCAGAGCGTCTTCCTCAAGCAGCTCAACCTGTTCTTCGACAACGCCCACGTCCCGTTCCTCCAGGACATCAACTTCCTGGACTACCAGTTCCTTCTCTATGGCATCGCCCTGGTGGCGATGATGCTGCTGCGGCCCGAGGGCCTGTTCCCGAGCCGACGCAGACGGCGCGAGCTGCACACGGACGAGGACCAGGAGTTCGGCGAGCTCGGCGATGAGCTCGGGGCGTCGCCCGAATGAGCGAGCAGCACGACACGGTCGTGGCCGTCGGCGCAGTGGACCCCACGGCGCCCGAGGACGGGGTCGACTACCTGCTCCAGGCCAAGTCCATCACCAAGCGGTTCGGTGGGCTGGTGGCCGTGCGCGACGTGAACCTCGACATCCCCAAGGGAGCGATCGTCAGCATCATCGGCCCGAACGGCGCCGGCAAGACGACCTTCTTCAACGTCGTCGCCGGGATCATCGATCCGTCGTCAGGCCACGTTCGATTCCGCGGGCGCTTCCTGATCCTGCGCCCGCAGCGGACCTGGATCGAGCCGATCCTGTGGGTCGCCCCGTCGTTGATCGCGGTCGCGGTCGCGCTCCTTCTCGGCGCCCAGAATCACGGCGACCAGGGGATCGGGATCACCGGCCTGGTGGTCCTGGGCCTGCTCATCACGATGCTGCTGCTGGCGATCATCCGCCCACCGTGGTATTCGCTCCTGCTGGGGCGGCTCGGGATCCTCCGCAGCGCTCGCCCGAACGATGTCGTCGCGGCCGGGATCGGACGAACCTTCCAGAACATCCGCCTGTTCCAGAACATGTCGGCCCAGGAGAACGTGCTCGTCGGGATGCACCTGCAGCTGCGGTCCAACCTGATCGATCACGTCATCTCGTCGCGACGTCAGCATCGGGAAGAGGACGCTGCCGCCAAGCGGGCGAACGAGCTCCTTCGCCTGGTCGGGCTGCGCGGTCGCGACCAGGAGCTCGCCAAGAACCTGCCGTACGGCGACCAGCGCCGGCTGGAGCTGGCACGGGCCCTCGCGAACGACCCGGTCCTCCTCCTGCTCGACGAGCCGACCGCCGGGATGAATCCGAACGAGACCGCGGCGATGACCGCCCTGATCGGCCGCCTGCGCAAGGAGCTCGGCCTGACGATCCTCCTGATCGAGCACGACATGCGCGTGGTCATGGGGGTCAGCGACCACATCCTGGTCATGGACCACGGGGAGCGGATCTCCGAGGGGACGCCCGAGGAGGTCCGGCGCGATCCCAAGGTGATCGAGGCGTACCTGGGGACCCCGGCGTCATGACCGAGCAACCGATCCCGCCGACGACGGACCCGGGCCGGCCTCCGATGCTCGGTTCGGACGACGCCTCGAGGTCCACCTCGGGGCGTCCCGCGCCGGGCGACGTCATCCTCGAGCTCCGCGACGTCCACACCTATTACGGGAAGATCCATGCGCTCCAGGGGATCGACCTGGACGTCCGCGAGGGAGAGATCGTCACGCTCATCGGCTCGAACGGCGCCGGCAAGACGACCACGCTCAAGACGATCAGCGGTCTGCTCCATCCCCGCATGGGCTCGGTCCATTTCGCGGGGCGCGACGTCACCCGCACCGCCGCCCACGAGATGGCCCGCGATGGCATCGGGCACGCGCCCGAGGGCCGTCGCATCTTCTCGCGCCTGACGGTCACCGAGAACCTCCAGATGGGCGGCTACACCCGGTCCGGCCGCGAGGTCGCGGAGAACATCGAGCACGTCTTCTCGATCTTCCCGCGCCTGCGCGAACGGGCCGGGCAACGGGGTGGCACGCTGTCCGGCGGCGAGCAGCAGATGCTGGCGATCGGACGGGCGATCATGACCCGCCCGAAGGTGCTCCTCCTCGATGAGCCCTCGCTGGGTCTGTCGCCCATCCTCATCCAGCAGATCTTCACGATCATCCGTGAGATCAACGCCGGAGGGACGACCATCCTGCTGGTGGAGCAGAACGCGCTGCAGGCGCTCGAGGTCGCCGACCGCGGCTACGTCCTGCAGACCGGTCGGGTGATCCTGGCGGACTCCGCGAGCGCCCTCGCGGCGAACCAGGACGTCCGACGGGCCTACCTCGGGGAGATCTGACCGACGCGGGGCGGGCACGATCCGCGACGTCGGTCCGAGGACGGGCTCCCGAGCGAGCCCGGCGCTCCGGGTGTCGGGTCACGCGCGGATCGCCCGGTCGAGCTCCAGTCCGCCCGCACTCCGGGAGCGGGCTCGCGGCCGGCGATCATCATCGTCGTTGCCCTGATCGGCGTCGCGCTGGCGATCGCGAAACCATGGGACACGGGCGGACCCGTCAGGCCGACGGCTCCGATCGTCGACGAGGCCGCGGCGTCGGCGTCCCCTGACGTGGCCTCGCCGAGCCCCGGGCAGACGCCGTGGGTGTCCCTCCTGGCCCGCTCGTGGCAGTGCTACTACGCGAGCGATTGGCGCGTCTTCGCGCTCGGCATGCCGGTGAAGCAGCTCGAGGCGCTCGCCAGCACGCCTGCGCCCGCGGCATCGGGCGCCAAGCCCTCGATCGCGCCGGGGGCGCCGCTGGCGCCGCTGGACCTCGTCAACCCGATCCGGACCTGGATCCAGGTCACCCCGGCGGGCGACATCACCGGCCCGACCGACCCCCGGATCCCGTTCGTCCGGATCGTCGACGCCGGCATCCCGGCGCTCGGATATTGCGCTCCGCTCACCGCCACCGACCGACCCCCCGCCCAGGCTCAGACCAGCGCCTGGTCCGTCGGGCCGGACGGCGCCCCGGTCCCGGTCGATCTGACGGCGGTCCACGCACCGGCCGCCCCCGCCGACACGACCGAGGGGCTGTTCGCGCCGGTGGGTCAGCGGACGATCGAATGGACCGCCGGACGCTACGTCTTCGTCATCCGCGATCCGACGCCGGGCGCGTACGCGCGCTGGTTCGGGGTCGAGATCGTCGATCCGCCCGGGCCGTTGCGGAGCGCCACGCCGTGAGCGGATCGAGCCCGCCCGGGGAAGAGCGACGGCCGACCCACCCGGACCTCGGACCGCGGTCGTCACCGGATCCCCATGCGTCGTAGACTGTGCGCCCGATTCGCGGACATGCCACCGCACCGACCGCGGACGTAGGAGGAGGAACAGATGTTCAAGCGAGGGATCTCGCTGCTCGCGGTCATCGCCGTGCTCACCGCGGCCTGTTCGAGCGCTGGCAGCGGCGGCAGTTCCGCGCCCAGCGCAGCGGCGCCGTCCGGAGGAGCGTCGGCTGCGCCGATCGCCGGCGGCCTGCTCGAAAAGGTTCTCAAGGCAGGCGTGCTCAAGGTGTCGACCGACCCCAACTACGCTCCCCAGTCGTTCCTCAAGCCCGACGGGACGTTCGAGGGATTCGACATCGACGTCGCCAACGAGATCGCCAAGCGACTCGGCGTGAAGACCGAGTTCCAGACACCCGGCTGGGACACGATCACCGCCGGCTCGTGGGGCGGCCGCTGGGACGCCAGCGTCGGGTCGATGACCATCACCACCGATCGGCAGAAGTTCCTCGACTTCAGCCCGGCCTACTACTACACCCCGGCCCAGATGACCGCCACCACAGCGTCCGGGATCACCTCCCTCGACGGGTTGGCCGGCAAGACCGTCTGCGTCGGGACGGCGACGACCTACGCCGACTGGCTCGCCGGCAAGCTGACCAGCGTCTCGCTCGGCCCGGTGGCGACGCCGCCGACCGGGGTCAAGATCGAGACCCTGCCGACTGACCAGGAGTGCGCCCAGGCGATCGCCGCCGGACGCAAGGAGGCCGAGGGCTTCCTCACCTCGAGCACGACCGTCGACGCGGCGATCGCCAACAAGACCCCGATCGTCAAGGTCGGCGCGCCGGTCTTCACCGAGCAGCTCGCCGTCGCGGTCGACAAGAGCGGCCCCAAAGACACGGACTTCGTCGCCGCCGTGTCCAAGATCGTCACCGAGATGCACGCGGATGGGACGTTGAGTGCCTTGTCCAACAAGTGGTTCAAGGCCGACCTGACGACCCCACCGGCGCCATAAGGCTGGCCGGAGTCACGGACCAGGGTTCCTGAGGATCCAGGGGCGCCCAGCCGGGCGCCCCTGCCTCGTTTCGAGGGAGGAGTCATGACCGCCCAGGCCACCGTCGGCGAGGTCGTCCCGCCGATCGTCCTCGAGATCGAAGCCGCGGATCGAGGTCACCGGAGAAGGTTCCGGACCTTGTTCCTGCTGACCTGGCTGGTCGTCCTCGGCCTGGTCGGCGGCTTCCTTCTCGCCACGGTCGGGGTCAACGTCGGGTTCCTCCAGGAGTGGCTGCCGTTCATCATCGGCGGCGTCTGGGTCACCCTGTTCATCTCGGTCGTATCCATCTTCTTCGCGGTCATCCTGGCGGTCCTCGGCGCCCTCGGGCGCCTCTCGGCGAACCCGTTCTTCAATGGGCTTGCATCGCTCTACGTGTCCGTGGTCCGGGGCACGCCGCTGATCGTCCAGATCCTGTTCATCTTCCTGGCCCTGCCCTCGGCCGGGATCGTGATCGACCCGCTGCCGACCGGGATCATCGCGCTGGCGTTCAACTACGGGGCCTACCTGACGGAGGTCTTCCGGGCCGGCATCCAGGCCGTGCCCGGCGGCCAGGTCGAGGCGGCCCGGGCGCTCGGCCTGCCGGAGCGCGAAGTCATGCGCAGGGTGATCCTCCCGCAGGCGATCCGGATCGTCATCCCGGCGGTCGGCAACGACTTCATCGCGATGACCAAGGACTCCGCGCTCGTCTACGTCGTCGGGGTCCAGGAGCTGCTGTGGCGCGCCCAGACCGCCGGCCGACCGACCGGCCAGGCGTTCCAGACGATCATCGTCGCCGCGCTGATGTACTGGGGGCTCACGATGATCCTGTCCCTGTTCCAGGCCCGTCTCGAGAAGCGGATGTCCGCCGGAGATCGCAACCGATGAACGAGTCGATGAGCGATGCCACCATCGTCGACATCCCGCCACCGGGTGGGATGCCCGGCGGCCCGACGCCCACCGACCCGTTCGCGACTCCCGGCGCGCTCACTCCGCCGGGCGCGACGAAGATCGTGTCGGTCACGAACCTGGAGAAGTACTACGGCCACAACCACGTCCTGAAGGGGTGCACGCTCGAGGTCTTCCCGCGCGAGACGATCTGCCTGATCGGTCGGTCCGGAGCCGGCAAGAGCACCCTCCTGCGCTGCATCAACTTCCTCGAGGAACCGACCATCGGGTCGATCATGGTCGACGGTGTCGAGGTCCAGGCGAACCCGCTCCACCACCGCTCCTCGGCAGACCGCGAGAAGATCCGGACGATCCGGACCAGCGCCCAGATGGTCTTCCAGGAGTTCAACCTGTTCCCGCACATGAACGTGATCGACAACCTGATCGAAGGTCCGGTCAAGACCAAGGGCGTCCCGCGCGACCAGGCGATCGCCACGGCCGAGAAGTTCCTCGACAAGGTCGGCCTGCGCGAGAAGCGCGACGAGTATCCGGCTCGCCTTTCAGGCGGTCAGAAGCAGCGCGTCGCGATCGCCCGGGCGCTGACGATGGAGCCGAAGGTGCTCCTGTTCGACGAACCGACCTCGGCCCTCGACCCGACCCTCGTCGGCGAGGTCCTCAAGGTCATGGCCGAGCTCGCCCACGAGGGCTCGACGATGATCGTGGTCACCCACGAGATGGCCTTCGCCCGGGAGGCGGCCGACCGGGTCTACTTCATCGAGGAGGGCGTCTTCATCGAGGTCGGCCCGCCCGACCAGGTCATCGACAAGCCACAGGATCCGCGGACGGCCCGCTTCCTGTCACGACTGCTCAACAAGGTCTGATCGGGGGACGAGGAGTCTGACCGGGCGACACGCGGTCGAAGCTCGCGTCGAGCGCGGGCCGGCCGACCGTCAGAAGCGGTGCTCGGTCGAGATCTCGTAGGTCGCCCTGGCCAGGATGATCAGGCCGACACCGACGATCCAGATCCCGGGGGCCAGGTCGGGTCGAAGGCCGGCGGGGTCGACCAGGATGAACTCGATCGTGCGCCATAGATAGGCGCCGATCGCGACGGTCACGACGATCACGTACGACAGCGCCCGGTCGATCGCGAGCGGCTTGTCCCCCGCGGCGTACGGCAGGCTGACCAGCGCGAGCACGAGCAGCGCGCAGATGAACACGACGATGCCCTTGTCGGAGAAGGCATTCGTCGTGATCGGGGTCAGGCCCGTGTCCCCGCCCGTCGCGGCGAACCAGGGCAGGACGCAGCCGACGAGCACGACCAGGGCACCGATGGTGGCGAGCTGGCGGCCCCGCCCGAGCGGACGACGATGCACGGTGTGGCTCAGCCCCCGCCCGAGTAGACCTCGGGGCGCAGGACGCCCACGAAGCGCAGGTTGCGGTAGAGCTCGCCGTAGTCGAGGCCGTAGCCGACCACGAAGCGATCCTCGATGGTGAAGCCGGTGTAGTCGACCGGGATGTCGACCAGGCGGCGGGCCGGCTTGTCGAGCAGGGTGCAGATCCGGAGCGAGGCCGGGTTCTTGCCGCGCAGGTAGCGGATCAGGTAGTTCAGCGTGAGCCCGGTGTCGATGATGTCCTCGACCAGGAGGACGTCCTCGTCGGCGATGCTCGCCGACAGGTCCTTGAGGATCCGGACGAGACCGGACGACTCGGTCGCGGTACCACCGTACGAGGAGACCTCCATGAGGTCGATCCGGACCGGGACGTCGATCGCGCGCATCAGGTCGGCCATGAACGGGAGCGAGCCCTTGAGCACGCTGACCAGGGTCAGGTTCCGGCCCCGATAGTCGTCGCTGATGCGCTGCCCGAGCTCGCGGACGCGCTCCTGGATCGCCTCCTCCGAGACGAGGATCTCGGCGACGTCCGCCTTCAGGTCGACCGGGCCGCTCACGGTTCGGCGACCGCTGACCCGGCGGCCTCGGATCGAGCGGCGGACCGGCCGTGACGCCGGCGACGGCGACGGGGCGCGACGGTCGATGGGGTGCGGACGGCGGTCCCAGGTTCGGTCGCGATCCCAGGTTCGGCCGGGGTCTCGGCCGCGGGCGTGGGCGTGGGCGTGGCCGCGCCCGCGGTCGTGGTCGCGGGCGCACCGCCGTCGGTCCGGCCGACGGGACCGAACGGCCCGGCCAGGAGGTCGTCGTAGGTGCGCTCGGGCGTGACCTGACCGGACGTCCCGGTGAGCTCCTCGGCCAGCGTCAGGCGGCCGTACTTGAGCATCAGGGCCCGGAAGTCGCGGGCGTAGAAGAGCTTGATGTTGACATCCGGGTAGAGCTCCCGCAGACGACGCAGCTTGCGGTTCTTCTTGCGGACGAGCTTCTGGCGGAGGGTGGTCAGCTCGACGTACAGGTCGAGGTCCGGCAGGTAGAAGTCCGGGGCGAAGCTCTCGAGGACGTCACCCTCGGTGTTCCACAGGATCGGGAAGACGCGCGGTTCGTACTCCCAGCGCACCGCGTAGAAGTCGAGGATCCTGGACAGTTCCGCTTCGCTGGCGTGAGCGAATGCGGGCGCCGGATCAGTGGCGGGATCGACGGCTGCTTCATCGACGCCGACGGCTGCGTCCTGGGTGTCGACGATCGCGGGTGCACCCGCGTCGGCGGCCACCGACCGCGGGTCGCTCACGCGGCCGTCCCGGCGGCCGGTCGCGCAGGCAGAGGATCGCGGAAACCCATCGAAGCGCAGTCTAGCCGACCGGTGCGAGAGCGGTCGGGCTGCGTGGGTCGGGTCCGCCGGCGGCCGCGTCGTCGATACCCTCGGTCGAACCGGGGATACTGGAGGGGAGTATGATGGCGCCCGATGGGCAAGCGCCGCCCCATACATCGAGATCGAGACACCATGGCAACGACCGCGCGTCCGACCCGCCCGGCCCAGCCGGCCGCCGCTCCACCTGACTTCCGACACAGCTACTCCAAGGACAAGGGAACCCTCGTGCGTCGGCTCAGCCGGATCGAGGGTCAGGTCCGCGGGATCGCCCGGATGATCGAGCGTGAGGAGTACTGCGTGGACATCCTCCAGCAGACCGCCGCGCTCCGGGCAGCCGTCGACGCCGTGTCCATCCTCATCCTCGAGGATCATGTCCGGGGCTGCGTCCGGACGGCGGCCGAACGCGGCGAATCGGACGCCTACGTGGACGAGGTCATGGACGTCGTCCGACGCACGATCGGGCGCCCGGTCCGCCCGCCGCGAGGCGCCTAGCCCCGCACGCGGTACTTCCGGCGGTTCGATGCGCCGGACGGGGGATTTCCCGGACGCACCACCCGGGACGACCATGCGCCCGATGGCCGATCGTTACCCGCCACTCGTCCGCGTTCCGACGCGGGCACCGACCGTCGGACCGCCGGGCCCGTACGTCGAACGGCGGCAGGGATCCCGGCGCCGACTCGACCGGTCCGCTCACGACGAGGCGGCCCTGCTCGCCCGCGCCCTCGACGTCCTCGTCTCCGAGACGTCGGCGGAGGCGCACCTCGCCGGCCTCCTCGAGCTGCTCGCTCGGACCGTGGGCGCCCGTCGGGCCGCGGTGCTGTCGACCGTCCCGGAACGACGGGTCGCGGTGTCGGTCGCACCCGGCGAGGACGCGGTCGATGCCCAGCGCCTCGCGGCCTGGCTCGATGCCGAGGCGCCGCGTAGCCGGGCGGAACGGGCCGCCTCCGGCCGCGCCCCCATCACCTTCGCCCGGACGTCCGACGGCGGGCCCGGCTCGCCCGGGGCCGGCCGGACCGGCTCGGACGTGGTCCGGTTCCGACCGGGCGGCACGGCGGCCGACCCGGACGATCGCCCGCCGGCCGGAGCGCGCTTCGCCTCGATCGAGATCCCGAGCACCGGTCACGTGGTGCTCGGGTTCGAGATGGTGGACGACGACGGCGTGCTCGGTCTGGCCGACCGGCTCCCACCGACGCTGGCCCGTCACGCGGCGGTCGTCCTCGCCCTGGTGACCGGGCAACTCGCGGCCGCCGCGGAGCTCGAGAGCCTGCGCTCTCGGGAGGCGGAACGCGAGCGGTTCGTGTCGACGGTGGCCCACGACCTGCGGACGCCGCTGACCGGTCTGAGCGGCTACCTGGACCTCATCCTGGGGGGTCGCGTCGACGACCGGGCGACCGAGCGGGAGTTCATGGAGCGCAGCCGGTCGATCGTCGACTCGATGGGCGATCTCGTCGGCGACCTGCTCGACATCTCGCGGCTCGACTCGGGCAACCTCCGCCTCGACCTCGGGCCGTTCTCGGTCGCGGAGGTCGGCGGGCGCGTCCTGGCCGCCGTCGCCCCGCTCGCGCTCCAGCGCGGCATCGACCTTCGCTCGGATCTCCCGCCGAGGATGCGGGCGGCGACCGGCGACCGGCGGGAGGTCCAGCGGGTCCTGACCAACCTGCTCGGGAACGCCTTGAAGTTCAGCCCGGACGGGGGCCACGTGGAGCTCGCCGGCTGGTTCGACGGCGCCGTCGCGCTGATCGCGATCCGCGACGACGGCCCCGGGATCCCGACCGAGGACCGGATCCGGATCTTCGAACGATTCCAGCGGCTCGATGCCCATAGCGCGATCGGCGGGACCGGCCTCGGCCTGGCGATCGCCCGGGATCTCACCCGGGCGATGGGCGGCGACGTGGACGTGGCATCGGTCCCCGGGTCCGGGTCGAGCTTCGTGCTCGTCCTCCCGGGCACCACCCAGCTGGGTCACGAGTCGATCGAGGCCATCCTGGAGCGTGCCCTTGCCGACGAGGAGCTCCTCCTCGAGGAGGCCGCCGTGCTCCGTGCCATCCGGTCCGGCAGCCGACCGATCGTCCTGGAGCCGCCGGTCCGCGATGCGGAGCCGGTCGATCCGTCGTCTGGTCCCGCCGAGCCGCCTCCGCGACCGGTCCGGCTCCGCGCGATCGACGGTGCCTTGTCCCGGTCGGACCCACCCGATCCCGCCTGAACCGGCCGACTTATCCACGAACGTGGACCGCGGATGGAGGTTCGTGGATAACCGCGTTGACTTCGGATCGCGGGTCCCGTAGCGTCCGGCATCCGCACGACATGGCGGCACCGCAGGGTAACGTGGTTCGCGAGGGGCACCGGGAGACCGGAGCCGGAACCGGATGAGCCACGGAAGACCGACCGGCCCTCCATGGCGCGCAGACGAAGACGCCGGGAGCGGCTCGCGACGGTCCACGCCCCACCACCGAGGAGGCAAGTGGAGCGCCGTCGCGAACCGCTCCCGTTGCGCGTCCAGGACGTCCCCGAGCTCCCGGCTGCGGCGACGGCGGCGCTCGACGACGGGCTCGCCGTCCTGGGCCTCGACGACATCGCACCGCAGGTCAGGTCGGCGATCGAGGGCCACCTCCGCCTGCTCCTCGCCTGGACGACCTCGATCAACCTGACGGCGATCCGCGAACCGGTCGACGCCGTCCGCCGACTGCTTCTCGATAGCCTTGCGGCGGCACCGCTCCTTCGCGAGCGCGGGATCGACGCGTTCGTCGACATCGGCAGCGGCGGCGGCTATCCGGGTCTTCCACTCGCGGCCGTGATCCCGGCGCGACGTGCCCTGCTGGTCGACAGCGTCGCCAAGAAGGTCGGCTTCCTGGAGACCGCCATCGCGGCGGTCGATCTGGCCGGGTCGGTCGAGTCCTTCGCCGGGCGCTCGGAGGTCCTGGCCGCGGATCGCCGCCACCGGGAGCGCTGGCCGGCGGTGGTGGTCCGCGCGGTCGGGGACCTGGCCGAGGTCGCCGAGCTCGGGCTCCCGCTGCTCGCGCCGGGTGGCGTCCTGATCGCCTGGAAGGGGACCGACGCGCGGGCGGAGATGGACGCGGCGGGGTCGGCCATCGCGCTCCTGGGGGGCTCGCGGCCGGTGCTCCTCCCGGTGGACCGGCGCCTCGGGTCGGACGACCACGTCCTGGTGGTGACCACGAAGCAACGCCCGACCCCGGCGGGGTTCCCCCGCGACCCGGCCGAGCGCAAGCGTCGACCGCTGTGATCGTTCCCCGGCCACGCGAGGATCCAGGTCCCGGAACCGGCCGTCGCCCGACCGCGAAGTGTCGGAAACTCTGACGGTGCGGATCGCGGTGCTCTCGGACATCCACGCCAACCTCGTCGCGCTCGACGCCGTGCTCGCCGGGATCGGCGGCGTCGACCAGGTCTGGCATCTCGGCGACGTCGTTGGCTACGGGCCGGAACCCGACGCGGTCGTCGATCGGCTGCGGACTCTGGGTGCCGTCGGGGTCCGCGGCAACCACGATGCCGCCGCGGTCGGCGGCCACGAGATCGACTACTTCAACGCCGACGCCCGGCGCGCCATGGAGTGGACCCGCAAGACGATCGGGGCGGAGACGCGGTCGTGGCTGGCCGCGCTTCCCGAGCGGCGGATCGAGCGCGACTTCGAGATGGTCCACGGCAGCCCGCGCGACCCGATCTGGGAGTACATCACCACGGCGCCGGTCGCCCGGCTCAACCTCGAGATCCTCACCGCCCCGTTCTGTCTCCACGGTCATACCCACCTGCCGTCGGTCTTCCGCGATGAGGACGGCTTCATCGAGATGCTCAGCCCATCGGATCGATCGACGCTCCTCCTCGATGGGCGGCCGATCCTGGCCAATCCCGGCAGCGTCGGCCAGCCGCGCGACGGCGATCCCCGGTCGAGCGCGTTCGTCCTCGACACCGAACGCCTCGAGCTGACCTGGCATCGGGTCCCGTACGACATCGCCGCGGTCCAGGCCGCCATGCGCCGGCGGCATCTCCCGGATCGGCTGGTCGAGCGGTTGAGCCATGGCCTCTGATACCGTGCCGGAGCCGCGATCGGCGACCGAGCCAGCAGCCCACGGAGAACGATGATCGGAGGACGGCGTCCGCTCCCGGGGCGCAAGCCGGCAGACCGACGCGTCCGGGTGGAGAGGCCGCACTCGCCCTACTTCCGCTACACGGGCCCCGGCCAGATGGTGGCGAGGGAGGCTGCCAGCCGTCCGGTCACCCCGGTGGGACGAGCCTTCGCGCGCATCCGCGGGGTCGTCTTCGGTCGCCCGCTGGCCAGCGAGGAGGAGATCGGCGAGCGCCTGGCCAAGAAGAAGGCGCTGGCGATCTTCAGCTCGGACGCCATCTCGTCGTCGGCCTACGCGACCGAAGAGATCCTCAAGGTCCTGATCGGGGTCGTCGGCCTGTCGGCGATCGCCTATTCGGTCGGGGTGTCGATCGCGATCGCGATCCTTCTCGCGGTCGTCTCCGTGTCCTATCGCCAGGTCTGCCGGGCCTACCCGAGCGGCGGCGGCGCCTACGTGGTGGCTCGCGAGAACCTGTCGCAGCTGACCGGGCTGGTGGCGGCCGCGGCCCTGCTCATCGACTACGTCATGACCGTCGCGGTGTCGACGGCCGCCGCGATCGAGCAGATCCAGTCGGTCCTCCCGGCCGTGTACGACTACCGGATCGAGATCGCCTTCGTGTCGATCTCGCTGATCACGATCGGCAACCTGCGCGGGCTGCGCGAGTCGGGCAACATCTTCGCCGTCCCGACCTACCTGTTCCTCGGGCTCGCCCTGCTGATGGTCGGTCTCGGGCTGTTCCACATCGTGAGCGGCACGGTGACCCCCATCGTCGAGACGGACGTGTTCCTCCCGAAGGCCACCGAGACGCTCGGCCTGTTCGTCCTGCTCAAGGCGTTCGCCGGTGGGTCCGTCGCCCTGACCGGCGTCGAGGCGATCGCCAACGGCGTCCCGGCGTTCAAGCCACCCGAGGCACGCAACGCCGCGAACACGTTGTCGATCATGGCCGTCCTGCTCGGGATCCTGTTCATCGGGATCACCGTCGTCGCCCGGGCCTACGACGTCCTGCCGACCCAGCCGGGCGGGCCGTCGGTCGTCGCGCTCGTCGCCACAGCCGTGTTCGGGTCGGGGTCGTTCCTCGTCCCGGCGTTCGCGGCCGCGACGGCGTTGATCCTGTTCCTGGCGGCGAACACGAGCTTCAACGCCTTCCCTCGCCTGGCGGCCATCCTGGCCGAGGACGGCTTCATGCCCCGCCAGTTCTCGTTCCGTGGCGACCGCCTCGCCTACAGCTGGGGGATCGTGCTGCTGGCCGCGGTCGCGTTCGGCCTGCTGTTCATCTTCGGCGGCGACACGCACGCGCTCATCCCGCTCTACTCGGTCGGCGTGTTCGTGTGCTTCACCCTGTCCCAGATCGGCATGGTCAAGCACTGGAACACCGTCCGCGAGGTCGGCTGGCGGTGGCGCGCGGTCCTCAACGCGTTCGGCGCAGTGCTCACCGCGGTGGTCATGGTCGTGGTCGTGTCGGTCAAGTTCGTCGACGGAGCATGGCTCGTGGTCGTCCTCATCCCGCTCCTCGTCGCGATGATGCTGTTCATCCACCGGCAATACGCGGCGTCGCGCGCCCAGCTGGCCGTCCGACCCGACTTCGTGATGTCCGCCCCGAGGCGCGAGGAACGGGTCGTCGTCCCGGTGCCGAGCATCAACCGGTCGGTCGTCCAGGCGATCAACGTCGGTCGGGCGATCAGCGACGACGTACGGGCGGTATACATCTCGTCCGATCCGCTCGAGACCGCCCGGATGCGCGAGCAGTGGGATCGCCAGGTCCCGGGCGTCCCGCTCGTCCTGGTCGAGTCCCCATACCGTGCGCTGGTCGGACCGCTGGTCGCCTACCTCGACGTCCTCGACCACGCCTGGCCGCCGGACAAGCCCGCACCGGTGACCTTCGTGGTCATCCCCGAGTACGTCGCGCGCCATTGGTGGGAGCGGATCCTCTACAACCAGTCGGCCAAGCGGCTGCGGACGACCCTCCTCGGGCGGCCGCACACCGTCGTCGTCAACGCCCCCTACCGGCGCGAGGATGGCCACGACGCGGATCGCGACGACGATGACCTGACCGCGAGCGACGGATCAGACGGTGGCGCCGACGGAGGCGCCGACGGAGGCCTCGAGGGCGTTCCCCCGACGGAGCGTCGGGCGGGTCGGGCGAGGCCCTTGGGCCCAGGCTGAGACCGGCGTGGGCACCGGTGGTATCGTGACCGCCGTGCCGGAGCCCAGTCCCCGTCTCATCGAGCGCGCGGTCATCGCCGTCAACGGCGGGACGAGCGATGAGCGTATCGTCCGGGTGGCGTGCGGACTGGCTCGGCCGTCCAAGGCGGAGCTGGTCGCGGTGCACGTGGTCGAGATCGGCTGGTCGATGCCCATCGATGCCGATGTCGCCGGACGCTCCGAGGAGGCGCAACGGGTGCTCGACATGGTCGAAGGCGTCGCCGAATCCGAGCGGGTGAAGATCGAGACGGTGCTGCTCCAGGCGCGCGACGTCGGGGCCGCGATCGTCGATGAGGCGAGCGAACGAGGCGCCGACCTGCTCGTCCTGGGTCTGCCATATCGAAAGCGGTTCGGCGGCGACTTCGCCATCGGCCGGACCGTCCCCTACGTCCTCAAGAACGCGCCGTGCGCCGTGATGGTCGTCCGCGAGCCGATGACCGAGGAGTCGCAAGCATGAACATCGTCATCGTCGGGTGCGGTCGGGTCGGAGCGACCATGGCCGGCGACCTCGACGCCAAGGGCCATCGGGTCACCATCGTGGACATCTCCACCCGCGCGTTCGAGCGGCTGCCGGCGACGTTCGGCGGGAGCGCCGTCCGTGGGGACGGGACGGACGAGGACACCCTGCGCCGGATCGGAGCCGCCGAGGCCGACGTCTTCCTGGCGCTGACCGAGGGTGACAATCGCAACGTCATGGCCGCCCAGCTCGCGACCGAGGCGCTCGAGGTCAAGCAGGTCGTCGCCAAGATCAACGACGTCGTGCGGGCCAAGGCGTACGCCGAGCTCGGCATCGCGACGATCTGCCGGACCGACCTGATGACCCATGCATTGCTCGGCTACATGGGCCTGCCGGTCGGACCCACGCCGCGGATCCGCGAGGCGGCTCCGCATACCCATCCCGACGGGACGAGTCCGGTGGCGGCCGCCATCGGCGGGTCGACGGTCGGCGGCACGACGGTCGGCGCCCTTCCGGCCGTGGAGGCCTGATCCGTGTTCGTGCTGGTCGTCGGTGGAGGCAAGGTCGGCTACTACCTGGCCAAGGAGCTGATCGAAGCCGGCCACGAGGTCGTGCTGATGGAGAAGGATCCCGGTCGTGCGGCCCAGATCGCCGACGACATCGGCTCGATCGTGATCGCCCGCGACGGCTGCGAGGGCAATCACCTGGCCGAGGCGGGCTGCGAGCGGGCCGACGTGGTCGCCGCGGTCACCGGGGACGACGAGGACAACCTCGTCATCTGCCAGATGGCAAAGCACCACTTCGATGTCCCCCGGACCATCGCCCGGGTCAACAACCCGAAGAACGAGGCGCTCTTCCGCCACCTCGGCGTGGACGAGCTGATCAGCCCGACCCGGATGATCCTCGGATCGATCGAGCAGGACATCCCGGTCCACGAGCTGCTCCACCTGGCGGGGCTCGGCGGCGGCGAGCTGGAGATCATCGAGGCCCAGCTGCGTCAGGGCTCGCCGGCGATCGGTCGCGCCGCGCGCGAGGTGCCGATGCCCGAGGGCTGCGCGATCTTCGCCGTCATCCGCGACGACGTGGCCGTCCCGGTCCGGCCGGACACCATCCTGACCGAGGGAGACAAGGTCATCGCCATCGGTCGCGCCGAGTGCGAGGTCGCGCTGCACACACAGCTCATCGGCGACCCGGACGGCCTCCAGCCAGCCGGGGCCTGACCCACCGGTCGATCCGGACGACCTCCGACCCCCCGAGGCCCGACCCACTGGTCGCCCAGGTGGTAACCGTTGGTGTCCTGACACTTGACAACGGTATTGTCATGGTTCTACCCTCTGCTTGTGTCCGGTCGGCTCGACCGGCGTCAACCCTCAGGAGGTGCCGCGACCATGTCGATGCTCGTGCGCCGTCCATCGCCGTACGACGAGCTGTTCTCGCTTCGCCAGGCCGTGGATCGGCTCTTCGACCGTGATCTCACCAACCCGTTCGTCCGGCTCACCGGGAACAGCTCGAGCCTCGGCTCGATGCCGCTCGATGTCCGCACGGACGCCGACTCGCTGACCATCGAGGCCTCGCTTCCCGGGATCCGTCCCGACGATGTCGATATCACGATCGAGGGCGGGACGGTGACCCTATCGACCACGTCCCACGAGGAGCGGACCGAGGAGGAGGGCTCCTACCTCGTCCGTGAGATCCGCCGCGGGGCGGTCACTCGGTCGATCGTGCTGCCCGAAGGTATGGAGGCCGACCGGGCGACGGCGACCTTCGAGAACGGGCTGCTGAGCCTGCGCATCCCGCGGGCGGAGCAGGTCAAACCGCACCGGATCAAGATCAGTCCGACCACCGAGGGCCAGGCCCTCCCGGCGGTCGACGCGCCGGCCGCGACACCTGCGGCCGGCTGACATGGGTCAGGCTGGGCACGAGCGGGACCCCGCTCGCCCCGTGTTCGTGATCAGCGTGGCGGCCGGCCTCGTCCGGGTCCACCCGCGGACGCTTCGGATCTACGAGGACGAGGGCCTGCTCTGCCCGGCCCGGACCCCGACCAACATCCGGCTCTACAGCGAGGACGACATCCGTCGGGTGCTGTGGATCCGCCATCTCACCCAGGACCGCGGGGTCAACCTCGCGGGCGTCCGGATCCTGTTCGAGCTCGAAGAGCGACTCGGGACCCGGATCCTCGAAACGCTCTTCGATGAAGCCCAGGCCAATCTGTCGGACGACGACGGTCGGACCGAGTACCGTTCCCATCGCGGCAGGAGTGCCGCACCTCAGGAGACCCGTTGATGTCTGACCGACCTTCGACCCCGGACCAGCCGGACGACGCCACAGACAAGCCGAAGGCCGCCGCCCCGAAGGCTGCTTCGCCGAAGGCAGCCGGCGCGAAGGCTTCCAGCCCCCGGACCAAGGCGCCGCGCCCGCGCGAGCTCCCACTCGTCGCGCTCCGCGAGACCGTCATCTTCCCCGAGATGATCGTGCCCCTCCAGGTCGGTCGCGAGAAGAGCGTCAACGCGCTCAACGCCGCCGTCGAGAGCGGCGGGCCGATCGCGCTGGTGACCCAGCGACGGCCGGAGCAGGAGGACATCTCGGATCCGGCCGAGCTGTACGAGATCGGCACGTTGGCCAAGATCGCCCAGGTGGTCCAGCTCCAGGACGGGACGGTCCGCGCGATCGTCCAGGGCCAGGGTCGGCTCCGGGTGAGCCGCTTCGCCCAGACGGACCCGTACATCGTGGCCGTCGTCGAGGACATCGCCGACGCCTCACCGGGCGGCGTCGAGGTCCAGGCGCTGATGCGCACGGTCCAGGCCGGCATCGAGCAGTACGTGGCGAACGGGGCTCCGGTGCCGCCGGAGGCCGCCGTGGCCGCCCGCAACATCACGGAGCCGGGGCTGCTGGCGGACATGGTCGCCTACAGCCCGGACATGTCGACCGAGCAGCGCCAGGAGCTGCTCGAGACGGTCGACGTCGTGGAGCGGCTCAAGCTCGTCCAGGCCTTCCTCGCGCGCCAGGTCGAGATCCTCGAGCTGAAGGGCAAGATCCAGTCCGAGGTCAAGTCCGAGATGGACAAGACCCAGCGCGAATACATCCTCCGCGAACAGCTCAAGGCCATCCAGCGCGAGCTGGGCGAGGACGATCCGCAGCAGGCCGAGATCAACGAGCTGCGCGAGAAGGTCGACGCCGCCGGGATGCCCGAGGAGATCAAGGCCCGGGCGATCAAGGAGATCGACCGGATGAGCCGCATCCCGTCCGCCTCGCCCGAGGTCGGCGTGATCCGCACCTACGTCGAC
>JADGQI010000135.1 GCA_017881905.1 Chloroflexota bacterium
CGTCCCAACTGTCGGCGCGGTAGACATCGTGTGCGGGATCGACGAACGCGCGGCCGCAGGCGACCAGCAGGCGGCCTTGGGTTGACAGGGTCGGACCACTGGTCCAGTGCCAGGAGCCCTGCGGACCCTCGGACAACGGGCGAACCCACCGCTTCAAGTCGGGCATCGCGTGCCTCCGTTCAGGAGTCGCCCAAGAGGGACACGGAGGGCCATGGGACCTTCCTGGGTCGAGGCTCGGACAATGGGGGGACCTATGCCACTACCCGTTGGTTCCCAGCGGGCCATCCGATGGTTATCGAGTCTGATGGAGGCGGCTGACCGCCTCCTGAACCCCCACGGAGTGCGATTCGCATCTACCATGCCCCATCGAGCAGCGCAGATCATGTGCTCAACCTGAGCATGCGCTACCATCGCCGCGGGCCGGTAGCTCAACGGCAGAGCAGCTGACTCTTAATCAGCTGGTTGAGAGTTCGAATCTCTCCCGGCTCACCACTCTGCCACGCACGAATGAGACCCCCGGATCACCCCCGGGGGTCTTGTGATTCGTGACGTGCCACGGGCCGCGACGTCGACCCTCGAACCGTGGTGGCACGCCGAGAGCTCGCCGGGTCGTGTCATTCCGCCTGCCGAGGTGCGTGCCGACGGTCCAAGATGGACTCGCTTCGGCGAGATCATGCAGGGGGAGGTCGTGACCATGGCTCCGCCGTCGCGAGTGGTGGAGCTTGCGTTCGAGGTCGACCGGATCATCAGCTACTGACCCGCGTGGGTCCTCGGGTGAGCCCGGCAGCGCGTGCACCGCCGTCGTCGGCGGGCCGCCTGAGCGTCAGAGCGCGACGCCGAGGACCTTGAAGTCCTTCCGGACGAGGTCGGCCGCGCCGGATGAGATCCGTTCGGCGATGAAGATGTCGCGCGAGTCGACCTGGGCGCCCACCTTGCTCGCCATGAGATCGAGAGCTGCGGCCTTGTCCGTCGCGTCCAGCAGCGCCTTGATGTGCCCGGCCATGCCCTTCGGGAAGGTGACGGTGCGGATCGCATCGGCAAAGGTCCGTTCGGCATCCGCCATCGCCTTGTAGTAGGCCCGGACCCTGGTCGTCTTCGGCTGCAAGACGATCGCGCCGTCCCGGCCGATCGCCAGCTTGGCGACCGTCCGGTTGTACGCATCGGCGGCGGCCTTGTACGCGGCCGCTGCGGCGACCACGACAGGGTCCACGCTCGGGCTCGGCGAGGCGCCGCCGGCCGTCGCGACGAGGGAACCGGCCGGACGTGCCGCGGCGGAGGGTGAGCCCGACCCCGACCCCGAGCAGCCGGCAGCGACCACAGTGAGCACGCCCACCGCCAGGACCAGCGCCGTCGTGACCCGGGTACGCCTCATGTGACCTCCGTTCCAAGCTCGACCGCCGGCGGGATCGTGCCCGCGGCGTGCCGGGCCGGTCCCTGGCTCGATGGTCAGGGTGGTCCCCGACCGGGACTTTCGTGGGGGGGTCGACGGGACCCGGAGGCGCTGGAATGGGACCCACACCGGGGCCGGCGGCGTCGATCGCACCGTCGCGTCCCGATGGTGACATCGAGGTTCCCGGTTGGCCATCCCCCGCGAATCGTCCCCGCCGGCGCCGCGGACCGGCCCGCGCATCCGCCTCGACGTCGGCACGTTCGTCTGGATCCTGACGGTGGCGGCCGCGGCCAGCCTGTTCCTGCCGCGCGCCGCGTGGGTCGCCACGGACACCTCCTGGCAGTTCGCCTTCATCGTCCTGACGATCCTGTCGATCGCGCTCGAGTTCGTCGCCGTGGAGCTCCCGCAGGGCGGCATCGTCTCGGTCGCGACGATCGGCCATATCGCCACGATCCTGCTCGTGCCGCCGCCGTTCGCGGCGATCTCGGTCGGCTCGGCGGTCCTGGTCGAGGAGGTCGTCCACCGACGGCCCCTCCAGCGGATCGCGTTCAACACCTCGTGTCACGTCCTGACGATCTCGCTCGCGTCGTTCGTGGTCGGCGTGATCGGCGACCCGTCGGTCCTGGTCCAGGAGCGTGCCCAGCTCCAGCTGGTCGTGATGGTCGTGGCGATCACCCTGGTCTATCACCTCGTCAACGACCTCCTGACCGACGCCGTCATGGCGCTGGCGACGGGTCGTCCGCTGATCTACCTCATCCGCGCCAACGGCCGGAGCACGCTGTTCGCCGAGGCGGGTGCCGCGATGCTCGGCGTGCTGTTCGCGCTGATCTGGCTCGTCGAGCCGCTCTGGACCACGCTCCTGACGATCCCCGCCGCGGTCATCGCGCGGGCGTTCCAGTACATCCGTCAGCTCGAGCGCGAGACCCGCTCGGCGGTGGCGACGATGGCCCAGGTCGTCGACGATCGGGATACGACGACGTTCCATCACTCGGAGCGCGTGGCCCACTACGCCGTCACGCTGGCCGTCGAGCTCGAGCTCGACCAGGAGCTGATCGAGCTGATCGGACAGGCAGCCGCCGTCCACGACCTGGGCAAGATCGGTGTCCCCGACCGGGTGCTGCTCAAGCCGGGCCCGCTGACCGCGGACGAGCAGATGACGATGTGGCTCCACACCGAGATCGGGGCCCGGATCCTGCGCCAGTTCCACCTGTTCCGGTCGGGCGCCGAGATCGTCCTCCACCACCACGAGGCGTTCGACGGATCCGGCTACCCGAACGGCCTGAGCGGCGAGGCCATCCCGCTCGGCGCGCGCGTCGTCGCCGTCGCGGACGCGTTCGACGCGATGACGTCCGACCGACCGTACCGGGTGGCCCTGTCGGTCGCGGAGACGATGGAGCGGTTCGAGGTCGGATCCGGCACCCAGTGGGATCCGGTGGTCGTCGCGGCGATGCTGACGCTGCTCCGAGACGGCCGGTTGACCGTCGATCCGCATGCGCCGGAGGACCACGCACCCGACCACGGGCACGACCACGACCAGGGGCACGGTCCCGATGACGACGACGACCACGGGCACGATCACGATCACCGTCCCGCAGCCCGCCCGGCCATCGGTCACGATCAGGGGACCGCGGCGTGACCGCCGAGGACCGCGAGGTGACCGCCCGCGACCGCAGCAGTAGCGTCACCGGCCGCGCCTTCGAGGCACTCTGGTTCGGCCAGACGGTGTCCGCGATCGGCACGCAGGTGTCGATGGTCGCGCTGCCCCTGATCGCCGTCCTCGTCCTCCACGTGAGCGCGCTCGAGCTGGGGATCCTCGCGGCGCTCGAGACGGTCCCGTACCTGGTCCTGTCGCTGCCTGCCGGTGTCGTGGTCGACCGCGCCGACCGCCGCCTGACGATGATCGTCTGCGACCTCGGTCGGGCCGCGATCCTCCTCGCGGCGACCGGGGCGATGGTGGCGGGCATCCTGACCTTCCAGATCCTGTGCGTCGTCGCGCTCATCGTCGGGTCGCTCAGTGTCTTCTTCTCCGTCGCCTACAGCACCTATGTGGCGACGATCCTCGACGACGATCAGCTAGTGGCCGGCAACCAGCGGCTCGAGCTGTCCGACTCGGCCGCGCAGGTCATCGGCCCGAGCGTCGGCGGGACCCTCCTGCAGCTGGCGGGCGGGGCGATGGCAACGGCCGTGGACGGCCTGTCCTATCTCGTCTCGGCCGTGGCGATCTGGCGCTCACGGCCGTCGCACCTCGTCGAACGGACGCCCGAGGCGACCGACGCCGCCAAGGTCGGCATGCTGTCCGGGATCGGCGAGGGGTTGCGCCGAGTCGCCGGGGATCGCGTCCTGCGCGACCTCGCCGGCTCGACCGGGATGTTCAACCTCGGGACCGGGATGCTCCTCGCCGTCGTCGTCCTGTTCGCCACCGGCGACCTGGGCCTCGACGCCGCCGGGTTCGGACTCGTCTACGGGGTGGGCAACCTCGGGTTCATCGTCGGGGCGATCACGGTCGGAGCACTCACTCGTCGGGCGGGGATCGGCCGGGCGTTCGCCTGGTCGACCTACGTCGGGGCCTTCGCGATGGTCCTCATCGCCCTGGCCGGCGGCGTGCTCGGCGTCGTCCTCCTCCTGGTCGGTCGGTTCGTGGGGGCGGTCGCCGCGCCATGGTTCAACGTGAATGCGCTGAGCCTCCGCCAGGCGCGGGTCGGCGACGCGATCATGGGTCGGGTCAACGCCACGTTCCTGTTCATCGACTGGGGCCCGCTGCCGCTCGGCTCGCTGCTCGGCGGGGCGCTCGCCGGGGCGTTCGGCCCCAGGGCGGCGCTGGCGGCCGCGGCCGCTTGTGGGGTCATCGGCGCCTTGTGGATCCGCCTCTCGCCGGCGTCCCGCCTGATCGACCTCGGCGCGGCCGCCTCGGTCCCAGTGACCGCTTCGTCGACCGGCGCCCCGAACGTGGCGGCCGCGGTCGAGTCGGGCGACGGAACGGACCGCGACGACCCATCGATCGACCGGCCGATGGTGGCCTGACCCCAGACCGGCCCCTCGCGGGGACTTGGTGTAGGCTTCCGACCGGACGCCGCGGACGAGGGGTTCGCGGCCGAGAGGCCCGACTCGGGTTGCGGGCCAGGCGCCAAACGGCGCGCTGGCCGGCCGTTCCAACGGAGCAGGATCGCCGCGATCCCGCCGCGCAGAGGAGCCGACCCTGACCCCCGACGATCCGACCCCCGAGGTCGAGCCGACCCTGTCCTCAGACCTGCCCGTCCGACCTCCGGTCGAGCCGTCGCATGCGTCGGCGCCGAGCCGCGGACATGTTGCCCGATTCGGCGCCGGCATCCTGAGCGCGCTCATCCCCGGGCTCGGTCACCTCGTGACTGGTCGACGCCGGCTGGCGGCCTTGTTCGTAGCCCCGCTGGTGGTCGGGCTGGTCGTGCTGGCCACCCTGGCGCTGACGACCGACAAGCTGTCGCTGGCGGCCTCGCTCATCGATCCGTCCATCGTCCAGGCCCTGCTGGTCCTCGAGGGCCTGTTCCTCGTCTGGCGTGTGATCGCCGTCGTCTCGTCGATGATCGACGGCGCCTTCCCCCGGTTCCGCCTCGTCGACGGCGCCGGGCTGGCGGTCATCCTCGCCCTGGTGATCCTGCCCCAGGCGGGCCTCGGCCTGGTCACCTACGCGGTCCAGGGAACCGAGGCCCAGGTGTTCGACCCGGTCCAGTTCCCGAGCGCCGAGCCGGACGCCTCGACCGCCCCGGCGACGGAGCTGCCGGGGTCGTCGCTGTTCCCGGACGCCTCGCCGTCGGTCGCGCCGAGTGCGTCGGCCGTGCCGCCGCGGGTGACGGTCCTCCTCCTCGGCGTCGACTCCGGCGTCGGCCGGTCGACCGCCTCGACCGACACGATGATCGTGGCCAGCCTGGACCCGGTCGCCAAGACCGTCTCGATGGTGTCGGTCCCGCGGGACATGGTGAACGCGCCGCTCCCGAAGGGCGGCACGTTCAGCGCCAAGATCAACGGGCTCGTGGCGTACGTCCGCTGGCACCCGGACCAGTTCCCCGGGTACAACGGCCGCGGGCAGGCGGTCCTGGCCTACTCGCTCGGCAAGATCCTGGGGGTCCACATCGACTACTACGCCCAGGTCGATCTGGGTGGCTTCGTCCAGACGGTCAACGCCGTCGGCGGCGTCGACGTGAGTGTCGATCACTCCCTGTGCGACGCCCGCTACAACGAATACGGCTATCGCGGCTACGCCGTCGGGGCCGGTCGCCACCATATGAACGGCAATGCGGCGCTGGCCTACGCCCGGATCCGCAAGTCGGTCGGGGAGAGCGACTTCACCCGTGCCGCCCGCCAGCAGCAGGTCGTGGTGGCGCTGAAGGACAAGGTCGTGCGCGGTGGATTCCTCGAGGATCCGCTCGGACTGCTCAAGGCCATCGGCCAGACGGTCCAGACGAATATCCCGCCGTCGGTCGTCCGCGACCTGGCGCCGCTCGCCAGCGACATCGGCTCGAACGACATCTACAAGATGGTCGTGAGCCACCCACTCGTCCGGCCCGGCTTCGATCAGCGCGGTTCGATCCAGCTGCCCGACTTCAAGAAGATCGCCGCGCTCGGCGCCGCGATGTTCACCCCGGCCGGGACGCGCCCGGCGGACAAATACCAGTCGAAGCCGCCGACGAGCACCGCCAAGGGCCCGGCCCAGTCCGCGCCGAGCTGCTCGGCACCGAGCAAGCCGAAACCGAAGCCGACGGCGACGCCGAAGCCTCCCAAGCCGAGCACGAAGCCGCCGAAACCGACCCCGACGCCGACCGAGCCCCCTCCGAGCATCGAACCGACCCCGTCCTGATCCCGGCCTGGATCGGAGAGCCCGGACTCCACTGCCCGCCTCTGGTACCCTTGGCTCGGTCCTTGCAGCCGGTCCCGTGAGACCGGCGTACCGGTCCCGTGAGGCCGGAAGGGAGGCTCGATCGAG
>JADGQI010000023.1 GCA_017881905.1 Chloroflexota bacterium
CGATCGGGGTGACCGGGACCGTCACACGGTCCGAGTACGGCCGGGTCCACGAGATCGACGGACGCCCCGCGCTCGAGTTCCTCGCTCGCTACCTCGACGTGACCGGGCCCGCATCGTACGGGAACCCATTGGCCGTCGTGGAGGCCGGCGGCGACGAGGCCTACCTTCGCGCCATCCAGGGATCCGACCCGGCATCGGGATCGGTCATCCTGGCCGGCTCGATCCCCATCGGGGCGACCGTCCAGCTGACGACCGCCGACACTGACGAGATCCTGGCCGGGACGCGAGATGCTCTCGACCGGGCGACGGCCACGTTCCCGGCAGGATCGCGACCGGAAGCCGCGCTGATCTTCTCGTGTGCCGTGCGCAAGTTCGTCCTCGGGTCCCGGACCCGCGTGGAGGCCCAGCTCGCCCGGACGGTCTACGGGTCGGCGATGCCGCTCGCCGGGCTGTACTGCTACGGAGAGATCGGTCCGATCAGGGGCACCGCCTCCAGCCGGTTCCTCAACGAGACGTTCGTGACGCTGCTGCTCGGCAGTGAGTGACCGGTCGGCGTCGCGCTCGGAACCGGACGCGGGTCCCGAGCCGACGCCCTCGCCGGAGCGGCTGCGCAAGGACAATGCCCGGTTGGCCCGGCGGATCAGCCAGCTCGAGGGCACCCTCGAAGCCGTCGAGCAGATCCGCGACACGAACGCCCGGCTCCTGGACCGCCTCACGGGCGAACTCGAGGCCGAACGCGCCCGGTCCCACGGGCTCCTGCTCAACGTCCTCCCCCAGCCGATCGTCGACCGGCTCAACGCGGGAGAGCAGCTGATCGCGGATCGGTACGATGACATCGCCGTCGTCTTCAGCGACTTCGTCGGGTTCACCGGCATCACCGAGCGCCTGCCCGTCGCCTCGCTCGTGTCGTCGCTCAACGCCCTGTTCTCCGCGTTCGACGCGAGCTGCCGGGCGCTCGGCGTCGAGAAGATCAAGACGATCGGCGATGCCTACATGGCCGCAGCCGGGCTCCCGGGCGGCCGGGTCGATCACGTCCGTGCCGCGGCGGAGCTGACCCTCGCGATGCGCGCGGCGGTCGCAGCCGCCGGCGACCCGTGGCAGGTCCGGATCGGCCTCCACAACGGTCCGGTCATGGCCGGGGTCATCGGGACGACCAAGTTCGTGTACGACCTGTGGGGCGACGCGGTGAACGTCGCGAGCCGGCTCGAGAGCACCGCCCCGGCCGGCGGCATCCAGGTCTCCGGGGCGGTCGCATCGGCCCTAGAAGGGGCGTTCGAGCTCGACCCGAGGGGCGCGGTCGAGCTCAAGGGCAAGGGCGCGGTCGAGACGTATCTCCTTGTCGGTCCGAGGACCGGCGCGACCGCCTGATGCGAGAGCGGATCAGGTCGGGATCGCGACCGCCGTCCCGGTCACCCGGACGCCCGCCTGGCCCGGGACGACGGAGACCGTGATCCGACCCGGCCGCCCCATCTCGACGCCCTGGACGACCTCGAACGAGGCCGGCGGCACGATGTCGCCCCGTTCCCGGAGATACGCCCCCAGCGCTGCCGCCGCCGCGCCGGTCGCGGGGTCCTCGACGACGCCCCCGACCGGGAACGGATCGCGCGCCCGGAACCGGTCGGGCCCCTCCCGCCAGATGAGCTGGAGCGTGGTCAGGTCCGCTTCGTGCATCAGCGTTCGGAGGGCGTCGAACGGGTAGTCGAGCCGGGCCAGGCGGTCGAGGTCGCGAGCGGCCAGGATCAGGTGCCTGACACCGGCGAAGGCGATCGCCGGTGTCAGCTCCGGATCGAGCTCGTCGGTCCGCCATCCAAGGAGCTCCAGGGCGGCCGCCAGCAGGCCCGGTTCGGGCTGGCGGACCCACGGCTCGATCGACGTGAGGGTCGCCTGGGTCGTGCCGTCGTGGTCCACCGAGACGACCATCTCGACCGGTCCATCGTTCGTCCCGAGGACGATCCTCGCCGGACCCCCGTCCCGTTCCGGCGGACCCGTCATGCCGCGCTGTCCGAGGGCGACACCGCTGGCGATCGAGGCGTGCCCGCAGAACGGGACCTCGGCCAGCGGGCTGAAGTAGCGCACCCGGTACCGCCCCGGTAGCTCGGACCGGTCGGGTGCCAGGAACGCGGTCTCGGAGTAGCCGACCTCGGCCGCGATCCGCTGCATCTCGTCGTCCGGCGGCAGGACCGCCCCGAACCAGACGCCGGCCGGATTGCCACCGGCCGGGTCGAGCGTGAACGCGGCGAGTCGGAGCAGTGTGCCGGACGTGGCGTCGGTCATGGCCAGAGTATGCCGTCCTCCGGGGCCACGGACCTCGCGCCGAGACCGCCGGGGGTCGGTGCATCCGTCCTCGTCTCGCATGGACGCTTGTTACACTCGGCCGACAGGCAGACGAAGGCAGCGACCGACGCGCGGCCGCTTCGCTCTGGGCGGATGCAGGAGGACGGAACGTGGGCGGCGAGTTCTTCACCGATGTCACTGGACCGATCGAGTTCGGGGGTCTGGGATCGACCGATCCGCTCACCTACAAGGTCTACGACCCGGATCGGGTCGTCCTGGGCAGGCGGATGGAGGATCACCTTCGGATCGCGGTCTGCCTGTGGCATTCGTTCGCCTGGCCCGGCTCGGACGTGTTCGGCTCCGGGACCTTCGATCGGCCCTGGCTCGACGTCCGCGCCGATCCGATGGAGGCGGCGAAGGCGAAGCTCGATGCCGCATTCGAGTTCATCGTCAAGCTCGGCGTCCCGTACTACTGCTTCCACGATCGCGACATCGCCCCGGAGGGTCGGACGTTCGCCGAGTCGAGGGCGAACCTCGAGCATATGATCGATCAGGCCGAAGCCCACCAGGCCCGGACCGGCAAGAAGTTGCTGTGGGGCACGGCCAACCTCTTCTCGCATCCTCGCTACGCGGCCGGCGCGGCGACCAACCCCGACCCGGAGGTCTTCGCCTATGCCGCGGCGCAGGTGAAGCTGATGCTCGAGGCGACCCAGCGACTCGGCGGGGCGAACTACGTCCTGTGGGGCGGTCGCGAGGGCTACGAGACGCTGCTCAACACCGACCTCGCCCACGAGGGCGAGCAGCTGGCCCGGTTCCTCCACCTTGTCGCCGAGCACAAGCACAAGATCGGGTTCGGCGGCACCCTCCTGATCGAGCCGAAGCCACAGGAACCGACCAAGCAGCAGTACGACTACGACGGCGCGACCGTCCACGGCTTCCTCGTCCGTCACGGCCTGGCCGACGAGTATCGGGTCAACCTCGAGGCGAACCACGCCACGCTTGCCGGCCACAGCTTCCACCACGAGGTCGCCTACGCCATCTCGCACGGGGTGTTCGGCAGCATCGACGCGAACCGCGGCGACTACCAGAACGGCTGGGACACGGACCAGTTCCCGAACTCGGTCGACGAGCTGTCGCTGGCCGTCTACGAGATCGTCCGGGCCGGCGGGTTCACCACGGGCGGCTTCAACTTCGACACCAAGCTGCGTCGCCAGAGCATCGACCGGACCGACCTGTTCCACGCCCATATCGGCGGGATCGACACGCTCGCCCGCTCGCTTATCGTCGCGGCCGGGATGATCGAGAGCAACGAGCTCGAGCGTCGCCGCGAGGAGCGCTACGCGGGCTGGTCGGACAGCCTCGGCTCGGACATCCTGGCCGGACGGGTCTCCCTCGAGGCGCTCGAGGAACGCGTCGCCTCGGGCGACATCGACCCCCGTCCGGTCTCCGGCCGGCAGGAGCTCCTCGAGAACGTCGTGAACCAGCGGATCTGGGCCGCCGACGGGACGACCCGGGTGGGGACCGGCGCCGGGCGCTGACCGGATGGGCTTCGTCCTCGGGATCGACGTCTCGACCACGGCGACCAAGGCCGTCCTCATCGACGACGCCGGGGCGGTCCGCGGGAGCGCCGCGTCGGAGTATGGGTTCGACGTCCCGCATCCCCTGTGGAGCGAGCAGGACCCACACCTGTGGTGGAGCGGCGCGACCGGCGCGATCCAGGCGGTCCTCGCGTCGACCGGCGTGACGGGCGATCGGATCGATGCCATCGGCTTGACGGGGCAGATGCACGGCGCGGTGCTGCTCGGTGCGGACGGCGACGTGCTCCGTCCCGCGATCCTGTGGAACGACCAGCGGACGGCGGCCGAGTGCGACGCGATCCGTCGAGCGGTCGGCCCAGAGCGGCTGATCGAGGTGACCGGCAATGACGCGCTGACCGGGTTCACCGCGCCGAAGCTGGTGTGGGTCCGCGACCACGAGCCGGACGTCTGGGGCCGGGTCAGGCACGTGCTCCTGCCGAAGGACTACGTCCGCCTGCGGCTCACCGGCGACTATGTCCTCGACAAGGCCGACGGGGCGGGCACGATCCTGTTCGACCTGGCCGCCCGCGACTGGTCGACCGAGGTCGTGGCGGCCCTCGGGATCGATCCCGCCTGGATGCCGCCGACGCGGGAAGGCCCCGAGGTGACCGGCACGGTCACGGCCGAGGCCGCCGGGGCGACCGGGCTTCGAGCGGGCACGCCGGTCGTCGCGGGGGGCGGCGACCAGGCGGCCAACGCGGTCGGGGTCGGAGCCGTCAGGTCGGGAACGGTGGCCCTGTCGCTCGGCACGTCGGGGGTGATCTTCGCGACCACCGATCGGCCGCTCCACGAGCCGCGCGGCATCGTCCACGCGTTCTGCCACGCCGTCCCCGGGCGCTGGCACATGATGTCGGTGATGCTGTCGGCGGCGGGCAGCCTGCGCTGGTTCCGCGACACGGTCGCCCCCGGCGTCGACTTCGGCGATCTCACGGCGCGCGCGGCGGACGTCCCCGCCGGCAGCGGCGGACTCCTGTTCCTGCCATATCTCACCGGCGAGCGCAGCCCGCACCCGGACCCGCTGGCTCGCGGCGCCTTCGTCGGGTTGACCGTCGCGCACGACCGCCGGCACCTGACGCGGGCGGTCCTCGAGGGCGTCGCCTTCGGCCTGCGCGACGGGCTCGACCTGATGATCGCCGCTGGGATGCCCGCTCCCGACCAGATCCGCGCCTCGGGCGGCGGGACGGCGAGCCCACTCTGGCGCCAGATCCTGGCCGATGTCCTCCAGGCCGAGATCGCCACGGTCAGCACGACCGAGGGAGCCGCCTATGGCGCGGGCCTCCTGGCTGCCGTCGGGGCTGGCTGGTACCCCAGCGTCGAGGCGGCGGCCGACGCGCTGGTCAGGGTGCAGCCCGTGGCCGCACCCGGCCCCGATGGGGAGCGCTACGCCCGCGCGCACGCGATCTATCGGGCCCTGTACCCCGCGCTGGCGCCGACCTTCCGCGCGAGCTGAGCCCGCGCTTCGCGGTCAGCCGCGGAGCTCGAGCGCCTCGAGCTCGGTCTGGGTGACGTCGCCGGGCTTCTTGCCCAGGATGATCATCCCGAGGATCTCGTCGGTGGTCACGTCCTGCTTGGAGACGGTGTCGACGATCCGGCCGTGGTACATGACACTCACCCGGTCGGCCAGGTCGTACACGTCGTGGATGTCGTGGCTGATCAGGAAGATCCCGATCCCCTCGGTCTTGAGCTGCCGGACCAGGTTCCGGACCTGGGCCGTCTCGGCCGGACCGAGGGCCGCCGTCGGCTCGTCCATGATCAGGATCCGGGCGTTGAAGTGGACGGCGCGCGCGATCGCGACGGCCTGGCGCTGTCCGCCGGACAGCGACTTGACCGGCATCGTGAAGCGCTCGAAGTTCGGGTTGAGGCGGCCCATCACCTTTCGGGTGGCGTCCTCCATCGCGTCGTCGTCGAGCGAGCCCCAGCGATTGGTAAGCTCCCGCCCGAGGAACAGGTTCGCCGGCGCGTCGAGGTTGTCCGCGAGCGCCAGTGTCTGGTAGATCGTCTCGATCCCGTTGGCCTTGGCGTCGCGCGGGTTGGAGATCGAGATCGAGTCACCATTGATGAAGATCTCGCCCGAGTCCGCCCGATGCGCGCCCGAGAGGACGCGCATCAGCGTGGACTTGCCCGCCCCGTTGCCGCCGACCAAGCCGACGACCTCGCCCGGGTGCAGGTCGATCGTCACGTCGCGTACGGCATGGACGCCACCGAACGCGACGTTGATGCCCCGCATCTCGACCAGGGGAGCCTGCTCCGGCACGGTCCGCACCTCCGCCGCGGTCATGATCCGCGCCGCTTGTTGTAGGAGTCCAGGCCGACGGCGACCACCAGCACGATCGAGACGACGATGTTCTGGATGGGCGAGTTGAAGCCCATGAAGCTGAGGCCGTAGGCCAGCGACTGCATGACCAACGCACCCAGGATCGCCCCGGGGATGGTCCCGATGCCGCCGGCGAACGACGTCCCGCCGATCACGGCCGCGGCGATCACGTACAGCTCGTAGCCCTGACCGAGGTCGAGCGTCCCGCCGTTCAGGCGCGCCGAGGCGATCGCCGCGCTGATGGCGCACAGGATGCCCATCAGGATGAACGTCTTCATGATCGTCCAGCGGGTGTTGATCCCGGCCAGCTCTGCCGCATCCGGGTTCCCGCCGTAGGCGAACACGTTGCGACCGAACCGGCGCCGCGTGGCCAGGAAGGTCATCGCGATGGCCACGCCGATGACGATCATGAGCGGCCATGGGATGCCTGCCTGGATCTGGAGCCCGCCCGGCGGCTCGGTGATCCCGCGCGCCTTGGCGAACTGCGAGGCGAGGCCCGCCGGCCAGAGGTAGCTGTTGGCGACCCAGACCGCGCCGAGGACGAATAGGCAACCGATCGTGCCGAGCAGGACCTCGGCCCACATCGGGCGGACAGGGAAGCCGAACTTGCGCTTCTGGCGCCGGGAGTTCCAGAGCAGGAAGACCACGGCGACACAGATGACGATGCCGACGATCCAGCTCATCGTCCCGCCGAGCGAGCCCGCGGGCCCACCTCCGATCAGGACGAACGTCGAGTCGTCCGGCGCGACGGTGGTGCCGCCGCTCAGGACCCAGACGACGCCGCGGAAGCCGAGCAACCCGCCCAGGGTGACGACGAAGGACGGGACGCCGATGTAGGCGATGATGAAGCCCTGGAAGCCGCCGATGAAGGCGCCCAGGCCCAGCCCGATCGCGAGCGCGATGATCCAGCCGATCGGCTGGTTGACGCCGATCGTCTTCGGGAAGACGTCCGCCATCAGCACCGCGTAGGTCATGCCGATGACCCCGACGAGGGAGCCGACCGACAGGTCGATGTTGCGGGAGACGATGACCATGACCATGCCGGTCGCGATGATCGCCACCGAGGCGCCCTGGACCGACAGGGTGAGAAGGTTGACCGGCTCGAGGAACTGACCACCGGTCGCGATCCCGAAGCCGATGAGGATGAGCGCGAGGGCCAGGACCATCCCGAACAGCCGAAGGTCGATCTCGGTCGCGCGGATCAGGTCACCGATGCTCCTCCCGCCCTTCTGACCAGCAACCTGGTCTGGGGCGGTCCCGGCCACGTCAGTCATTCGGTCAACTCCTGGCCCGTCTGAATGGAAGCGACCTGCCCCGCGGTGATCGCGGGAGCAGGTCGCGTTCGGTCAATGGAGGACGGTGGTCAGCCGCAGACGGCGGGTACCGTGCCGGCGGCGACGTTGGCGCAGACCTGCTCCTTGGTCGCCCAGCCGGCGTCAACGACATCCTTGAGGTTGTCCTTGGTGATCGCCGTCGGGGTCAGCACGATCGAGTTGACCGTGTTGCCCTTCGGCGTCTGGAACGGTGTCGAGTTGAGCGAAGCCGGAGCCGCGGCGGCCGGCAGGTCGGACGGGGCCTTGACGTCGGTCATCTTGGTGCCCGCGCAGAGCTGCGCGGCCACGCTACCGGCGGTCTCGCCGAGGGCGAAGGCGTTCTTCCAGACGGAGACCGTCTGGGTGCCGAGGGCGACCCGGTTCAGCGCGGCGGTGTCGCCGTCCTGACCCGAGACCGGGACCTTCAGGCCGACCGCGTCGAGCGCGGCGACCACGCCGGTCGCCATGCTGTCGTTCTCAGACAGGACGGCGTCGATCTTGTTGTTGTTCGCCGACAGGGCGGCTTCCATGTTGTTCTTGGCGTTGGTGGTGTCCCAGTTGTCGGTGTTCTTCTCGAACACGACCTTGATCGGGCCGGAGGTGTCACCCAGCTTCGGGATCCCCGCGTCGGTCATGCCCGAGCGAAGGAACGCGGAGTTCGGGTCCGTCTCGGCGCCGAGGATGATCGCGTAGTTCCCGGACGGCGCGGCCTTCATGAGGCTCTGGGCCATCAGGGTCCCGACCTTCTTGTTGTCGAAGGTGATGTAGAAGGTGTTCGGGTCCTCGATGAGGCGGTCATACGCGATGACCGGGATGCCCGCCGCCGTCGCCTTGGCGATGGCCGGCTTGATGGCCTCGGAGTCCTTGGCCAGGACGATCAGGGCCTTGGCGCCCTGGTTGATCAGGCTGTCGATGTCGGTCAGCTGCTGCTCGGCCTTATCGTTGGCGTCCGTACGGATGTACGTGCCGCCGGCGGCCGCGATGGCCTTCTGCATGGCCGGCTCGTCAGCCTTCTTCCAGCGCTCCTGCGAGTAGTTGTTCCACGAGACGCCGACCTTGCAGCCGCCGCCCGACGCAACGGCGGCGCCGCTGGCGGCCGGGCTGCTCCCGGTGCTCGAACAGGCAGCGAAGAGGATCGCGGCGCCCGCGACCATTGCTGCCACCTTGCGAAAGACCATGATCTGCTACTCCTCCTACGTGTGCATCCATCCCCGTCGAATGCATTGGTCCGCGCTAGGCTACCACCCTCCTCAATGGCAGAACGGCGTCCCGCGACGATTCGACGTCGCGTCGACGCATCCACATGGCCGGATCGGCCAGGAGTGGTTCGAAGGCGAGCTCGGCCGCGCCCCGGAGCGGGGCCTCCGCGCCGAGGGATCCGGCGACGACCCGGACGAGTCGTCGGGGCGCCGCGAGGGCGCGTCGATCGAGTTCGGCGTCCACGGTCTCGGCCACGAACGGATGGATCCGTCCGAACAGCCCACCGAAGACGACCAGACGCGGATCCAGGACGTTGACCAGGCCGGCCAGCCCGATCCCGAGCCACCGCCCCGTCTCCGCGAGGGCCCGCAGCGCGGTCGGAGAACCGGCCTCGGCATCGCGCAGAAAGCCGTCGATCTCCGCGCGGCCACTGTGCGGCGGACGTCCCGCTCGGCGCAACAGGCTGACCGCTCCGACCTCGGTCTCCCAGCACCCGACCGAGCCGCAGCGGCAGGACAGGCCGGCCGGGTTGATCGGCATGTGGCCGATCTCGCCGCCGTAGCCGGCGACACCGGTGAACGGCTGTCCCTCGACGATCAGCCCACCGCCGACCCCGACCTCGCCTGACACGAACAGAACGTGTTCTGCTCCGCGGGCCGCTCCGCGTCTGACCTCCGCGAGAGCGCCGAGGTCCGCCTCGTTGGCGACATGGATCGGGGCCTCGCTCCCGAGGACCCGCTCCAGGCGCGCTCCGAGCGGAACGTCGGTCCAACCGAGGTTGGGCGCCATCGACACGAGCCCGTCCGCCCGGCGGACCACGCCGACCACGGCCACTCCGATCGCGATCTCGGACCAGCCGGACCGACGGGCGCGGAGGACGCCGACGAGCTGGCCGAGATCGTCCGCGATCTGCTCCACCGACGAATGGCCGCGCGGCCGGTCGACCCGGATGTGGTCGAGGACCTCGCCGCCCAGTCCGACGACGGCCGCGGCGAGCGAGTCGACCTCGATATCGAGCGCCAGAACGACCGCGCCCTCGGGATCCGGGCAGACGAGCGGGGAGGGTCGACCGGGCATCCCGAGCGAAGCGGCCGGGCTCTCGGTCACCAGGCCGCCCACGGCGAGTTCGCCGATCAGGCCGCGGATCGCGCTCCGGGTGAGCCCGGTCCGTGCCACCAGCTCCGAGCGGGTGAGCGGGCCCTGCCCGTGGAGCTCGCGGACGATCGCGCTCAGGTTCGCCCGGCGGACCGTTTCGCTGCGCTGGCCGATCTCGTCCCGAGCGATCGTCACAGGGTTTGTGTTCCTCTTGTTCAAATGCCCGGCTCAGACTGGTACATTGCCCGGGCAGTGTCAAGAATCCGGGCGGCTCCGGGCCGGATGAGCGCGCGATGGGAGGCTCGGATCGACCCATGAGTCCAACGACAGCGACCACCCTCCACTGGGGCATCCTCGGACCGGGTCGGATCGCCCCCCGCCTCGTCCGAGCCGTCGCGGCGTGCGCCCGCGGCGAGCTGACCGCGGTGGCCAGCCGGGATGCCGGTCGAGCCACCGACTTCGCGGCCCGCCACGGCATCGCTCGGTCGTTCGGGTCGTACGACGACCTGCTCGCGTCGCCGGAGGTCGACGTCGTCTACATCTCCCTGCCGAACCACCTCCATGCCGAGTGGACCATCCGAGCGCTCGAGGCGGGCAAGCACGTCCTGTGCGAGAAGCCGCTCGCGCTGTCCGTCGACCAGGTCGACGAGATCGTCGCTGTCAGCGAGCGGACCGGGCGGATCGCGGTGGAAGGGTTCATGTATGTGCACCATCCGCAGATCCTCCGGGCAGTCGAGCTCGCCCGGAGCGGTGCGCTCGGACGGCTGGAGCTCGTCAACGGGTCGTTCTCGTTCTTCCTGTCCTATCCGGACGACCCACGGATCGACCCGACCAAGGGCGGCGGCTCGCTGTGGGACGTCGGCTGCTACCCGGTGACCTTCGCCCGGCGGATCGCCGACGAGATGCCGGACCGCGTCGCCGCGTTCGCCCGGTTCGACGAGCGTGGCGTGGACCGCACGTTCATCGGCCAGCTCCGGTTCCCGGGCGGGGTGCTCGCCCAGTTCGACAGCGGGTTCGCCGCCCCCGACCGCGAGCGGCTCGAGGTCGTCGGGAGTGACGCCACGCTGGTGATGGGCAGCCCGTTCCTGCCGGAGCCGGAGGGTCCACCACCGACGCTCACGCTGTGGCGCGGTCGTGACGCGACCCCGGTCGCCGTCGCGTCGGTGGACCAGTACGCCGCCGAGGTCGACGATCTCACGGCGGCGATCCTGGACGGGACGTCGCCCCGGATGGGCCTCGACTTCAGTCGGGGTACCATCGCCACGCTCGTCGACCTCGACGATGCCGCGCGGATCAACGCCGGGCTGCCACGTCGCCGGCCGACGTCCGGGCTCACCTGAGCCATCGCCTCGTCGCGAGCCCTGGAGAGGAGACACCTTGACCCGCCGAACGAGACTCGTCGCCGCTGTCGTCGGGCTCGTGGCCGTGGCGGTCGTGGCGACCGGTCTGTTCGTCATCCAGCCCTGGAACCAGCGACCGACGTGCCCGCCGGCCGCCGACCATCCCGAGTGGTCCGTCGCGCGGCGCTGGGACGAGGCGACCCTCGACGCGATCCGGCGCGCTCTGCCCGCTCCGACGGTCCACGCCCGGAACCTGTTCCACACCTCCGCCGCGATGTGGGATGCCTGGGCGACCTACGATCCGACGGCGGACGGCTACATCTTCAAGGAGAAGCACACCGCGTCGAACGCGGACGCGGCCCGCCAGGAGGCGATGAGCTACGCCGCCTATCGGATCCTCACGTCGCGCTACATCAAGGCGGTCGGCGGCGCCGATTCACTGTCCGAGTTCGACGACGTGATGGACTCGCTGTGCTATCCGATCGCGATCGCGACGACCGACGGCGATTCGCCCGCGGCCGTCGGCAACCGGATCGCGGCCGCGGTCATCGCCTACGGGCTGGCCGACGGCTCGAACCAGGCGAACGGCTACGCCGATCCGACGTACACGCCGGTCAACGATCCACTGGTCGTCGCCAAGTCCGGGACGACGATGAAGGACCCCAACCGCTGGCAGCCCCTCCAGATCGAGCACATGGTCTCCCAGAACGGCATCCCCGTCGTCAACGGCGTCCAGCAGGCCGTCGGGACGCAGTGGGGCCACGTCAAGTCGTTCGCGCTGCCGGACGCGGGTGCCGACGGCGTGCCGGTGGACCCGGGACCCCAGCCCATGCTCGGAGGCGATCCGGCCTCGGACCAGGCGTACAAGGACCAGGCGATCGAGGTGATCCGGGACAGCGGCGAGCTCGATCCGGCGCAGCCGGCGACCATCGACATCTCGCCCGCGGCGCGCGGCAACAACAGCCTCGGCGCGAACGACGGCAAGGGCTACGCGGTCAACCCGGTGACGGGCAAGCCGTACGCGCCGAACGTCGTCAACCTCGGTGACTTCACCCGGGCACTCACCGAGTTCTGGGCCGACGGCCCCAAGTCGGAGACCCCTCCCGGGCACTGGAACGTGATCGCCAACAAGGTGTCGGACGAGCTCGCGCCGAACCTCAAGATCGGCGGGGTCGGGCCGAACGTCGATCGGCTCCAATGGGACACCAAGCTGTACTTCGCGTTGAACGGCGCGGTCCACGATGCGGCTATCGCCGCGTGGGGGCTGAAGGGTCACTACGACTCGGTCCGGCCGATCTCGATGATCCGCTACATGGGCGGCCGCGGCCAGTCGAGCGACCCGAGCCTGCCGTCGTACGACAAGGAAGGCCTGCCGCTCGTCCCCGGGCTGGTCGAGCTGATCACGAAGGACACGACCGCGACCGGCCAGCGTCATGCCGCGCTCGCCGGCCATGAAGGCGAGATCGCGATCAAGGCCTGGTCGGGCAATCCCGCCGATCCGAAGACCCAGACCAGCGCGGTCGACTGGATCCTCGCGGTCGATTGGGTCCCCTACCAGCTCCCGACCTTCGTCACGCCGTCGTTCCCGGCGTACGCGTCGGGACACAGCACCTTCAGCCGAGCCGCGGCCGAGGTGCTCACGGGATTCACCGGGAGCCCGAACGTCCCGGGCGGGCTCGACGAGTGGACCACCAAGCCCGGCACGCTCAAGGTCGAGGCAGGACCCACGAAGGACGTCACGCTCCAATGGGCGACCTACTACGACGCAGCCGACATGGCCGGCCAGTCGCGGCTCTTCGGCGGGATCCATATCCAGGCGGATGACTTCACGGGCCGGAAGCTCGGTGCCGAGTGCGGCAAGGAGGCATGGGCGCGGGCCCAGACCTTCTACTCCGGAGAGGCGACGCAGTGAGTCGACCCGACCCGCGGCCGATGAGGTCGGCGGATCGGTGATCCCGTGACCCGGAGGCGGATGCTGCTCGTCGGCGTCGGGATCGTCGTGGTGGCCGTGGCGACCGGTGCGCTCGCCGTCAGCCGACGCGGCGGCAGCACGCCGACGTCGGCCCTCGGGGCGCCCCATTTCGTCGAGGAGGCGGCGGCGGCCGGGATCGACCACACCTACGGCGGGGACTTCGTGTGGGCGACCGGTGGCGGCGTCGCGGCCTTCGACTGCAACGGCGACGGGAAGCAGGACCTGTTCTTCGCCGGGGGGGGCCAGCCGGCGGAGCTCTATCGGAACGACAGCCCGGTCGGCGGCGCCCTGCAGTTCACCCGCCTGGCCGACCCGGTGACCGACCTGACCGATGTCAACGGCGCCTACCCGATCGATATCGACGGGGACGGCAACGTGGACCTGGCGGTCCTGCGGATCGGCGGGAGCCAGCTGCTGCGCGGCCTCGGCGACTGCCGGTTCGAACCCGCCAACGAGCGCTGGGGGTTCGACGGCTCCCCCGCCTGGGACTCGGCGTTCAGCGCGAAATGGGACGGCGCCGACGCCCTGCCGACCCTCGCGATCGGTCGTTACCGCAAGCTCGACGCGACGGGCGCCCCGACCCTGGAGTGCGACGACAACGAGGTCCTGCGACCGGCCGCCGGCGGGGCTCGATATGCGACCCCGGTGGCCCTCCGGCCGGGCTACTGCGCCCTGTCGATGCTGTTCAGCGACTGGGATCGATCCGGCCGGCGCGACCTGCGCGTCAGCAACGACCGGCACTACTACGACCAGGTCAACGGCGAGGAGCAGCTCTGGCAGGTCGCCGCGGGCCAGCCGCCGCGCGCGTACACAGATGCCGACGGCTGGATCCCGAACCAGATCTGGGGGATGGGGATCGCCAGCTACGACCTCACCGGCGACGGCTACCCCGAGGTGTTCCTGACGAGCCAGGGCGAGAACAAGCTCCAGACGCTGAGCCTTGGGCCCGACAAGCCGACGTACCGGGACATCGGGCTCAAGCGCAACGCCAACGCCGCCGAGCCCTACACGGGCGGCGACACGCTCCCGTCGACCGCCTGGCACGCCGAGTTCCAGGACGTCAACAACGACGGGTTCGTCGACCTGTTCATCGCCAAGGGCAACGTCAAGGACCTGCCCGACTATGCGCTGAAGGATCCCAGCAACCTCCTCCTCGGGCAGGCGGACGGCACGTTCAAGGAGGGCGGGATGGACGCCGGGATCGTCGACTTCGGTCTCGGTCGCGGTGGCGCCCTGGTCGACCTGAACCTCGACGGGCTGCTCGACCTGGTCGAGGTCGACTACGGCAGCCCGGTCAAGGTCTGGCGCAACGTCGGCGGCGGCGACGCGGCGAAGCCGGCGCCGATGGGCGGCTGGCTCGCCCTGAAGGTCTCGCAGCCGGCCCCGAACCGCGACGCGATCGGATCGTGGGTCGAGGTCAAGGTCGGCGACACCACGCTCCGGCGCGAGATCACGATCGGCGGAGGACATCAAGGCGGCCAGCTCGGCTGGACGCACTTCGGCCTCGGTCCCGCTGAGGCGGCCCAGGTCCGGGTACAGTGGCCCGACGGCGAGTGGGGGCCGTGGCTGGACGTCAAGGCCGACGGGTTCTACGAGCTCGAGCGTGGCGCGACCGTCGCCAGCCCGTGGCGACCGCCGGGTCCGTAGCGGAGGACGCCGATGACCCCGCCTCGTCTGGCCGACGTGGCACTCCCCGACTTCGGGATGCCCGAGGCGACGCCGGAGGTCCCGGCGTCGACCTACCGCACTCGCCTCGAGGCGCTGCGCGAGCGGGCCGAGGCGGGTGGGTACGACCGTCTGGTCGTGTACGCCGACCGGGAGCACAGCGCCAACCTGGCCTTCCTGACCGGGTTCGATCCCCGCTTCGAGGAGGCCGTCCTCGTGGTCGGCCCGACCGAGCCGCCGCTCATCCTCGTCGGCAACGAGTGCTTCGGCGTCGCCGGCGCGGCACCGCTGGCCATGCGTCGCGAGCTGTTCCAGGACCTCAGCCTGCCGAGCCAGCCGCGCGATCGTTCGCGGCCGCTGGCCGACATCCTCGGCGGCGAGGGGGTCCGGGCGGGCAGCAGGGTCGGGCTCATCGGCTGGAAGACGTACTCGGATCGGTCGACGATCGAGCTGCCCGCCTTCATCGTCGACGAGATCCGACGGCTGGTCGGCCCGGGCGGCTCGGTCGAGAACGCCGGGCATCTCCTCATCGACGCGGGGGACGGGCTGCGGGTGATCAACGACGTCGATCAGCTCGCGTGCTTCGAGGCGGCGTCGTGCCGGACGTCGAGCGGCGTCGGTCGGCTTCTGGCCGGCCTTCGTCCGGGGCTCACCGAGCGCGACGCCGTCGGTCTCCTCCAGTGGGACGGTTCGCCGCTGTCGTGTCACCTGATGCTGACCGGCGGGCCGCGCGCGTCGTTCGGCCTGCTCAGCCCGGGCGACCGCCCGATCGAACGCGGTGACCGGTTCACCGTGGCGTTCGGCATCTGGGGCGCGCTGACCTGCCGAGCCGGGTTCGTGGTCGAGGATGCGACCGAGCTGCCGGCCGGGATCCGCGACTACGTGGACCGCCTCGTCGGGCCGTACTTCGCGGCGGTCGCCGAGTGGTACGGGGCACTCCGGGTCGGCCAGACCGGCGGGGCCCTCCAGGCGATCGTCGACCGACACCTCAGTGACCCGTTCTTCGGGATCTTCCTTAATCCCGGGCACCAGCTCCATCTCGACGAATGGGTCAACTCGCCGATCCGGCCCGGGTCGACCGTCGAGCTCCGGTCAGGGATGGCCTTCCAGGTCGACATCATCCCGGCGACCGGCGGCGACTACTTCACGACCAACATCGAGGACGGCTTCGCGCTCGCCGACCAGACCCTGCGGGCGTCATTCGCCGAGCGCTACCCGGACGCCTGGAGCCGGATCCAGGCACGCCGTCGGTTCATGGCCGATGGCCTCGGCATCGACCTCCACCCCGACGTCCTGCCGTTCTCGAACATCCCGGCGTACCTGCCGCCGTTCCTCCTCCGCCCAGAACGGGTGATGACCCTCGTGGACTGACCTACTGGACAGGCAGTTGCCCGGGACGCATCCAACGGTTTAACACGGGCATTCTTCAGGAGCTGCTCACGTAGGGCGATTCGGCCCTCTCGCCTCCGGATCGACCTCCGGAGCGGGCGTCTCAGCAATACCCGTGCTATCCGTGTCCCTCAAGCGTGCAGCGCGGGCCCCGGCGCGATGTCCGGCGCGCATCCGAGCAATGTCCGTGCTATCCGTGTCCCGCAGGCATGCAGCGCCGGCCCCGGCGCGACGTCCGGCGCGCGTCCGAGCAATGTCCGGAGCATCCGTTCGTCCTCGGTCAGCCGGGCCGGTCCACGAGGACGACATCGAGGATGCGCGGGCCGTGGACCCCCTCGATCCGCTCGAGCTCGATGTCGCTGGTCGCCGACGGGCCGCTGACCCACGTCTGCGGCCGGGCGGGCTCGAGCCGGGCCAGCGCCTCGGGCACCGTCCCGACGACCTGGTCGGCGGTCACGACGCAGATCAATCGATCGGGCAGGAGGCTGAGGACGCGTCGGCCCTGGCCGGACCCGGCGTCGAGGACGAATGTGCCGGTCTCGGCGATGGCCACTGCGCAGCCGGTGATCGTCCCGTCGATCCCGTCCAGCTCCTCGACCGAGAGCGGCGGGTCGTCGCCGATCCGCTCGGCTGGGCATGCCGCCAGCCAGCCCTCCGGGATCCCACCCGGCACGACCAGCCGGCGGATCCCGCGATCCGCGATCGCCGCCGCGACGGTCGCGGCGAGACCGGCAGCATCGGTCCGGTGGACCGTGGACCGGTAGTCGGCGACGCGCTCGGCGAACAGGTCGAGCACGTCCACGTGGTCGGGCAGACGGTGCTGATAGTCGCGCGGGACCGCGCTCGAAGCGGGCCTGTCGACGAGCGCCGCGGCGATCCTCGCAAGGACCTCGGCACGGCGTGCCGGCGCGTCGGCCGGGACCTTGCCGGTCATCGCGCGTCGTCCCGGCCGCCGGTCCGCCGCCACCACGCGCGGAACGACTCGCGGGCGGGCGTCCTGAGGTCCCGCCGTCGGAGCCAGGCACCGGCCCAGCCCGGGGCCGGCAACCGTCCGATCGCCCCGCGTCGGCCGACGACCCGTCCGCCCAGCGACGCCAGGCGCTCTGCTCGGCCGAGCCGGCGAGCCGTCTGCAGGACCCAGCCGGCCGCCGCCATCGACCCGGCCTCCGGGGTCGGGATCCGATGGGATCGCGCCGCGTGCTCCACGACCTGCGCCCGCAGATGGACGAGCACCTCAGGGATGTCGATCCTGACCGGACAGGCGTCGAAGCAGGCGCCGCAGAGCGACGATGCGAACGGCAGCGAGGCGGTCTGCTTGTCGACCGGGTGGTGGGCGATCCCGCGCAGCTGCGGTGTGAGGATCGCGCCGATCGGTCCGGGATAAGGCGACCCGTAGGCCCGCCCGCCGGTCCGCTCGTAGACCGGGCAGACGTTGAGGCAGGCCGAGCAGCGGATGCAGCGGAGGGCCTGCCGTCCGACCTGGTCCGACAGGACGTCGGTCCGGCCGTTGTCGAGCAGGACAAGGTGGAACTCCTGGGGCCCGTCGCCGGGGGTCACCCCGGTCCACATCGACGTGTACGGGTTCATCCGCTCGGCCGTGGCCGAGCGGGGCAGGAGCTGGAGGAAGACCTCGAGGTCCCGCCAGGTCGGCACGAGCTTCTCGATCCCCAGGACCGTGATCAGCACGTCGGGCAGGGTCAGGCACATCCGCCCGTTGCCCTCGGACTCGACGACCGCGATCGTGCCGGTCTCGGCGACCGCGAAGTTCCCCCCGGACACGGCGACCCGCGCGCGCAGGAACTTCTCGCGGAGGTGGCGGCGGGCCGCCTCGGCGAGCTGCTTCGGATCGTCGGTCAGGTCGGCCGGCGCGGGTCGCCCGACCTTGCCCATCTCGTCGCGGAAGATGTCGCGGATCTCGGTCCGGTTGCGATGGATGGCCGGGACCAGGATGTGCGACGGCAGGTCGTGGCCGAGCTGGACGATCATCTCGGCCAGGTCGGTCTCCCACACGTCGATGCCCTCGATCGCCAGCGCCTCGTTGAGCTCGATCTCCTGGGTCGTCATCGACTTGACCTTGACCACCTCGGTCGTGCCGTGGGCTCGGGCGACCTCGATGACGATCGCGTTCGCGTCGGCCGCATCGCGTGCCCAATGGACGACGCCACCGGCCGCCACGACTGCTCGCTCGAGGCGCTCGAGCAGCGCCGGCAGATCGCGCAGGACCTCGTCCTTGATCGCGGCACCGGCGAGCCGAAGCTGCTCCCAGTCCTCGCGCTCGGCCACGACGCGCGACCGCTTGTCGCGGATCGTGGTCGTCGCCCGGCGCAGGTTGGCTCGGAGCTGGGGGTCGGCGAGGGCCGTCCTGGCGGCCTCGGGGAACGGTGGGGTGCCGCGGAATGTCGGCAGCGGCCGGCGCGTCGTCGCGTGGATCGGCGGAACCGGCTCGGCGGGGACGGTCATGCCTCGATCACCGTCGTGCCTCCGGACCCGGTCCGGCCAGGATCTCGGCCAGGTGCATCACCCGCATCGGCGAGCCGCTCCGTGACAGGAGGCCGCCGATATGCATCAGGCACGACGTGTCCGCGGCGGTCAGGACCTCGGCGCCGGTGCTCAGGATGTCGGCCACCTTGTCGTCGCCCATCGCGATCGACGTGTCCGCGTTCTTCACGGCGAACGTCCCACCGAACCCGCAGCACTGGTCCGCCCGCGGCACCGGACTGAGGGTCAGCCCGTCGACAGCGGCGAGCAGGCGCTCGGGCCGGTCGCCGATCCCGAGCAGACGGACCGAATGGCACGTCCGATGGAACGCCACGGTGTGCGGGAAGCTGGCCCCGACGTCGGTCAGCCCCAGGACGTCCACCAGGAACTCGGTCAGCTCATAGACCCGCGGGGTGACCGCGGCCACCCGGTCCTGGAGGTCCGGATGCGCCCGGGTCGCCGCATCGGACGCGGCGAGGGTCGCGTGATGATGGCGGACCATCGCGGCACACGACGGCGACGGCGTCACGATCGCGTCGTAGCCCGCGAACGCCGCGGTGAACCCGTCGACCAGTGGGATGCAGGCGTCCCGATATCCCGAGTTGAAATGCATCTGCCCGCAGCAGGTTTGCGCCGCCGGGAACTCGACCTCGTGACCGAGCCGTCGGAGAACCCGGACCACCGCCTGGCCGACGTCGGGGAAGAGCGCGTCGTTGAAGCAGGTGATGAACAGCGCGATCCGCATCTCGTCAGCCTACGCCGCTCGTGGCCCCGGCCCGCGGCTCGAACCGGCGGACGTCCTGGGTGGCCAGGACGAGCGCGCGCAGGCGCTCGAGGTCTCCCGCGATCAGCCCGTGCGCGCGCGCCTGGACCAGGACGTTCCCGAGTGCGGTCGCCTCGACCGGGCCCGCGACGACCGGGAGGGCGCAGGCGTCCGCGGTCAGCTGGCACAGGAGCGCGTTGCGCGCACCGCCGCCGACCAGGTGGACGATCTCGACGTCGCGACCGGACAGGCGGACGGCGTCGCGGACCGCTCGTCCGTAGGCGGCCGCCAGGCTGTCGAGCACGCACCGGACGACCGCCGGTCGCGTCGTCGGCTCGGGCTGGTCCGTGGCCCGGCAGGCCGTCATGATCCGCCCGGGCATGTCCCCGGGCGGGAGGAACCCGGGGTCGTCGGGATCGATGACCGGGCCGCCCCCCGGCAGCTCGCCGGCGGCGACCAGCAGGTCCGACAGGCGCTCGGGGCTTCCGTCCAGCTCCCACGTCCGGAGCGACTCCTGGAGGAGCCACAGGCCCATCACGTTGCGCAGGTAGCGGATCCGGTCGTCGACCCCGCCCTCGTTGGTGAAGTTCGCGAGCCGACTCTCCTCGGACAGGATCGGGCCGTCCAGCTCGACGCCGACGAGCGACCACGTCCCGCACGCGATGTAGGCGAACGGGCGGTCGGCGGCCGGGACCGCCACGACCGCGGACGCCGTGTCGTGCGACCCGACCAGGGTCAGCAGCGTCGCGTCGGACATCCCGGTCTCCGCCCTGACCTCGTCGCGGAGCGGTCCGATGACCTCGCCCGGCGAGGCCAGCCGCGGGAACAGGACGTCGGGCAGACCGAGCGTGGCGATCAGCTCGCGATCCCAGGTCCGCCGATGGATGTCCAGCAGCCCGGTCGTCGAGGCATTGGTGATCTCGGCGACCTCTCCCCCCGCCAGCCAGTACCCGAGCAGGTCAGGGATCAGCAGCATCCGGGCGGCGGCGGCCAGCAGCGACGACCCGCGCGCGGCCTCGAGCTGGTAGATCGTGGTGAACGGGAGGAACTGGAGCCCGGTCCGGGTGTACAGCTCGCGTGGCGGGATCCGGGCATGGACCGCCGAGACCGCGGCCGCGTTCCGATCGTCGCGATAGTGATACGGGTCGCCGAGCAGCACGCCGTCCCGATCCAGGAGCCCGTAGTCGATCGCCCACGAGTCGACGCCGACGCTGACCAGGTCGGGCGCTGCGCGGACCGCGCCGCGCAACCCGACGAGTATCTCCCGATGGAGTCGAAGGGCGTCCCAGTGGAGCCCGTCCGGGAGCCGGACCGGGTCGTTGCCGAAGCGGTGGAGCTCTTTCAGCTCCAGCTCATCGGGCCCGACCCGTCCCACCATCACCCGACCGCTCGAGGCGCCCAGATCGACGGCCGCGACGAGCCGGCCGGTCACCGCAGGAAGGCCGCCGCGACGCCCGCGTCGACCGGGATGTGGAGCCCCGTCGTCTGGCTTAGCTCGCCACCGGTCAGGGCGAACACCGCGCTGGCCACGTGCTCCGGCAGGACCTCCTGCTTGAGCAGCGTGCGCTGGGCGTAGAACTCGCCGAGCTTGTCCTCCGGGATCCCGTACGTCCGGGCCCGGTCCGCGCCCCAACCCTTGGCGAAGATCCCCGACCCACGGACCACGCCGTCCGGGTTCACGCCGTTGACCCGGATCCCGTACGCGCCGAGCTCGGCGGCGAGGAGCCGGACCTGGTGGGCCTGGTCGGCCTTCGACGCGCCGTAGGCCAGGTTGTTCGGCCCGGCGAACAGGGCGTTCTTGCTGACGATGTAGACGAGGTCCCCGCCGAGGCCCTGCTCGATCATGATCCGAGCCGCCTCGCGCGAGACGAGGAAGGACCCGCGCGCCATCACGTCGTGCTGCAGGTCCCAGTCGGCCAGGGTCGTCTCGAGGAGCGGCTTCGAGATCGACAGGCCCGCGTTGTTGACGACGAGGTCCACCCCGCCGAAGGCCAGGACGGCGGCCTGGAGTCCCGCGGTGACCATCGACTCGTCGGTGACGTCGACGGTCATCGGGATCGCGACGTCGGGTCCGCCGATCTCGGCAGCGACCGACGCGGCGCTATCGGCGTCGATGTCGGCCACGACCACGCAGGCGCCCTCCGCGGCCAGGCGCAGGGCGATCGCCCGGCCGATGCCCGACCCGGCGCCGGTGACGAACGCGACCCGGGCGGCGAGCGGCTTCGGTCGAGGCATGCGGGCCAGCTTGGCCTCCTCGAGCGCCCAGTACTCGATCCGGAACTTCTCCGACTCGGGGATCGGTGCGTAGGTCGACAGCGCCTCGGCGCCGCGCATCACGTTGATCGCATTGACGTAGAACTCGCCGGCCACGCGCGCGGTCTGCTTGTTCGGCCCGAAGCTGAACATCCCGACCCCCGGGATCAGGACGATGGCCGGATCCGCGCCTCGCATCGGCGGGCTGCTCGCGTCCGCATTGCGCTTGTAGTACGCCGCGTAGTCGTCACGGTAGGCGGCATGGAGCTCCTTGACCCGAGCGATGACCGCGTCGATCGGTGCGGTCGGCGGGAGATCGACCAGGAGCGGCTTCACCTTGGTCCGCAGGAAGTGGTCCGGGCACGAGGTCCCGAGCTCGGCGAGTCGGGGATGCTCCGACCGGGCGAGGAAGTCGAGGACGACCTCGCTGTCGGTGTAGTGGCCGACCTGGGGCCGGTCGGTCGACGCCAGGCCGCGGACGATCGGGAGGAGGGCCGCCGCCCGGGCGTGGCGTTCGGCGGCGGGGAGCGGTCCGTGGTCGGCCAGCAGCGGACCGAACGGTTCGCTCCGACCGCGCTCGACGATGAACCGCTCCGCCGTCCGGATGATCTCGAGCGAGCGAGCCTCGCACTCGTCGGACGTATCGGCCCAGGCGGTGATCCCGTGCCCACCGAGGATCGCGCCGATCGCGTCGGGCTGCCCGTCGCGGATCGCCGCCATGTCCAGGCCGAGCTGGAACCCGGGGCGTCGCCACGGCACCCAGGCGACCCGTCCCCCGAAGCAATCGGCCGTCAGCGTCTCGCCGTCGGCGGCGGTCGCGAAGGCGATCCCGGAGTCGGGATGGAGGTGGTCCACGTGGGCGGCGTCGACCAGGGCGTGCATCGCTGTGTCGATCGACGGCGCGGCTCCACCACGTCCGTGGAGGCAATAGTCGAACGCGGCGACCATCTCGTCCTCTCGATCGACACCCGGGTAGACCGCGACGAGCGACCGGAGGCGGTCGAGGCGGAGGATGGCCAGCCCCGGCTCCGCGAGGGTCGCCAGGTCCCCGCCCGAGCCCTTGACCCAGAGCAGCTCGACCGGGTCGCCGGTGACCGGGTCGATCGCCCGTCCCTTGGCCGACGTGTTGCCGCCGGCGTAGTTCGTGTTGCGCGGGTCCGCCCCGAGACGATGCGAGCGGGCGAGCAGCTGCTCGACCGCCGGGTCGTCGTCCGCCAGACTCATGCTCCCCAACCGGCCTGGTTGCCGCCGACCCGCTCGGCGACGATCCGCTCGGCGTAGCCGGATCGCGCGTACGCGGCGATCGGATCCGGATCGAGCCCGTCCGCGGCACGCATGGCGGCGAGGAGCGGTCGGACATCGGTGTTGTAGGCGTCCATGAACACCGCGTTCGCCCCGAGGACGTCGCCCGCGCTCTGCGCCGCCGCGAGTCCCGCCCGATCGACCGACAGGGCCTTGGCGGTCGCCTCCTGGACGTTCATGACGGACCGGATCTGGCCCGGGATCTTCGGCTCGATGTTGTGGCATTGATCGAGCATGAACGCGACCCCGCGCGCCGGGCCGATGGCGCCGGCGCGGACGACCTCGTGCATGATCCGAAACAGCTGGAACGGGTCGGCCGATCCGACCATCAGGTCGTCGTCGGCGTAGAACCGGGAGTTGAAGTCGAACCCGCCGAGCTTGTCGGCGCGGAGCAGCAGCGCGACGATGAACTCGATGTTCGTTCCCGGAGCATGGTGACCGGTGTCGACCACGACCTTGGCCTTCTCCCCCAGCCGCAGGCAATGGGCGAACGAGGTCCCCCAGTCGGGCACGTCCATCGTGTAGAACGACGGCTCGAAGAGCTTGTACTCGAGGACCATCCGCTGGTCCGGGCCGAGCCGCGCGTAGACCGCCGAGAGCGCCTCGGCGAGCCGGTCCTGCCGATCGCGGATGTCGTCCTGGCCCGGGTAGTTGGTCCCGTCGGCGAACCACAGCTTGAGGTCGCGCGAGCCGGTCGCGTCCATGATGTCCACGCACTCGATGAGGTGGTCGAGGGCCTTGCGACGGACCCGTGGGTCTGGGTGACAGACGCTCCCGAGCATGTAGTCGTCGTCCTGGAAGACGTTCGAGTTGATCGTCCCGAGAGCGACCCCCGCGTCCGCGGCGTGACGAGCGAGATCGGCGTAGTCGTCGACCTTGTCCCACGGGATGTGCAAGGCGACCGTGGGGGCGGCTCCCGTGTAGCGGTGGACCTGCGCCGCGTCGTCGACCTTCTCGTACGGCGTGCGCGGCACTCCGCGCTGGGCGAACACTTTGAACCGGGTGCCCGAGTTGCCGAACGCCCAAGAGGGGAGCTCGATCCGCAGCGACCTGATGCCGGCAGCGATGGCTTGGTCCTGGCTCACTCGAGTCGCCTCCGTCGCGCTTGAGCGTGATCCTCCGGCACCGACCGGGCGGGCGGCGGCATCGTCGTCGCCCGGAGGAGGTGGGCCACGATGATGCGCCGTCTGCCGGTCGGTCGGCGCGGCGTCCGGACGGTGGCTCGAGGCCCTTCCGAACGTCCGCACCATGCTAACGGATGCACCTTGCCACATCTTTCGTTTGGTTTCAATCTTCTTCTTGACAGTGCGCAAATGCTCCGACTAGTGTTCCGCAATCGCAACCCCTCGGCCCCTTCGCTGATGCAGGGAGTCCCAACGTGCGCCTCGACGGGCAGTCCGGCGACGTCTTCGCGAGCGAGCGACAGGATCGCATCGCGCGCATCGTCGAGGAGCACGGCCGCGCCCGGGTGAGCGTGCTCGCGGAGCGGTTCGCGGTCTCCTCGGTCACGATCCGGAAGGACCTCCTGGTGCTCGAGGCGAGCGGCCGGGTCGTCCGGACCCACGGCGGCGCGATCGCTCCCGACGCGAACGGCCCGGAGGTCGCGTTCGACATCCGGGAACGGCTCCAATCGGGCGAGAAGACCCGGATCGGGGCTGCCGCGGCTGGCCGGGTCCAGGAGGGGGAAAGCATCGTCCTCGATGCCAGCACGACCGCCCTGTACCTGGCCCGCCATCTGAAGCGGCGGCGGACCTGGACGAACCTGACCGTGATCACGAACGGCCTGCGGATCGCCTCCGAGCTGGCCGGACACCCCGGGATCACCGTCCTGATGCTGGGTGGTCGCGTGCGCTGGGAGGCCCTGTCGGTCGTCGGCCAGCTGGGCGACGGGCTGTTCTCGCGGATCAACGTCCAGACGGCCTTCGTCGGAGCCGCCGGGTTCACGATCGAGACCGGGCTGAGCGATGCCACCGACGAGGAGGCCCAGATCAAGCGCTCGATGGTGGGCGCGGCCCACGAGGTCGTCGCGATCGTCGATCACACCAAGTGGCGACGCGCCGCCTTCTCGACGTTCTGCCGGACCGCGGAGATCGATGCCGTCGTGACCGACGATGCCGCGCCGGCGGACATGGTCGGCGAGCTCATCGGGCGCGGCATCGACGTCCGCCTGATCCCGGATCCCGCCGCCGCCGAGACCGATCCGACCCGACGGCTCGAGAGCGACCCGAGCACGTCCTCCTCGCCCGACCGGATCGGATCGTGACCGGCCCCGCGGCCCCGGACGCGAGCGGACCGATCGGCGGTACGCCCGCGATCGTGCCACCCGCCGGCCGGGACCACGCCGGGACGACGCCGGGCCGAGCGGAGCTGCAGGGGATCTCGAAGCGGTTCGGGGCGACCCAGGCCCTCGACGACGTCTCGCTCGAGCTGCTCACCGGCGAGATCCACGGGCTGGTCGGGGAGAACGGCGCGGGCAAGAGCACGCTGGTCAAGATCCTGGCCGGCGTCCACCAGCCGGACAGCGGCTCGATCCGGCTCGACGGGGAGGTCGTCGAGCTGCACGGCCCGGCGCACGCGCGATCGCTCGGGATCGCGGTCGTCCACCAGGAGCCCCAGCTCTTCCCGGACCTGACCGTCGCCGAGAACGTGTTCCTGGCCCACGCCCCGCGCGCCAGGCTCGGGACCATCGATTGGGGTGGGATGCGTCGGGCGGCACGGTCGATCTTCGAGGAGCTCGACGTCAAGGTCGATCCCGGGACGCTCGTCCGCGGCCTGTCGATGGCCGACCAGCAGCTGATCGAGATCGCCAAGGCGCTGTCGTTCGAGGCGCGTCTCCTGATCCTCGATGAACCCACCGCCTCGCTCTCGGCCCACGAGGTCGACCGACTGTTCACGATCGTCCGACAGACGCGGGACCGGGGCGTCGCGGTCCTGTTCGTCAGTCACCGCCTGGAGGAGGTCTTCGGGCTGTGCGATCGGACGACCGTCTTCCGCGACGGCCGTCACGTGGTGACCGCTGCGACGTCCGAGCTCACGACCGGGGACCTCGTCCGGTACATGGTCGGACGAGCCGTCTCGCTCTTCCCGAAAGTCGAGTCACCGGTCGGCGACGTCCTGCTCGAGGTCCGCGGCCTCACCCGGCAGGAGACGTTCAACGACGTCTCGTTCTCGGTCCGGGCCGGCGAGATCGTCGGCATGGCAGGGCTGGTCGGAGCGGGTCGGACCGAGGTCGCGCGTGTCCTCTTCGGCGTAGACCGGCCGGAGCGAGGCGAGATCCTCCTGGGCGGACAGCCCGTCAGGTTCGAGAGTCCGTCAGCCGCGATGCAGGCGGGGATCGCCTACGTCCCCGAGGATCGCCACCAGGACGGCCTCGTGCTCGACTTCTCGATCTCGTCGAACGTGACGCTGCCGATCCTGCATCGGATGTTCCCAGGCCTGTTCGTCCGCGCCTCCGCCGAGCGAGCCATCGCCGGCCGCTATGCCGATCGGCTCCAGATCCGGACGACCGGCGTCGACCAGACGGTCTCGGACCTGTCCGGCGGCAACCAGCAGAAGGTCGTGCTCGGGAAGTGGCTGGCCACCGAGCCGCGGATCCTGATCCTCGACGAGCCGACCCGCGGGATCGACATCGGGGCCAAGGTCGAAGTCCACCGGATCATCTCGGAGCTGGCCGCGTCGGGTCTCGGGATCCTGCTCATCTCGAGCGACCTGCCCGAGGTCCTGGCGATGTCCGATCGGATCCTGGTTCTGCACGAAGGCGCGATCACCGCCGAGATCGACCGTGCGGACGCGTCCGAGGAGCGGGTCATGTTCGCGGCGACCGGCCAGGCGGACGACCGGGCGGTCGGCGTGCCAGCTTCGGACGACGGCGCCGCGGGCGCAGTCGAGGACGGTCCGCGTGTCTGAGCTGGCGGCGGCGCGCCCCGCCGCTGGACCCGGTCCGACCGTGCGGCTGCTGACCGTGGTCGCTCGCCAGCGCGAGCTGAGCCTGGTCATCGTCATGGTCCTCCTGGGCACGTTCGTCGCGACCCAGGCGCCACAGTTCCTGTCGATCACGAACCTCACCCAGGTCACGGTCCTGGCCTCGATCATCGCGATCGCCGCGGTCGGCGAGGCCATGGTCGTCCTGACCCGCAACGTCGACCTGTCGGTCGAATCGGTCATCGGCCTGGTGGCATTCGTCGTGGCGGACATCGTCGCCCATCGGATCCTGTCGGTCCCGGCTGCGATGGCCTTCGGGATCGGGCTCGGGCTCGTCCTGGGCATGGTCAACGGCTTCCTGGTGGCTGTCCTCCGGGTGCCGTCGATCGTGGCCACGCTGGGCACGCTGTCGATCTACCGGGGCCTCGCGTTCCTCGTCGCCGGCGGCAAACAGGTGACCCTGATCGACCTGCCGGCGGGCTACACGGACCCTGCCGGGGCCACGATCCTCGGCGTCGTCCCGGTCTTCCTGGTGATCGCCATCGTCATCGTCGTCATCGCGGCGATCGCGCTGCGCCAGACCCCGCTCGGCCGATCGGTCTACGCCGTCGGCAGCAACCCGGAGGCCGCTGAGATCCTCGGGATCGACTCGCGCGTCGTGACCTTCGTCGTCTTCTCGGTCTGCGGGATGCTCGGCGGGATCGCCGGCATCCTGTGGGGACTCGAGTTCGGGACGATCAACGCGACCGCCGCCTCCGGAGTGACGCTCCAGGTCATCGCTGCGGTGGTCGTCGGCGGCGTCAACATCTTCGGCGGGTCGGGGACGGTCGTCGGGGCCGGCCTCGGCGCGATGTTCCTGGCATTCATCTCGAACGCTCTGGTCCTGTTGAGCCTGTCGCAGTTCTGGCTCCAGGCGATCTACGGCGTCGTGATCCTGGTCGCGGTCGGGCTCGATGCGGCCCTCCTGCGCCGGGTCCAACGCTCGAACGCCCGGCGTCGATCGTCATGACCGGAGCCGGGATCGTCCGCTCGCTCGCGCGTTGGGAGACGCTGCTATTCGTGATGGTGATCGTGCTGATCGCCATCGGGGCGACCGTCTCGCCGGTCTTCCTGACCGCGCGCAACTTCTCCAACCTGATCGTCGCCCTGATCGAGGTCGCGATCATGGCCCTGCCGATGACCCTGATCATCATCGCTGGCGAGATCGACCTGTCGGTCGAGTCGATGGCCGGCCTGTCGTGCGCCATCCTCGGGTTCCTGTTCGCGGCGGGCGTCCCGGTCCAGCTGGCCATCCCCGTGGTCCTGGTGATCGGCGCCCTGGGCGGTCTGCTCAATGGCGTCCTGGTGACGGGCGCGGGCCTGCCGTCGCTGGTCGTGACCCTCGGTACCCTCGCCCTGTTCCGCGGCCTCGCCCTGATCGTGCTCGGACCGCAGGGCATCAGCGGCTTCCCCGAGTGGTTCACCGACTTCGGATTCGGGACCATCCCCGGGACGCCGTTCCCGTGGCCGCTCCTGATCTTCGTCGCGCTGGCCGTCGTTCTCGGCCTCGTCCTGCACGGGACCTGGGTCGGACGGCAGATCTACGCCGTCGGCAAGAACGCCGCGGCATCGCGCTACTCGGGTGTCCGCGTGGCCCGGATCAAGCTGCTCCTGTTCGTCCTGTCGGGCACCGTCGCGGCGCTCGCCGGCGTGATCCTGACGGCCCGCTTCGCGAGCGCCAGGGCGGATGTCGGGCAGGGCCTGACGCTGACCGTCGTGACGATCGTGCTCCTGGGCGGAGTCAACATCTTCGGTGGTCGCGGGACGATCCCGGGCGTGGTCCTGGCCGCGCTGATCCTGGCGATCCTCGGCAACGTGCTCCGCCTGACCAGTGTCTCCGCCGAGATCCAGAGTATCGCCGTCGGCCTGCTGCTGATCGTCTCGGTGGTGATCCCCAACCTTGCTCATCAGGTCAAGTCAGCGATCGATCGGACTCGCGGAGGTCGACGAACGTCGACCGGCCCGATCGGCCCTGGTGAGGCGGTCAGTCCATGACAGAGGAGGATATCGAGTGAACCTGCACCGGAACGGGCGGATCGCCGCCCTGTTCGCCACGGCTGCGTTGTTCGCCGCGTGCTCGAGCAGCGGTTCGACCGCCGCCCCGAGCGCTGCGCCGACGACGGCACCGACCACGGCACCGTCGACCGCCGCCAGTACCCAGGCGTCCGCCCCGGCGAGCGCCGCGGCCGGCGGGTCGAACGTCGTCTTCATCCCGAAGGCGATCAACAACCCCTACTTCGACGCAGCGGCGAAGGGCGCCCAGGACGCGGCCACCGCACTCGGCGGGCAGTTCAAGCAGATCGGCGCCCAGACCTCGAGCGCCGCCGACCAGATCCCGTTCATCCAGGACGCCACCACCCAGGGCTACAACGCCATCGTGGTGTCGGCGACCGACCCTGACGCCATCGCTCCCGCGCTGAAGGCCGCGATGGCCGCCGGCATCAAGGTCGTCGGCTACGACTCCAGCCCTGCCGA
>JADGQI010000024.1 GCA_017881905.1 Chloroflexota bacterium
CGCCGGCTGGACGAGCAGGCGTACCATCGTCGGGCGGAGAGGGACCCCAGCCCCCGATCCGTCCCCGGGTCCTCGGGGACCACCCGCGGCCGGGTGGTGCCTCCGGGCGTCACCCGGCCGTTCGATCAGCGGACCACGGTGGCGCCGGGACGCCGGTTAGCGAGACTCGGGATCTGGCGCCGGATCGAACGGACCCGGTCGAGGTCCAAATCCGCGGTCACGATGCCCACCCGATCCGAGGCCTGGGCGACCACCGTCCCCCACGGATCGACGATCATCGATCGACCGAACGCCGGCTGACCGGGCGGTCCGCCGACCTGTCCGGGAGCCAGCACGTAGGCGCCGTTCTCGATCGCGCGTGCCCGGAGCAAGACCTCCCAGTGGTCGCGCCCCGTCCGCTCCGTGAAGTTCGCCGGGACGCACAGCACCTCGGCCCCGGCCAGCGCCAGGGCGCGGTAGAGCTCCGGGAATCGAAGGTCGTAGCAGATCGACAATCCGACCCCGATGCTGTCGACTTCGACGACGACGGCTCGATCGCCTGGGCTCACCCGGTCGGACTCTCGATCGACCGGGCCGTCTTCGACGGCCACGTCGAACAGATGGATCTTGCGGTAAATCGCGGCGATCGAGCCGTCGGGCGCGATCAGCACGCTCGTGTTGTACGGGCGAGCCGGTTCGTCGGAGGTCTCGGCCAACGATCCGACCAGGATCCAGGCGTCGTTCCGGGTCGCGACGGCGGCGAACCGGTCCGTCCAGGGGCCGGGGACCGGCCGCGCCGACGCCCGATAGCCGTCATCCGGACCGCGGTACTGGAGGTACTCGGGCAGGGCGACCAGGCGAGCGCCAGCAGCGGCCGCCTCATCGGCCAGGCTCGACGCGATCGCGATGTTGGTCTCGACATCCGGGCCGGCGTCGAGCTGGACGAGGGCGACCCGGAGCAGCGCGGCATCGGTCATGCCGACAGGCTAGCGGATGCCGGTGTCGTACTCGACGAGGATCGGGGTCGGCGTGCTCGAGCCGTCTGACCCGACCGTGAAGGGGACGGTCGGGGCGGGCCCGATCAGACCCTTGAACGGCTGCGGCGCGAGGATGTAGTCGCCCGGCGGCAAGCTGATCGTGAACCGCCCGTCGGCGGCGGTCGTCGTTCGTGTCACCTCCGAGCCACCGATCGTGCTGACGACCAAGGTGGCGCCCGCCACCGCTCGGGACAGGCACGAAGGATCGCCCGCACGAGCGACCGGACAAACCGGACCGGCGGTCGCGATCCCGCTGACGTTCCCGGTCGCCACGGCCGTCGATGTCGACGGAGCGGACGGAGCGCCGGACAGTGACGGCGCGGAGGAACCTGCGGGCGAACCTGCGGAGCATCCGCCGAGGACGATCACGAGCGCGGCGATGACGAAGGTCAGGCGGCCGGCGCGGAGGCGATCGACGTCCATGGCCGTGGGACGCGTCGACGGCCGGGGATGTTCCGGCTACGGCTCCGGCGCGGGGCCACGCGGCCCGACCAGCGCCCGACCGAGCGCGTCGAGTCGACCGGGGCCGGGTACCACGACCGATCGGCTCGACCCGGTCCCGCTGCCGTCGGACGTGGGACGGGCTGGGATGGCGCGGATCGACGGCCGCGTGGTCACGAGGTCGGGGCCGGACGCGGCGCGGCGAGCCCGCGGGTCGACGGCGTCGACTGCCTGCGACAGGCGCCATGCCGCCTTGATCGGCCCGTCCTCGTCCAACGCGGCGTAGCCGAGGTCGAGCCGACCGTCGGGACCGGGCGGTTCGATCAGGAGCCCCGCCGCCCTGGCTGCCAGAGCCAGGCCCGAGCTCGCCCGGGGTTCGAGCGCAAGCCGGACCCTCAGGATCGGCTCGGGACCGGCGGGTTCGACCTCGAGGATCGGTCCGAGCGTGTCCGTCAGCGCCGTCTCGAGCGCGGCCCGGCGGGACCGAAGGAGGTGGCGCAACCGGCGGACCCTCCGATCAAGCCCGCCATCCGCGATCCACCCGGCGATCGCCCGTTGGTCGACCGCGGATGGCGACCCGTCGAGGTCGCTCACGGCGCCGGCGACGGCGTCCGCGAGCGCTCTCGGCACCACGATCCAGCCGAGGGACGCCCCGGGAACCAGCAGCTGGCCGAGCCCGCCGATGAGCACGATCCGACCGACGGCCAGGCTTCCCTGGAGCGCTGCTGGCCGCCACCCGGCCAGTCGGAGCAACGCCGCCCGGTCGTCCTCGATGAGGACCACGCCGGCGGCGGCGTGAACGATCGCCCGGTCGATCGGGACGTCCAGCGTGGTGGCGCCGTTCCGCCTCGCGATCGTGCGCAAGGCCGCATCGACCGGCTCGAGCAACCCGAGGACCGGGATCCGACTCGGGCCGCCCTCGGCGTCGAGCGCCGCGATCAGCCCGGCGAGGAGGACCCGCGGACCGTGGCCGACGACGATCTGGCGGGGATCGGTCCGCGTCGCTCGCCCGGCATCGAGATGGGCGCTCAGGGCGGCCCGCAACTCGACGACCCCGGCCGGACCGGCCACCGGAGCGCCGGCTGCCTCCCGCCGCGCCGCCCGAAGGCGCGATTCCCAGGCCGCGACGGGGAAGCCGCCCGGGACGCCACCGTCCGGGAGCGCGTCGGGACGAAGGTCGAGGCGAACCACTCGGGGACGGTCGCGTACGGCCGGCGGAAGCGTCGGGACGGACGGCCGCACGGGCGACGGGAGCTCGGTCGCGATCCGTGTGCCGGAGCCGACCCGGGCGTCGAGGTACCCCTCGGCGGCGAGCTGTTCGTAGGCGACGGCGACGGTGACCCGGGCCACGCCGAGGTCCTCAGCCAGGGTCCGGATCCCGGGGACCCGGGCACCCGGACGCAGCCGCCCCGTGTGGATGGCCGCGCGGATCTGAGCCTCGACCTGCTGGTAGAGCGGGACGTCGCTCTGGCGATCGAGCTGGACGGTGATGAACATCGGCACGATTGTGGATAGTCGATCCGACGGGTTCCGGGTTCATCCGGGCCGGGTGTCCCCATCGCCACACCGACGAGTGGCCCCATCGGCCCGAGTGGTCTCATCGGCTCGCGGCCCGGTGGCCCTTGCGGCGCTCACGGACCGCGACGACGATCGGAGCCGGTGGTTGCCGGGCCCCCTCACTCCCAACCGAGCACGGACCGGGCCTCCGCATCGCCCGGCCCGTGCTCGAACCACGGTTCCGGAGGCCCGATACGGATGGACAGAAAGATCGTCGGTGTGCTCGCGGCGGCCGCGCTGGCCGTGGCCGCGTGCGGGACCGCCTCGACCTCGAGCTCGCCGGTCACCGCCCCGAGCCCGGGGGCCGAGGCAAGCTCCGCGCCACCCACTGCCGCCCCATCGCCCACGCCGCTCGACTTCGAGCAGATCCTGTTCGGATACGACTACCAGCCGGAGACCGGCACGCCGGGAGGCAGCATCGTCGTGGCCGACTGGCAGGCGGCGAACCAGCTCAACCCGGTCATCTCGACCTCGCTGGCGAACTCCTACGTGCTGGCTGCCACGATGCGCGGCCTGTTCACGGTGACCGCCGACGGCCACTGGAAGCCGGACCTCGCGGCCAAGATGCCGAAGTTCAGCGACCAGTCGATCCGCGTCGACCCGAACGGCAAGGGCTTCGAGATGGACCTCGAGCTGAAGCCGGGCCTGCTCTGGAGTGACGGCGTCCCGCTCACGCTCCACGACCTCGAATACACCTGGAAGTGGGTCCTCGACCCGGCCCAGGTCGGCGTGACGACGGCCGGCTGGGACTCCATCGACAGGATGGACGTATCGAGCGACGGCCTGAAGGCGACCGTCCACTTCAAGGAGGCGTACGCCGGCTACTACGGACTGTTCGCCACGTCGTTCCTGCCCGAGCACTGGATGAAGACGATCCCGATCAAGGACGCGGCGGCGAAGTCCTATCCCCTCACCCCCGACATCGCCAAGTCACCGACGAACGGCCCGTTCAAGTACGACAACGCCACGTCCGACACGATCGTCCTCGTGCGCAACGACGACTGGAAGGCCGGCGACCATCCCGCCTATCTCGACAAGGTCACCTTCCACTACTACCCGGACAACAAGGAGGGCGTCATCGCCGCCTTCCTGACCGGCGACGTCGACGTCGCGCTCGACCTCGTCCAGACCGACTACGACGCGATCAAGGGGGTCGATCCGTCATTCGGCAGAGCCCTGCTCGCGCCCGCGTGGCTCTACGAGCACCTCGACCTCAACCAGATGGGCCAGGGGCCGGGCCACGGCCATCCGGCCCTCAAGGATCCCGTGGTCCGCCAGGCGATCGCCCAGGCGATCGACCGGAAGGCGATGTTCGGGACGGTCTTCCCCGGGGCACCCGCCGGCACCGACCTCGTCTGCACCAACGCCGTCCCGACCAACTACTGGCGACTCCCGGACGACCAGGCGAAATGCCCGAGCTACGACGTCGCCGCCGCCAACGCGGCGCTCGACGCAGCGGGCTACACGAAGGGTCCGGACGGGATCCGGATCGACCCGAAGTCGAAGCTCCCGCTCGTCTTCGAGCACTGCTCCTCGAACACCGGGTTCCGGACGCTGGGTGGCGACTTCCTGGCCAAGTCCCTCCAGCAGATCGGGATCAAGCTCGACCTCAACTACGTCGACTCGACGACGGTCCTCTTCGCGAACTGGCCGGACGTCTCCGCCGACACGAAGTGCAACACGTACCACGGCACGTACGACACGGCCGAGTTCGGCTACTCGCTGACCCTCGACCTGTTCGGCAACTACTACTACTCCTACCACTCGGAGCAGATCCCGACCGATGCCAACAAGGGCAACGGCTTCAACACGGTCCGGTTCGACGACCCGGAGATGGACTCGGCCCTCAACGTCCTCAAGGCGGCGCTCAAGCCGGCCGACCAGGTCGAGGCGGCCCACAAGGTCCAGGAGCAGTACATCAAGGACAACGTAGAGATCGCGCTCTACTACCGGAGCGAGGTCCGCGGGTACGCCACCAAGATCAAGAACCTGCTCTGGAACCCGTCGTCGTCGACCGAGCTGTGGAACATCGAGGACTGGTTCATCGGCCAGTGAGCTGATCCCGACGCCTCGACCGCCTTCGCGGTCGAGGATCTCCCGACCGGCGGCCTCACTCTCTCCCGGAGCGAGCGCCGCCGGTCCTCGTGTCCGTGACGCCCGGTGGCGACGAGCGGGGTCGTACCATCCGGCGATGAGGACCGAGCGCATCCCGGTCGACGGCGACGTCGAGCTCAGCGTCGACCGATGGGACCCGGCGCGCGACGATCTCCCCGAGCGTGGCATCGACGGGGCGGACCGGCCGACGTTCCTGCTCGTCCATGGCCTGGCGTCCAATGCCCGACTGTGGGACGGCGTGGCGGTTCGCCTGTCGGATCTCGCGTACCCCGTCGTCACGGTCGATCTGCGCGGACACGGTCGGTCGTCGAAGCCGGAGCACGGGTATGACTTGCCGCGCGTGGCCGACGATCTGGCTGCCGTCATCGACGGCCTCGGGCTCGATCGACCGATCGTGGCCGGCCAATCGTGGGGCGGCAACGTCGTGCTCGAGCTGGCCGTCCGCCGGTCCGACACCTGCCGCGGCATCGTCTGCGTCGACGGCGGCTGGCTCGAACCGAGCACGATCTTCCCGGATTGGGACGCGTGCCGGACCGCGCTCGCCCCGCCCCGGCTGGTCGGCCGGCCGCTGACCGAGGTCGAGGGCTATCTGCGGGCGAGCCACCCCGACTGGCCGGAGTCGGGGATCCGCGGCGCGCTGGCCAACTTCGAGGTCCGACCCGACGGCACGATCGCGCCATGGCTGACCTACGACCATCACATCGAGGTGCTGCGGGGCCTGTGGGAGGACCATCCGTCGGAGCGTTTCGGGGCGATCCGCGTGCCGGTCCTCCTGGTCCCGGCGGACACGGGTGAGGCCGATCGAACCGCGCGGAAGCGTGTGGAGGTCGCGGCCGCGGACAGGGCCATCGGGCGGAGTCGCATCCACTGGTTCGTCGGCGACCACGACATCCACGCCCAGCACCCGGACGAACTGGCAGATGTGTTCGATGCATGCGCCCGGGACGGGTTCTTCTCGTGAGCGGACCGCGGATCCTGACGATCATGGGTTCGGGCGAGACCGCGCCCACGATGGCCAAGGTGCACCGGGCCCTGTTCGAGCGGTTCGGGCCCGACGGCCCGGTGCCCGCCACGGTCATCGATACGCCGTACGGCTTCCAGGAGAACGCCGACGACATCAGCGAGCGGATCGTCGGGTACTTCGCCGAGAGCATCGGTCGCCCGATGACCGTCGCCTCGTTCCGGTCGGCCGAGGTGGATCCGGTGGACCTGGCGACCGCGCTTGCGAGGGTGGGCGAGGCTCGTTACGTGCTGGCGGGGCCGGGCAGCCCGAGCTACGCGCTCCGCCACTGGACGGGCAGTCCGATCCCCGGCGCGCTCGCGGCGAAGCTCGCCGATGGCGGCGTCCTGACCATGGCCAGCGCCGCCGCGTTGACCGCGGGGCTGCTGACCATCCCGGTCTACGAGATCTACAAGGTGGGTCAGGAGCCACGTTGGCTCGACGGACTCGACCTGCTCGGGACGGCGACCGGGTTGCGGGCGGCCGTCGTCCCGCACTACGACAACGCCGAAGGCGGCAACCACGACACCCGGTTCTGCTACATCGGCGAGCGCCGGCTGCGGGTCCTCGAGCGCTCGATGCCGGAGGATGCGTTCCTTCTCGGCGTCGACAGCCACACGGCGCTCGTCATCGACCTCGGGGACGGGTCGGCGAGCATCTTCGGTCTCGGCGGCGTGACCGTCCGGGTGGCGGGTCGGAGTGCCGTCCTGCCGAGCGGGACGGCGACCACGCTCGCCGCCCTGGCCGAGACCGCCGAGTCCCTGGCCCACGGGACCGCACCGATGATCGACGCGGACCGAGCGATGCTCGCCGGAGCGCCGACCGGTGGAGATGCCTCCACCGAGGGCACGGGTGGTTCGCTCAGGGACGAGGTCGCACGCCTCGAGGGGGCGTTCGTCGCCGCTCTCAACGACCGGGACGTCCGGGCCGCGGTGACGGCCTTGCTGACCCTCGACGCGACCATCGAACGACGGGTGGGGGCGGGCGACGACAGCCCCGATCTCGCGGCCGCGAGGTCGACCTTCCGCTCATCGATTGTCCGCTTCGGCGAGGCCGCCTCCGATGGGCTCCGCGATCCGCGCGACGCGGTCGCGCCGTACGTGGAGAGCCTGCTCGAGATCCGAGCGCGTGCCCGCGACGCCCGCGACTGGGCGACCGCCGACCTCGTCCGGGAGCGGTTGACCGAGGCTGGGATCGAGGTCCGCGACGACCCGACCGGATCGAGCTGGTCGGTCCGTCAGGAGGACCGGGGCTGACGAAGACGGAACGCCCCGGCGTGGACCGGGGCGTTCCGTCGTGCGACCGGGGCGATCAGGGTCGCGGGCGACCGGCCGCCACCGCGCGATGGAGATCGTTGACCGCGGCGTCACGCGTCGCGACCGGGGCAAGCCCGAACCGCTGCTCGATCGTCCGCATGATGGAGGTCGTGTCGTAGACCGTGTGGTCGACGGACGACCGCGTCAGACCCTTGCCGATGAGCAGGGCCGGCACGCGCGTCCCGGGGCCGAACAGGTCAGCCTGACCGGAGCGCGCCTTCGTCCCGAGCCCGGGGGGTGAGACGTGGTCCCACTGCCCGCCGAACTCGTCGTAGGTGACCAGGATGAGCGTGCTCCTGCCCTGCGGCCCGTGCTGGATCGCCTTGATCAGGTCGACCAGGTGGTCGCTCCCGTTCGGCTCGCTCGTGTAGCCGGGATGCTCGTTCTCGTTCCCGAGCGGCTTGACGAAGCTCACCGAGGGGAGTCGGCCGTGCGCCGCGGCGTACAGGAAGTCCTGCTCGTCCTGGAGGTGGGCGCGACCCGGCTGGCCGGGCGCATATCGAGCGTAGTAGTTGAGCGGTTGATGGTGGGTCTGGAACGACTTGTCCGGGCAATACGGGTAGCCACCGTTGCCAGCCCCGTCGGGTGGCGCCGCGACCGAGTTCGGATCGCCGCAGGTCGGGCCCGAGCCGTTCGTCCAACCGCGACCGCCGACGACCCCGGCGGCATCGTCCCAGCCGCCCGAGTACCAGGCCCAGCTCACCCCGGCGTCGCTCAAGGTATCGCCGATCGTCAGCGGCTTGGTCGTGTCGTCGACGTTCGGCATCCGGGCGCCGAATGCGCTCGTCGGCTGGTAGAACGGCTGGACGGTGTTGACCGCGTAGTCGCCGCAGGCCAGGCCTGCGGCGGTCGTTGCCAGGCCGCAGGCCTGGGTGACCGGACCGTCCACGACGCCGGTCGTGTGATAGAGCGGGTAGCTCGCGTTCGGGAAGCCGCTCGCGTCGAGGACCGAATGCGTCCCGGCGGAGAACGGCGGCGCGGCGGCCGCGACGAGGTACTGGTGGTTCAGGAAGGAACCCCCGAACGCGCCCTGGAAGAAGTGGTCGAGGACCACGTAGTGGGGCGCCTTGCCGTTGTGGAGGTATTCGTAGATCGGCAACTCCCGCGTGTCGTAGTAGCCCATCGTCATGCCGGCGGAGTCACTCCCGGTGACGTACCGATCCTGCTTGCCGCCGTCGAGCTGGTACTGCTCCTGGTAGAACCGGTGCACGAGATCGCGCGTGCAACCCCCCGGCTGGCCGAGCCCGTTCATCACCCCGAACGGGAAGCTGAACAGGTGGTCCTCATCCGGGCAGGTCGTCGCCGACGCGGGGATGTATGGGTCGATCCCGAACGGCCGGTTCGAGATCGGATAGGCGGTCGTCAGACCGTTGCTGAAGGTGAACGTGGAGGTGCTGCACTTCGGCGCCAGCGGCGGGGACATCAGGTTGACGTCGGTCATCAGGAGACAGTCGTAGCGGCTCCCGTCCTGGGCGACCTGCTTCGTGTTCGAGGAGGTCGCATCCGACCGCCCGACCACATGCTTCCCACCGACGGACCCCCAGTTCCCGTACAGGTTGTCGAAGCTATGGTTCTCCTCGTAGATCACGACCAGGTGCTTGAACCCGTAGAGCGGCCCGTGGCCGCCATCCGCGGCGACCGGAGCCGCTCCGATGAAGGCGAGCGCGAGCATCGCGGCGGTGGCCACGACGACGCTCCGGAAGAGGATGAGATGACGGTTCACGGCTCCTCCTGCCTGTGCGGGTCGTCCGACTCCGGCAGCCTACGCCGGCCGCGTCAACGCGGTGTGATCGTCGGCGCCGTTCATAGTGCGTGGCCGTTACCGCCCGGGTCGTCTGCGAGTCGATCCACGAGCGCGGACGTCGTCGCGGCGAGAGCGACGTTCCCCTTCGCTTCGCACTGCCGAAGCGCCTCCCGGGCATATCGCTCCGCGACCGACCGCGCGCCGAGCGACGCCATCGCCCAGGCGGCGTCGATGTAGGCCTCGGTCTGGACGTTCGGCCATGGCATCTCGGCGACCAGCGCGAGGAGCGCCTTCACGTCGTGCTCGGCCCGGACGTCCCCGCGGTGCGCCCGGATCCGCGCCTGCGCGCCCAGGATGCGCGACACGGTGGGACGGATGGGATTTCGCTCGGCGACCGCGAGCGGGCCCTCCGCTTCGTCGAACCGGTCCTGGTTGACGAGGACCTCGGCCAGGCGGCATGAGACGAAGCTCTCGAGACTGCGATCGCCCACTGCGACCGCCTCAGCCAGGCCCCGGCGGAGGACCGCTTCGGCGGCCGGAAGGTCGCCGGACAGGCGATGGACCCAGGCGAGGTACGTCCGCCCGTTCACGAGCGTACCGACCTGGGCGAGCTCGTCCAGGATCGCGAGGCTGTGCTCAGCGACGCGGACCGCCTCGTCGAACCGCCCGCTCATCGCCTCGCTGACGGCGAGGACCTCCTCGGCTTCGGCGCGCACCGTCGAGTAGGGGCCGGCCCGGGCTGCCAGCTCACGGGCGGCCTCGACGACCTCGCCGACCGGCATCGGTCCGGCGAACGTGTGGACGAGGAGGTTCAGCTCGAGGTCGAGCACCACCCGCTGGTCGTCGCCCGAACGGGCGAACCCGAGGGCCGTGTGCAACTCGCGCTCCGACGAATCGAGACCGACCAGCCAGGACTGTCCGCTCTTCGCCCCCCACGCGTCGGCCAGGGCGCCCGGGTCGCCCGACGCCTCGGCGTCTCGGAGGGCGGCGGCGAGCTCCGCTTCGACCGCGGGATCCTGGGCGACCAGCGAGCCGTCGGCTCGCGAGATGTCGAGGCGAAGGAGGCGGGACCGCGCCGCGACGCGTCGATCGCCGGCCTCGACCGCGAGCCCAAGGGCGTCGTCGGTCACGCGCCGGGCCTCGGCCAGCTGCCCCACGTCGAGCAGGGCGAGACCGTGGTGGAGACGGAGGGTCGCGAGCTCGACGGGATCGCGTATGGGCAGGGCCTCCGCGCCGTGATAGAGCCGAACGGCAGCCTCGGAGTCGCCGCGGTCCCGAGCTCGTCGTGCAGCGGCGTGCAGATACGCGGCCGCCCGCGACCCGAACTCCTCGGTGAGCGAACCGGCCTCCCGCAGCTCGACCCGATACCGGTACGCCTCACGAAGGTGGTACCCGAGGATCTCCTCGAACTCCATCAGGCGATCGCCAGCGGCTCGCTCGAGCCAGTCCGCGAAACGCGCGTGAAGCTCCGCTCGGTCCGTCTTGCGAAGCGCGTCATAGGCGGCATCGCGGATGAGGATGTGGCGGAACGTGTACGCCTCGACGACGGTGAGGTCGGACGGCTCCGGCGCGACGAGCTCGCGACGCAGCAACGCCAGGAGGGAGCGCGTGACGTCCGACCGACCGGTCGGGGGCGTCAGCTCGAGAACGGCCGTCTCCTCGAACGTCCGTCCGATGACCGACGCACGCTGGGCGAGGGCTCGCTCGTCGACCGGCAGGCCATCGATCCTGGCAGCCATCAGGGCCTGGATCGTCGGCGGGATCCTGACCGAATCGGCATCGATCATCGACGTTCCGGTGCCCTCATCGCTCGCCAGCAGGCCGTCCTCGACGAGCATCCCGACCATCTCCCGGACGAACAGCGGGTTGCCTTGCGCGCTCGCCAGGATGCGCTCGCGGAGCCCGACCGGGATGGACGGCCCGCCGGGGATGGAGTCGAGCAACGCCGCTGCAGCATCGTCCGACAGCCCCTCGAGGAGCACGGTCATCGCCCCGGGTCGCGGTCGGTCCGAGCTGGGAGCGTCATCGGCGGACACAGGACGGGCGGGGCACAGGATCAGGATCGGGACGCCCTGGCCGTGGTCGACGACCTGGTCGATGAGCTCCAGGAAGGTCGGTTCCGCCCACTGGATGTCCTCGATCACGACGATCAGGGGTCGTCGGGAGGCGAGGGCGGCGAGGACCCGACGAACGGCCCAGAAGACCTCCTCCTGGCGGACGGGTTCGGAGCTTAGTCCGATGGCGCTGGCGAGCCGAGCCGCGACCAGTGACCCGTCCTCCGCGTCGCCCATCAGGTCGACGAGCTTCTGGACGCCCTCCGCCGAGAGGTCGCTATCGAGGATCCCGGCGGCCATGCCGAGGACCTCGCGGAGCGGCCAGTAGGTGATCCCCTCGCCATACGGCAGGCAATGCCCGCGGAGGATCCTGGCCTGCACGGACGCACCTGCGAGGAACTCGCCGACCAATCGGCTCTTGCCGACGCCGGCGGGCCCGACGACGTTCACGAGCGACACCCGGCGGTCGGCGACGACCCGCTCGAGCGCCGCATACAGCGTGTGGAGCTCCGCATCGCGACCGATCAGCGCGCCGGACGGCTCGTTCTGGTCCGTCTCCGGTCGCAGTGAAAGGATACGGACCGCCGGCACCGGCTCTGCCTTGCCCTTGGCACCGATCGGCGCGACCGGCTCGCCGGTGATCCGGTCCCTGACGAGCCGCCAGGTCATGTCACCGACGAGGATCTCCCCGGGGGTTGCGGCCTGCTCGAGGCGCGCCGCAGTGTTCACGGCGTCCCCGGTCACGAGGGTCTGGCGCGCCGTGGGGTCGCCCGCGACGACCTCGCCGGTGTGGACCCCCGTCCGTGTCGCGATCGTCACCTCGCGCGTCGCCTGGAGCTCGGCGTTGAGCTCCGCCAGGGAATCCCGCATCTCGAGTGCCGCCCGGACGGCTCGGAGGGCGTCGTCCTCGTGGATGGCTCGCAGCCCGAAGACGGCCATGATCGCATCGCCGATGAACTTCTCGACCGTCCCGCCGTGCCGTTCGAGGACCGCCTCCATCGTCGAGAAGTACCTCGTCATGACGACCCGCAGCGTCTCCGGATCGAGCGCCTCGCCCAGCGCCGTCGATCCGACGATGTCGCTGAACAGGACGGTCACCACCCGCCGTGAGTCGTGCGCATCGCGCGGCTCGGTGGCCTCGATCGGGGCCTGCGGGAGACGACGGCCGCACTCGAAACAGAACTTGGCCCGGGCCGGGTTGTCGGTGCGACACGACGGGCAGACGCGCATAGGTGGACCCTACCGTCCAGAACCGGAACGGGCGATCAGGGAGCCAGCCACCAGTCCTCGATGTTCCACATGTCGGACGAGGTCGACGGGTTCTTGAAGAAGTTACGGAGCTTCGCGGCGACGCCGCGCACCTCGTTCCGGTAGTACAGGGCGATCTCCGGGATCTGATCCACGTAGACCTGCTGGACTGCGTACGCGGCCTGGACCTGGCTCGCCGGATCGATCGCCTTGCCAAGGACGTCCAGTGCCGCATCCATCTGCGGGCTCGCGAATCGGAGCGAGTTGTAGCCGTTGCCCTTGTTCGCTTCGGTCGGGATCTGCTCTGAGTGATAGCCGTAGTAGTAGTCCCCGTACAGGTCGAAGCTCAGGACGTAGGCGAATTCGGCAAGGTCGTACGTGCCGTGCGACAGGTTGCACTTCGTATCCGCCTTGACGTCCGACCAGCCGGCGAAGAGCACCGTCGACCCATCGACATACTCGAGGTCGAGCTTGATCCCGATCGCGTCGAGGGACCTCGCGAGCGATTCCGCTTCGAGCTGACGGAATCCACTCAGCGTGCAGTTCTCGAAGACGAGCGGCAGCTTGCTCTTCGGATCGATCCTGACGCCGTCCGGACCTCTGACGTAGCCCGCCGCGTCGAGCGCGCCGTTCGCGGCGGCCACATCGAAGGTCGGACAGACCGCGTCCGGCAGCCGCCAGTAGTTGGTCGGAGTGGCGTTGGTGCACGGGTCGTTGTCGGCGACGGGAGTACCGGGAAAGACAGTCGACCAGAGGGCCGGCTTGTCGATGGCCTGGGCGATCGCCTTCCGGACGACCGGGTCCCGGAGCGCCGGATGCCCGTTGCCCTTGCCCAGCCCAGCCTCGTTCATGTCGAGGTGCTCGTACAACCAGCCAGGTTGGAGGAGGGCCTTGCCGATCGCGGGATCGACCTCCTTGATCGCGTCGTAGTCGGCCTGGACCAGTGACAGCGCGACATCCACGTCCCCGGTCAGGAACGCCGCGATCTCGCCTTCCTTGTCGTTCGGGTAGTACTTGTAGGTGACCGCGTCGAGGCAGGCCTTGCCGGCGCAAGCACTGGAGGGGCCGGCCCACTGGTCGTTGCGGGCGAGCTCGATGGTGTCGGCGTTCGCGGTCACATACTTGAACGGACCGCTGGTCGGCGCCTTCGCGATCTCCGGGCTGAGCGGATACGACCTCGCCGCGGCATCCTTGATCGGGATCGTCTTCATGTAGTGCGCCGGCATGATCGTGTTACCCCCGACCGCCCCGAGCCAGCCGGCGAACGCCTCCTTGAAGTGGATGTCGGCGGACAGCCCGCCGGGGGCGACGTCGATCCGGTCGATCTCCTCGAAGCCCAGCGGGGTCAACCCGACCTGGGCAGGGTCGTTCACCCATTGCCACGTGTACTTGAAGTCGTCGAGGGTCAGCGGTTGCCCATCCGACCACTTGAGGTCCGGCTTGAGGGTCACGTGGACGGTGAAGCCCGAGCCGCTGCCATCCTTGGCGACGCTCGTCCCGTAGGTGATCGGGTCGGCAGCGAGATCCGGCTGCCAGTGCCCGTCTGCGGTCACACGAAGGAGCGTCCGCATCGTCGACGCGAAGACCTCCGAGTTGACGAACGCGTTCGAATACCACGGATCGAGCTGTGTCGCCGCCTGCCACTCCCCGATGACGACCTTTCCGCCGGGCGTGCCCGCCGCCGGGTCGTACTTCGCTCCGTACAAGAGGGCGTCGTAGTCGACCGGGGTGGGCGCGGGCGTGGCGGTCGGAGGTGCCGATGCCGTTGCCATGGCCGGCGGCTCCGTGGGGACGTTCGTCGGTGGAGTCGTGACCGCACCCTGGCACGCGGTCACGACGAGCACGATCGACGCGAGGACGCCGGGGACGCGAGCCCGCATGGGACGGCTCCTCACTGACGGTTCCGGTCGCGAGTCTAGCCCCGCGGGCCTCGTTCGGTGACGCCATCCACGGCGCGTCTGCTCGGGAGATGCGTCCGAGACGTCGTCAGCCGCCGAGGCCGAGGACCTCGCTCAGCAGGCCGGCCAGCATGGCCGATTTCGACGCGATGAATGCAGCATCTGTCGAGAGGATCGGCGATCACCGACCGGCCCGGACCGTGATCGGCGTCCGCGAGCTCCCCAAACCGGGCGTGCTTCTGACGATGAACCTGACCGCGGTCACCGCGGACTGAGGCGGAACGGACGCCTGCGGGCCGCGGTCGGAGGCCATCGCCTATACTCGCGCTCGCGCCGACATAGCTCAGCGGTAGAGCAGCTGTTTCGTAACCCGCTACCTCGTTCTTTCGCCGCCTTAGCTCAGTGGTAGAGCAGCGGTTTCGTAAACCGCAGGTCCAGGGTTCGAATCCCTGAGGCGGCTCCAACTTCGGTCAGATCGTCTTCGGGCCGATTCGCCAGCTTCGGATGCAGCAAGCCGAACGGCGCGGGCTGTGGTTGGGGCCCAAATGGGCCCCGGGCGAAGCCTCGTGGCTCCTGCAAGCGCCGAATGTCACGCGCCGGAACTGCCGGCTTCACTGCCCCACCCGGCCGGAGACAAGGCTCGTCTGGTCCGGCTCCTACTGCCCAGGAGCTCCGATAACCGCTGCCTCGAGCCAGCTGAGCACCGTGCCGTTGAACGTCGACATGACGTAGTCGGGCTCGGTAATCAAGTGCCTCGACCCATCCGGCGCCACCCCGGTGAGCGCCA
>JADGQI010000136.1 GCA_017881905.1 Chloroflexota bacterium
CCCGCCGGTCCTGAGCCCAGACGCCGCCTATGCCAGCAGCGCGGTCACGATCGCGTCGACGTGCGCCTTCTCCGGGACGACGATCAGCGTATTGACCATCCCGAACATCCCGTTGGTCCCCTCGACGTGGGGCAGGATGTGGCAGTGGAACGCCCACACGCCGGGGGTCTTCGCATCGATGAGAACGTCGTAGCGCTCGCCCGGGTTGACGCCTAGGGTGTCGCAGGTGAACGCGGCGCTCCCGAGCGGATGGCCATCACGGGCGATCACGCGCATCGTCATCCCGTGGAGGTGCCACGGGTGCATCATGATCCCCTCGTTCATGAACCGGATCCGGACCGTCTCGTCCTTGGCCGCGAGCACCGGGATGACCGCGGGGAACCCGTGGCCGTTGATGGTGAACCCGCCGAGCTCGTCGTTCGAGATCCAGACGTACTCCCGGTCGTACTTCACGGGCTCCGGCTTGGGGTCGACGATGAACGCCCCGAGCAGTCCACGCCCGACCTGGTCGGTCGCGTTGTGGTGCGAGTGGTACATCAGGGAGCCGGCCGTCTTGGCCACGAACTCGTAGGTGTACGTCTCGCCGGGGGTGATCGGCAGCTGGGTCACGAACGGGATACCGTCCTGGAAGAAGTCGTCGAACTCGACGCCGTGAAAATGGACGCCGGTCGTTTCGGTCAGGTTGTTCGTGAACAGGACCCGGACCTTGTCGCCCTGCGTGACCCGGATCGTCGGGCCCGGCCACTGGCCGTTGTAGCCGAGGGCGGCGACCGGCGGCAGGAGCTCGTCGATCTTGTGCTCCATCGCGTCGATGGTCAGCTTGAAGACCTTCGTGTCGCCGTCGAGCTCCGGCTTGAGCGGCTGGAGCGCATCCTGCAGGAAGAGCTGCGGGACCTGGACGAAGGCGGGCTTCTCCTTGAGCTGCGGGTAGTCGTCGGCGGCTCCCAGGATCTCGGCCATCTTGGCGAACGCGACCGGGCCGTAGATGTCCTTGAGCGCCGGTACGAGGTCGCCGAGGTAGCGCCGGATGACCTCGCGGGCCGCGACGTCGTGGGCGCTCCAGCCGGCCGGGATCGGGCCACCCGCCGCGGGCGAGGCCGAGGCGGCCGCGGACGGCGCCGCGCTCGGAGCCATCGAGTGCGCCGCGGGGCTGGAGGAGGCCGCCGGGGCCACGGTCGCTGCAGCCGACGCTGCCGCAGCGGCGCCCGGCGTCACGACGGGACCATAGGTCCAGCCCGCTGCGGTCGGTGCGCAGGCGGCTAGACCGACGGCGACGAGGCCGCCCCCGGCAAGCGCGGCACCGCGCAGGAACCCGCGACGGGAGAGGGATGGATCGACGAGATCGGCGGGGAGCAGGGGATCCTGCGACTTGGTATCCATGGCCCGATGGTGACGGCCGGACCTATGTCCCGAGAGGTGACATTCGGCCCGTTTCGGCGGGCCGAACGGCGTCAGCCGCCCTGTTCGATGAGCGACATCATCACGTCGACGTCGTCGCTGCCCATCACGCCCTGGTACTTCGCCCGGACGACCCCGCTCCCGTCGATGACGAAGACCCACGGCATCGAGCGGGGACCCCATGGATCGCCGCCGATCCCCCACGCCGCGGCCGGATCGGTCAGGGTCGGGTCGGCGAGCGTGCCGTCGAGGACCGGGGTGTCCGTGATGACCGAGTAGTGGTAGGGCTCGAGGTGGATGAACCCGGCCTGCGGCCAGCGGTCGAGCATGTAGCGGGCCATGATGATCGCCCGGCCACAGGCTGGCGAGACCCGGAACTTGGTCGAGTCGATGACGAGCACGAACGGCTGATGATCCGCGAGCGCATCGGTCGTCGACCGCTGTGACAGACGGAGATCGGGTGCCGGGTCGGTCGTGATCGCCTTGGCCAGCCCGCCGACATCGGTCAGCGTCGGCGTATGGGCGGTCGGTGCGGCAGCGCCGATCGACGCGGTCGAGCCCGGATCGAGGGCGACGACGTCGACCGTGCCGGCGGCCTGCCGCGACCCGACGGGAGCCGTGACCGACAGCCGCCACGGCCCCGGCTGCGGGATCGTCACGTTGGCCACGTAGGAGACCTTCGGGACCCCGGGCGGTCGGACCGGGACGGCCTCGACCGCGCTACCCGTCGGTTCGCCGGTCGCCGGCAGCAGCTGCACCGATGGGTGAAGGCCCGGGTCGTCGACCGGGACGCCCGCGATCGACAGTGACAGGATGACCGGGCTCGCTGGACCCGACCAGATCGACGTCGAGCTGACCGTGACGTCGAGGCCGACGGCGCTTGACCCGATCGCGTCGGGCGCGCTCGCGGTCGGCGCCCCGACCGATGGGGCCGGCGTGGGCGCCAGCGCGGTCGTGGCCGTCGGCGGCACACCCGATGGGCTCTCCGCGACGACCGTGCGAAGGACGGCCGCCATCGTGTCGGCCTCGGTCCCGAACGGGAAGGTCGCCCGAAGGGAGCCGGCGGCGTCGACCAGGTAGACATCCGCGGTGTGGGCCATGGAGTAGCCGTTCGCGACGCCGGTCTCGACCCGGGCGTATCGCACGCCCCAGGCGTCGGCGGTCGCGCGGATCCGGTCCTCCGTTCCGGTCAGGGCCACGAACCCGGCCGGCAGGTACGTCACGTACTCCTTCAGCCACGTCGCGGTGTCCCGCTGCGGGTCGACGGTCACGAACACCGCGCGCGCCCCGAGGTCGGACGCCGCCATCGCCTTCCCGATCGTCCCGACGGTCGCCGGGCAGACGTCCGGGCAATGGGTATAGCCGAAGAACACGAAGGCAGGCGACCCGCGCAGCGACGCCAGCGAGAACGGCCGGTCATCCTGGTCGGTGAGCTCGATCGGCGGGGCGGCGACCGCGCCGCGCGCGAGCAACGCGGTCACGTCGGCCGACGATCCAGGAGTCGCCGACGAGGCGGCAAGGGATGGACTCGGCGACGCGGTCGCTGCCGTGCCCGCCGACGAGGGCCGGCCCCACAGGCCAGACGCGACGACCAGGACACCGAAGACGGCCGCGAGCACGACGACGAGACGGAATCCGCCATCCAGCACGCGGCTGGCCTCGTCACTCGTCGCGGTCGAGGTCGAACGCTGGGTCATGTCAGGGCTGCTTGACCGGGGCCTTGACCGTGACTGTCCCGGCATTCTTGAAGTGGAGCTCGAGATCGAGCGTGCCGCCCGCGGCCAGGTCCTTCGCGAGGCCCATCACCATCAGGTGCGTGCCGCCCGGCTCGAGGGTGACGCTGCCGCCGGCCGGGATGTCGATCCCGGTCATCGGCTGCATCCCGGTCATCCCGGAGGCATCGGTCATCGTCTGGTGTAGGCCGACCGAATCCGCGTCGGGGCTCGTGGCCGAGATGAGCGTGTCCGCCGTCCCCGCCGCGTTGGCGATCACCAGGTAGGCGGCCGTCTCGCCGCCGACCGGGCCAGGGCGAGCCCACGCCCCGGACGTCGTGAGGGCTGCGCTCGCGGTCGCTCCAGCTCCGCCGCAACCGGCCAGGGTCGCGACGACCGCCAGGGCAGCCAGGGCAGCCAGGACGGTGCGGACGGGGCGAAAGGACAGGGTGCGAAAGGCATGGGTCGACATGGCTCGACTCTACAGGTCCCGTCGCGACCCCAGACAGGTCCGGGTGGCCTATCGCGATGGGCCACCCGGCCGGATCGCTCCGACCGTCCGCCCAGAGGTTCGAATGATTCAGTATTGCCTGAAAATACAAACAGTCCTATCGTTGGGGCGTGAACGACCGCGAGGCCGCCTTCGTCGAAGCGATGGGCCACTACATGGGCTCGTACAAGATGACGCCGATGGCCGGTCGGCTGTGGGCCTGGCTCCTCATCTGCGAGCCGCCCGAGCAGACGGCTGCGGCGCTGGCCGAGTCGCTCCAAGCAAGCCGCGGCGCGATCAGCGGCGCGGCGGCGTTCCTGTCCACGGTCGGCATGATCCGTCGGGTCCGTCGCCGCGGCGATCGGCGCGAGTACTTCAGCGCTCCGCCCGGGACGTTCGACACGATCCTGCGCGGCGCCGGGTCTGCGTACGCGAGGCTCGTCGAGATCACGGAGGAGGGGCTCGCCGCAACGACCGAACGATCCGCGCGCTCGCGTGCTCGACTCCAGGAAGTCCACGATGCGACGGTGTTCATCCGGGACGTCCTTCCGATCCTGATCGACCAGTACCTGGGGGAGCGTGCGGGCCGGAGCGGGGTCGGGCCGGTCCCCGTCGGTCCACCGCCGGCCGACCAGAGTGAAACGGTCTCGGCCTGACGCGTCGGTCCGGCGAGGGTCCGGACCTCGCGTCCGTCGCGACGACAAACGAAAGGGGTCGGAATGACGGCGATCATCCAGATCGAGAAGCTGACCAAGTCATACGGTGAGCACCGCGGGATCATCGACGTCGAGCTGGACGTCGAGCAGGGCGAGGTTTTCGGCTTCCTGGGCCCCAACGGCGCCGGCAAGACGACGACGATCCGGGTCCTGCTCGACCTGATCCGGCCGACGAGCGGGCGCGCCCTGGTCTTCGGCATCGACTCCTCGATCGATCCGGTCGCGATCCACCGTCGGGTCGGCTACCTTCCCGGCGAGTTCACGCTGTACGACCGGTTGACCGGCGGCCAGACCCTGACCTACTTCGCCAACCTTCGCGGCGGCGTCGACCCGGCCTACCAGGCGTCGTTGATCGAGCGGTTCGACCTCGATCCATCGCGCAAGTTCAAGGAGTACTCGAAGGGCAACAAGCAGAAGGTCGGCCTCGTCATCGCCCTCCAGCATCGTCCGGAGCTGCTGATCCTCGACGAGCCGACGTCCGGCCTCGACCCGCTCGTGCAGCAGACCTTCTTCGAGTTCCTGCGGGACGTGGTCGCGAACGGGAGCACGGTCTTCCTCTCCAGCCACATCCTGTCCGAGGCCGAGAAGACCTGCGATCGGGTCGCGATCATCCGCGACGGTCGCCTGGCCATGGTCGATCGGGTCGACGCCTTGCGCGACCTCGCCCACCACCAGGTCGAGCTCCGCTTCGCCGGCCCCGTCCCGGCGGCCGAGTTCGCCGCGCTGACAGGGGTGTCGGACGTGCGCGCCGACGATCATGTGCTGCGGATGCGGGTGAGTGGGCCGATCACCCCGGTCGTCCGGGCCGCCGCCCGCTATGAGCTCCTGGACTTCGTGTCCCGCGAGCCGTCCCTGGAGGAGACGTTCCTCGCCCAGTACGACCGCCCAGCGGTCGAGGTGACCGGGTCGTGACCGCCAGCGCCGGGACCCCGCGGACCGCCGCGGCGATCTATCCGCCGATCCCGCTTCGTCGCCGGCTGTACGGCTTCGGCAGCATCTACGGCAAGACGATCCGCGATTCGCGTCTCGCCTTCATCATCGCGGCCGGCCTCCTGGGTGGGATGGCGCTCGTGATGGGTGTCGCCATCTCCAGCGTGTTCCCGACACCGGCGGCGCGTCTCGAGGTCGACAAGCTCATCGGGAGCATGCCCGCGTCGATGGTCAACCTGTTCGGGAAGCCTGAGAAGCTCGGCACGCTGGGCGGGTACATGAGCTGGAAGTACGGGGCGATCTTCGCCATGGGCACGGCCCTGTGGTCGATCCTGGCGCTCTCATCGACGCTTGCCAGCGAGGCCAGCCGCGGCAGCCTCGACTTCGTCGCCGCCGCGCCGTTCGGCAAGCGCCGGATCGCGCTCGAGAAGCTGGCCGCCCACCTGACGATGCTGTGGCTGGCGATGGCGATCCTGGCGGCCATGACCACCGTCAGCTCGACGTTGTACGGCGACCCCGCGCTCGGCGACCCGATCCCACTCCTCTCCTCAGTGGGCTTCGCCCTGTGGGTCGGCTTCATCGCCTTGTTCTTCGGCGGCCTGGCGTTCGCCCTGGCGCCGGTCCTCGGCCGCTCGGGCGCCGCGGGCGTGGCCGGCCTCGCCATGATGGTCCTGTGGGTCGCCAACGGCCTCGACGTCCTCGGACCGGTGGCGGCGCTGAGCCCGTTCCGCTGGACCGCCGATCACATCGCCCTCGTCGGCGAGTACGACTGGGCGGGACTGGCGCTCGTCGGCCTTGGCGCCGCGGCCTTCCTCGTGATCGGGGTCGAGCTGTTCATGCGGCGAGACCTGGGGGTCACCGCCGGCCTGGCCCTTCCCGGATTGCCGGGCGACGTCCTCGGGGTCCGCGGGCCGACCAGCCGGGCGTTCGGGGACCAGCTGCCTCGGGCCCTGTCGTGGGGGATCGGCCTGGGAATCATGGGAGCGCTTCTCGCATCGCTCGTCGGGCCCATGGCGGACGAGATCAGCAGGAGCCCCGATCTGCTGAAGACCTTCGCCACGATCTTCCCTGACTTCGACCTCGCGTCGGCCAGTGGTTTCCTCCAGCTGTACGTCGAGCTGTTCTTCATCGCCGCCGGGTTCGCCGCCGCGACCTTCGTCTCGAAGTGGGCCTCGGACGAGACCGACGGTCGCCTCGAGGAGGTCCTCGCCAGCCCGCTGGGTCGTGCCCGCTGGGTCGTGGCCGGCGGCCTCTCGGCGATCCTCGCGATCGTCGTGATGTCCGTCCTGTTCGCGGCGGGGATCGGCCTCGGCGCGGCATCCGGCGGCGTGGCGGCCGGGGGGGCGGTCGTAGGCTCAGCCGTGCTCGGCATCTACGCCGTCGCGATCGTCGGCATCGGTGTCGCCGTCGGCGGTCTGTGGCGGACGTCGCTCGCCGCCGAGGTGGCCGCGCTCGTGGTCGTCGCGACGTACCTGATCGACCTGCTGGCGCCGCCCCTGAAGCTGCCCGACGTGATCCACCAGCTCGCCCTGACCGCTCACCTCGGGCAGCCGATGATCGGCGTCTGGGATCCCGTCGGGATCGCCGCCTGCCTCGTCATCGGGGTCGGTGGGGTCGCGCTCGGTGCGTGGGGGATCCGCCGCCGCGACGTCTCCAGGTAAGCGCCGTTCAGAGAGACATTGCTGGCAGGACCACCTGACTCATCCCGAAGCCCGGCAGGACCAGGCGCCGCCCGAACCGACGGACGTCCTCGCCGCGGAGCAGGAATGAGCGGAGGAGCCCGCCACCGGAGATCTCGCCGGCGAACCGGAAGCCGACGATCCGCCCGCCCTCGAGGAAGACCTTGCGCAGCGCGTCGCCGTCGCGCCAGCGAAGCTCATCGTTCCCCTCCATGGCCCCGACGGCCATGATCGGCAGACCGAGGTGCTTGAGGCTGTTCATGCTTTCGGCGCCGGGGTAGGCGAGGTTGCCGCCGAGGATGTTGGTGGCCACGACGCGGGCCTGGTCGACGGCGTTGGGGAAGATGGCGTGGACGAACGCCTTGCCGGTCGCCCGGTCCGACGCCTCGACTGCGTCACCGGCCGCCCAGACCCCTGGGACGTTCGTGCGCAGGTGGTCGTCGACCGCGATCCCCCAGTCCGTCGCAACACCGGAACCCGCGAGGAATCGGATGTTGGGCTTCACCCCGGTGGCCGCCACATACAGATCGGCGGTCAGCATGTCGCCACTGGCGAGCCGCACGCCGGCCGCCGCGCCGTCACGCTCGACGAACCCGGTCGCCTCGACCCCGAGCCGCAGCTCGATACCGCGCGCGACCATGGATCGACCCGCGATCTCGGCCGTTTCCGGGTCGAGCATCCGCGGCATGACCCAGGTCCGCCTGCCGACGATGGCGACCCGGACGCCGAGATCCGCCAGCAGCAGGGCGATCTCCATCCCGATGAATCCAGCACCGACGATCAGCGCGGTCGTCGCCTCCCGACGTCGGACGCGGCGGATGATGGCTTCGGCGGCCGCCAGCGACTTGAAGTCGTGGACGCCGGCCAGATCGGCGCCCTCGATCGGCGCGTGGAGTCGGCTGCCGCTCGCGATGAGCAACGCGTCCCAGCCGAGGCGGGTGCCGTCGTGGAGGACGACCGTCCGCCCGTGAGGATCGACCGACGCGACGCGGGCGGGACTTCGGTAGGCGATCCCCAGACGTTCGCAGACGTCGGCACCCTTCCAGTAAAGGGGCTCGGATCGGCCGGTCAGGAAGTGATCGGCCATCGCCGGGGGCGAATAGGGCGGATACGGTTCCTGGGTGACCATCTCGAGCTCGATGGTCGGATCCGCGGCCCGCATCTCCTCGGCGGCGACGATGCCGGCCGGGCCGGAACCGATGATGAGGACCTTCATGACGCGGCCTCCGTCCGATCGTTCGTCAGGGTGGTGGCGAGGGCGCGGACCGCGACGAGGAAGGGCATCCGCGGGTCCGCGAGGAGGGTCTCCACGGACGGCTCGGCAGCAAGGACGGCCTCGTCGTAGGGGAGCCACGTCCACGAGTCGAAGACGATGCCGTCGGCCCGCGCCTCGATGTCCGCTCGCACGCGTCGCCGATCGTCCGGGATCCGGACACGATTGACCGCGAGGTGGACGCCCGGGATCCCGAGGTCGCGCGCGAGGCGCGCCGCGGCGAGCGCGACGCCGATGCCGCTGTAGGTCGGGTCCGTGACCACGACGGCGTGGCCGAACCCTCGGGCGATCGCACGCCCGAAATGCTCCACCCCCGCCTGCGTGTCGAGGACGATCGTCTCGCCCTCCCGCAGGCCGATGGCGCGCACGGTCTCCGCGAGCAGCGTGTTCTCCGGGCACAGGCACCCGCCACCGGCGCCCGACAACGTGCCCATCGCCAGGAACCGAACACCATCTGGCGCGCGTTGACCGAAACGGGACACGACGTCGTCTACGTCCGGGTTGAGTCGCATCAGCGGTGCGAACCCGTCACCGGGTCGCGCGCCGGTCTTCTCAGCGATGTAGTCGTGGTGGTGGGAGAGCGGGACGAGGGTCTCGGCCACGTCCCGGGGCATCCCCAATGCGGCCGCCAGGTTGAGCTGCGCGTCCGCGTCGACGGCAAGGGTGCGGCGCCCTTCCCGGGCGAGCAGCCTGGCGAGCGCCGCGCTGATCGTGGTCTTGCCGACGCCGCCCTTGCCGGTCACGACGATGCGGATGCCCTCGTCGCGATCGGGCTCGAGCGGCGCCGGCGCCGGTGTCATGGTCAGGCGCCGACCGCTTCGGCGACGGGCGCATTGATGGTGGACGGCTCGATGAACGGCAACCCGAGCCCTCGCCGCTTCTCCTCCAGGTGGCGTCGGATGAGGATCGCCGCCTTCTCCGGATCGGGCTCGACCGCGAACTTCGCCCCGACGACCCCTTCGAGCCCGTTGGCGAGCAGGTCCACGACCTTGTCACTGCCGAAGATCGGTGGCTGGACACCGAGCACCGTGGTGATCCCCGATGCCACGACGTAGGCGCCGATGGCGACGGCCTTCTCGGAGTACCACTCCGGGGCGGCGCCTGCCAGCGGGAGCTGGCTGATGTCGACGCCGAGGTGCTTGGCCAGGGCCGCGGCGAGGACGAGGATCCTGGTGTTGTCGACGCACGAGCCCATGTGCAGGACCGGTGGGATGCCGAGCGACTCACAGACCGCTCGGAGCCCGGGCCCTGCCATCGCTGCGGCATCCGGGACCATCTGCCCGGCCTTGCCATTGGCGACGGCGGCACAGCCCGTGACGAGGACGAGGATGTCGTTCTCGATGAGGCGGCGCGTGAGCGTCACGTGCCCGTAGTCCTGGGTGATCTTGGGGTTGTTGCAGCCGACGACGCCCACGGCGCCGCGGATCGAACCCGCAGCGATGGCGTCGACGAGCGGCTGCGGCGTGCCGCCCAGCGCGCCGAGGATCGCCTCGACACTGAAGCCGGCCATCATCGGCACCGGGCCGTCCGGGATGCGCACCCGCGCCGGGTTCCGGTTCGGATACGCCTCGATCGCCCGCTTGACGATCTCGCGGCCGATGGCAAGGCCCTCGGCCGGATCGAACGAGATATGCACGGCGCCCGGGAACTTGGCCTTGTCGGCGGTCGAGATGACCTGCGTGTGGAAGCAGCGGGCGATCTCGGTGACGGCCGGCATGATGCACTGGTAGTCGACGACCATCGCCTCGAGGGCGCCGGTCATGATGATCAGCTCCTGCATCAGGTGGTTGCCGGCCATCGGCACGCCCTTGCGCATGAGCAGCTCGTTGCCGGTGCAGCACAGCCCGACGAGGTTGATCCCCTCGGCGCCCTTTTCGCGGGCGAGGGCGATCAGCTCCGGGTCGGCCGCGGCCTGGACGATCACGTCCGACAGCAGCGGGTTGTGGCCGTGCAGCGCGACGTTGACGTGGGTCGCCTTGAGGACGCCGAGGTTCACGGTCGACATGACCGGGGACGGCGTGCCGAACATCACGTCCGACAGCTCGGTGGCGATCATCGAGCCGCCCCAGCCGTCGGCCAGGCCGGTCCGCAGCCCGTGCAACAGGACGTTGGCATAGTCGCTGTCGACGCCCATGTGGGTGCGGTGGAGCATCTCGACGTTCTCACGGTCGATGCCGCGAGGCGTGAGCTGGAGCCGCTGCCAAAGTGCGCGTCGCTGGTCGGGGGCCCGAGCCACGAAGCCCAGCTCGGACTTCTGGCTGCCATAGTCCTTGAACATCGCCTCGGCGAGGTCCTGGGCGATCTCATCGGCGGGCCGATCCCCGGTCTCGATGTTCCATTCTTCCGCCAGCCGCCGGAGCTTGGCTTCGTCCGTGATCCGGTAGCCCGATGTCTCGCCCTTCGCGGTCTGCTCGAACACCTCGAGGATGTCGCGGCCGTGGTCAGAGTGAGACGAGGAGCCGGCCGCGATCGCGCGGCCGAAGTTCCGGGCGACGATCAGGTCGGCGGTCGCCCCGCAGACGCCGACTTGCGGGCCGACCCCGAACGGGTCGATCCGGCACGGGCCCATCGAGCAGTTCCGGCAGGACACGCCGAGCGAGCAGTAGCCGCACTGCGGATCTTGGGCCAGCGCCCGATCCCAGACGGTCGGGATCCCCTCGGCGCGAGCGAGCTCGAGCATCTCCTGGGCATCGGCCGGCATGGTCAGGTTGGCGACGGCCGCTCGCTGACGGCCGTCACGGTCGAGCGCGGTCATCGCGCACCTCCTGGGTGACCCACGGTCGCGCCGAGGGTCCGCCACGCGCCGATCGAGTCGGGCACGGCCGGCGTCGGCTCGGCGTACGTCGCGGCGAAGACCGCCGCTGTCTCACGTCGTTGCCCTGCGGCGACGAACTCGTTCACCTCGCCGAACCGGAGCGCCCCGGCCTTGCACACCTCGGCACAGGCCGGGATCGATCCCGCGCGCAGGCGATCGATGCAGGCGTCGCACTTGACGGCGACGGTCCGCGGCGATGGCCCATCGCTGAGGGCGTGATAGGTGATGACGTCGAACGGGCAGACCATCGCGCACATCGCACAGGCGATGCACTTCGAGGTGTCGATCAGGACGGCGTCGTGAGTCGCATCGCGGTAGATGGCCCCGGTCGGACACACCTGCTGGCAAGGTGCCGGGTCGCAGTGCCGGCACTTGTTGGGGAACGCGGTGTTGGCGCTCGGCCCTGCCTGGACGTGGACGCGCTTCCTGGGGATCGGGACCTCGTGGAACGCGGCGACGGGGTCGCGCGTGTGCGAATGCTCGACGGCGCAGGCATATTCGCATTGCATGCAACCGATGCAGCGCTGCGGGTCAACGAAGACGGTGAGCATCGCCTCACCCCCTGCATCAGGGCCTCTTCGTCAGGGTCGGCGAGCCGCGTCGAGGCGGACGAGGGCCGGGCCATCCACAACGGGCCATTTGCCCA
>JADGQI010000137.1 GCA_017881905.1 Chloroflexota bacterium
CGGGTCCTGGCCAGAGCCAGACGCAGGAGGTATCGCACATGACGCTCGGTCCACTCGAGTACACGGTCGTCGGGTTCGAAGGCAACAACTTCACCGGCAGGATCGCCGACGAGCTCGGTCGGGTCGTTGACAACGGCACGATCCGCGTCGTCGATCTCGTCTTCGTCATGAAGGACGTCGACGGCGAGGCCGCGGTCGTCGAGCTTGACGCCACCGACGAGGCGTCGTTCAAGTCGTTCGCACCGCTGCTCGACGGCCTCATGGGTCTGCTGACGCCGGAGGACATCGCGGCGATCTCCGAGAGCCTGCCGGCGAATACGTCGGCCCTGATCATCCTGTTCGAGCATCGCTGGGCCGAGCGGCTCAAGGACGCCATGGCCGACGCCGGTGGCTTCCTCATCAGCCGTGAGTACATCGTCCCCGAGGCGCTCGCTGCGCTCAACGCCGAGCTCGAGGCGGCAGCCGTCTAACCCTGAGACAAGCGTCCAGAGAAGGAGATCGAACCGATGATGATGCGAAGGCGACGTGGTGTCGGGCTCGTGGGTGTCGCGGCGGTCGCCGGCGTCGCCCACCATGCGGGCACGAAGAGCGCCCAGGCACAGGCCCAGGAGCAGGCACAGAACCAGCAGATCGCCGACCTCCAGACCCAGCAGGCGCAGGCTCAGTACGCGCCACCACCCCCGCCCGCGGCTCCCGCAGCCCCGGCCGTGGATCCCACGACAGCCGAGCTCCAGAACCTCGCGAACCTCCACAACCAGGGGATCCTGAGCGACGAGGAGTTCGCGGCCGCCAAGGCCAAGGTGCTCGGGATCTGATCCCGTCCGAACCTCGCAGACCCACAGACGCCCGTCCTGACCGGCGGGCGTCTGTCCGTTCCGACCGCTCCGAGGACCACGCGTGGCGTCGACCGCGGACCATGCAGCCCTGACCCTTCCAGCCGATGGGTCGACGGTACCCGACAAGTCGGGCCTGGTCCTCCTATCGCTCATCCTCGTCGCGGCCGTCGCCAACCTGAACCTTGCGGTCGCGAACGTGGCGCTGCCCGACATCGGCAAGGCGTTCGACGCCTCACAGACCGCCCTCGACCTCGTGGCGGTCGGCTACTCGCTGGGGCTGGCCGCGTCGGTCCTCTGGCTCGGTGCCCTCGGGGACCGCTACGGCCGCAAGATGATGCTCGTCGGCGGCGTGCTGCTGTCGATCCCGGCGTGCCTCCTCGCCGCGACGGCGCCGACCATCGAGATCCTCATCGTCGCCCGGCTCCTCGGCGGTGTCTCGGCCGGGATGGCCTACCCGACGACGCTGGCGCTGATCGCCGCGCTCTGGTCCGGACCGGCCCGCACGCACTCGATCGCCCTGTGGTCGGCCCTCGGGGGCGCGATCGCGGCGCTCGGCCCGCTGATCTCGGGGTTCCTGCTCGAGCACTTCGAATGGGGCTCGGTCTTCATCGTCACGCTGCCCCTCGCGGCTGTCGCGCTCGTCATGGCCCTTCTCTTCGTGCCTGCCCATGTCAATGAGACGACGGACCCGGTCGACAACCTCGGCGGCATCCTGTCCGCGGTCCTCGTCGGGGCGGCCATCCTGTCGATCAACTTCGCGCCGGTCCCGGGGGCGGGCCTGCTCGCCCTGGCGCTGGCCGGGATCGCCGTCGTCGCGGGGATCGGCTTCGTCCTCCGGCAGCAGCGTGCGCCGAGCCCGCTGTACGACCTCAAGATCGCCTCGCGGCGCATCTTCTGGGTCGCCGCCTGCGCCGGCATCGTCGTCTTCGGATCGCTCATGGGCGCCATGTTCATCGGCCAACAGTTCCTGCAGAACGTGCTCGGCTACTCGACCCTCGACGCAGGTGCGGCGATCATCCCGGCGGCCGTGTTCATGGTCATCGTCGCGCCGCGCTCGGCCAAGCTCGTCGAGGCGAGGGGCGCCCGGTTCACCCTGCTGACCGGCTACGTCTTCGTCGTCCTCGGCTTCGGCACGATGCTCGTGCTGTGGACCGAGAGCAGCCCCTACTGGCAGGTCGGGCTGGGCTACGCCCTCGTCGGGATCGGGGTAGGCTTCGCCGGGACGCCGGCTTCGCATTCGCTGACCGGCTCGGTGCCGGTCTCGCGAGCCGGCATGGCGTCGGGGACCGCGGACCTCCAGCGCGACCTCGGCGGAGCGTTCATGCAGTCGATCTTCGGAGCGCTGCTGACCGCCGGCTTCGCCGCGGCGATGGGAGCCGCGGTCGCCGGCGCGCCGGGCGCGAGCGAGGTGACGAGCAGTGTCCAGAACCAGCTGACGAAGTCGTTCTCGAGCGCAGAGGCGGTCGCCGCGCAGTATCCGCAGTACTCGAGCGCCATCACGGCCGCCGCGAAGACGTCGTTCCTCGCCGGCGCCGACTGGGCCTATCTCGCCGGGATGGTCGCCGTGCTGGCCGGCGGCACTCTGGTCTTCTTTATGTTCCCGCGGAAGACCGACGAACGGCGCCTGCTCGCCGAGTACCACGCACAGGACGCCGGCCGGTCCCGGTCGATCGGTGGGTCCTAGCATCGTCCGATGAGCGACGCGGCTGATCCGTCCCTCTCGTCGCGCTGGGGATTCGCCGAGCCGGGTCCCCTCCGGGACGAGCTGACGGCCCTGGCGCTGGCCGGGACGAAGACGACGACCGCCGGCCTGCTGGTCGAATACGAGCTCGACGGGGAGACCCTGCCGGTGCCGGGGCAGCGCGATGTCCTGGTGGATTCGGACGACCGCCCGGTCGCGATCGTCGAAACGGTGTCGTGTCGCGTGATCCGCCTCGCCGACGTGGACGATCGGCATGCGATCGACGAGGGCGAGGGCTACTCGGACGCAGCGGCGTTCCGGGTCGCCCACGAGCGGTATTGGAACCGCGATCTCGACACGCTCCGGGACCGCCTCGGCGATCCGGGGTTCCGGCTGACCGACGACACGCTGATCGTGGCCGAACGGTTCCGGATCGTCGAGCGGCTCGACGACGCGTCGACCGGCTGAGCCATCCGCCGTCGTTGGGGTATCGTCTGGGTCCGATCGTCCAACGTTCTGACGAGGTCGCTGGGTGCCTCTCACGGTCCAGGTCGTCGGTCAAGCCTCGAAGCGCGGGATGATCCCGCGCACGCCCACCGCCGAACGGCTGGTCGCGGACATCGAGACCTGGGTCGCCGCCGAGTACCCGGACGTCGTCCGGGAGAGCCGCCGGACCGAGCCGGCGACGGGCGAGATCGCCCTCCACCTCGACCTCCACCCGGCGGCCCCGAACGCGGTCGTGACCGTGACCGAGGGCGGGGCGGTGACCCTGTCGGCAGCGACCGCTCCCGTCGGGCCGGGCTATCACACGTTCGTGACCAGGCTCGCCCAGCGACTCGGCGGCGACCAGTCGATCGAGTGGACGCCGGGCGACGGATCGGCCGGGGGGACGGCGGCGACGCCGTTCGAGGATCGAGCCACGATCGAACGCGCGCATCTGGCCTGGCTGGGTGCGCTCCTGGCCGGGATCCGCGACGCCCGCCGCGGATTGCCCCGGGGGATCCAGATCGGGATCCGCCCGGACATCCGCTACTCGTTCGACGGGGCGCTGGCGACCGTCCTGGGACCGCGCGACGACGCCTGGCTCGAGCAGGCCGCCGTCGAGCCCCGCTCAGCCGTGGGGATCCTGCCCTGGTGGGCGGACGCCACCGACGCGCGCTACCTGCTCAATCGTGCGCTCTGCCTGATGTGGACGGAGGTCCGCTGGCGGTCGCCGATCGACCCGACCGAGCGAGCGCTCCTCGACGAGGTCGTCCGGCTTCTGGCCCACGCCTTCCCGCTCGACCCCTCGCTGCCGTATC
>JADGQI010000138.1 GCA_017881905.1 Chloroflexota bacterium
GGCACAGCTCCAGGTCGCCGAGATGGGCCGGCGCCGCGGCCTGGATCCGGACGGAGCCGGGCGCCCGCCCCGCCGCGACCTCGGCGTCGCGGACCTGGCCGACGAACCAGCGGATGAGATCCGGGTCTGCCAGCTGCAGGATGACCCCGTCGGCGACGCGGCCGGTCATCGCCAGGGCCATCGGGCCATACCCGGCGACCCAGACCGGCAGCTTCCAGCGGCCGGTCCAACCGAAGCGCAGCTCCGTGCCCTCGTAGGTCACCGTCCGGCCCTCGACGAGGTCGCGGATCACCACGATCGCCTCTTCGAGCGTGGCCATCGTGGTCGGCGGCTTGCCCAGGACCCGCCTGGCGGAATCCCCGCGGCCGATCCCCAGATCCATCCGGCCGCCGCTCAGCTCGTCGAGGACCGCCAGCGTCGAGGCGGTGACCGACGGCTCGCGGGTCGCCGGGTTGGTCACGCACGTCCCGAGCCGCAGGCGGTCGGTCGCTTCGGCCATCAGCGTCAGGAGCGGATACGGGTCGCGCCACAGGACGTGCGAGTCGAAAAGCCAGGCGTAGTCGAAGCCGGCCGCCTCGGCCTGCCGGGTGAGCCCGAGCGTCCGCTCGACGCCGTGCTCGGGCTTGAGCGTGAACCCGAACTGCATGGGCTAGGGCCGGACGAGGTCGGCGTAGGCGTCCGGGCGGCGGTCCCGGTAGAACTGCCAGGTCTGGCGGACCTCGGCGATCAGGTCGAGGTCCATGTCGCGGACCAGGAGCTCCTCGTCGTGTGCGCTGCCGACCTCGCCGATGAACTGGCCGCGTGGATCGCAGAAGTAGCTCTGCCCGTAGAAGTCGTCGTCGCCGAACTCGCTCTCGACCCCGACGCGATTGATGGTTCCGACGAAGTAGCCGTTAGCCAGCGAATGGCTGACCTGCTCGACCCGCCATAGGTATTCCGACAGCCCACGGCTCGTGGCGCTCGGGATGAACACGATCTCCGCCCCGTTGAGACCGAGCGCACGGGCTCCCTCCGGGAAGTGGCGGTCGTAGCAGATGTAGACGCCGACCTTGCCGACGGCGGTCTCGAAGACCGGGTAGCCCAGGTTACCGGGCCGGAAGTAGAACTTCTCCCAGAACCCCTTGACGTGCGGGATGTGGGTCTTGCGGTACTTGCCCAGGTACGTCCCGTCCGCGTCGATGACCGCCGCCGTGTTGTAGTAGATCCCCGTCGCGGTCCCGTCCTCCTCGTACATCGGGACGATGAGGACCATCCCTGTCTGCTTGGCGAGATCCTGCATCCGCTTGGTCGTCGGGCCGTCCGGGATGTGCTCCGTGTAGTCGTAGTACTTGGCGTCCTGGACCTGGCAGAAGTACGGCCCGTAGAACAGCTCCTGGAAGAGCATCACCTGGGCGCCCTGACGCGCCGCCTCGTGAGCGTGCGCCTCGTGCTTCTGGATCATCGACTCCTTGTCGCCGGTCCAGGTGGCCTGGACGAGCGCCCCTCGGACGTTGCGCGGCATCACGGTCCTCACGTCTAGCGGTGTCGTTGCGAAGGGGCGAGGGTACACCGCCGGACGGGGGGTCCGCCCGACCCCGCTCGCATCCGGCGGTCGGGCGGGATGGCGTTCGTCTAGGCCGAGCGCTGGTAGCTCCGGAACGCCCGCGTCGCGAGCGCGAGGCAGGCCGTCGCGACGACGATCAGCCCCCCGATCCGGGGCGTTCGGCGTGGGCGCCAGCAACCTCGAGGTCCTCAGGAGCTGACCCGAGGTGGTGCGTCGGCGCACCACCGGATCCGCGATCGGGGCGCGAACGCAGACCCTCCTTACGGTCGTCTTACACCCACGGCGGTCAGGCGGTGCGACCATCGGCCGAGGTACCCGTAGGGTCGAGTCGAACCCGGGGATCCCGGGACTCGATCCACACCCGGAGGTAGGACATGCTCCACCCACGAACCTCGATCGCGAACCGCCTGCGCCACACCCTCGGGACCGGATTGCTCTGCCTGAGCGGTCTCGGGATCGCCTTTGCGGCACCGGTCGGCGTCGCTGCCGCAGCGCCGGCGAGTGCGGCCACCGTCGCGACGCCGGCGACGGCGACCTGCACCGGTCATTGGCCGCGGACCGTCCAGGGTCGCCCGAGCCTCCATGTCGGCTCGCGGGCCGGCGACTACATCTGGCATGACGCCACCGGCTGGCATCTGCGGGTGACCCACCCGGGCGACGCGGCCGTCGTCTTCAGCGGGACGATCCGATCGGATGTCGCGCTCACCGTCAAGGGCGTCAGGCTGGAGAACCAGGACACCTTCAGCGTGAGTGCCGACGGCAAGTCGGTCAGCTATCGGTTCGTCAATCACGGCCGGATCGACGGCCTCGACTTCACGACCGCCTGTGCGACGCGGCTGGCGTTCGGCGGCCACATGAACGGTCGCAAGCTGTCGATCTGGCGGATCTGGGTCGGCCGCCTCGGTCATCATCCGCTCGAGAACCCGTTCGTGATCCGACGCCTGGCCTGACGGTCTCCGACGCACGCTACCAGGAGCGACCCCGGTCCGGCACACGGACCGGGGTCGCCGGCTGTTCGAACGTCATCGCGACCCGGGTCGATGTGATGTAATGCGGGCCCGACCCCGCGCGCCCATCGCAGCCGAGGTGCCCCCGAATGTCGACCAGCGCCGCCCCCGGGACCATGAGCTCCGAGGACATCGTCCGCCTGTCCCGCGAGCACACCTTCTTCTCGTGGTCGGCCCAGGGAGCGCTCGACCCGATCGCGATCGACCGAGCCGAAGGCATCTACCTCTATACGCCCGAGGGGCGCCGGATCATCGACTTCAACAGCCAGCTGATGAGCGTCAACATCGGTCACGGCGACCGCCGGGTCATCGACGCGATCACCGCCCAGGCGACCAAGCTCCAGTACGTCCAGCCGGCCTTCGCCAGCGAGCCGCGCGCCCGTCTCGGCGCGAAGCTGGCCGAGATCATGCCCGGCGACCTGGACAAGGTCTTCCTGACGCTCGGCGGGGCCGAAGCGGTCGAGAACGCCATCAAGCTCGCCCGTCACTACACCGGCCGGCCGAAGATCCTCGCCCGCTACCGGAGCTACCACGGGGCCACGATGGGCGCGATGACGCTGACCGGCGACCCGCGACGCTGGGCCAACGAGCCGGGCATCGTCGGCGTCGTCCGCTACCCGGACACCCACCGCTGGGGGGAGAAGGAGCCGCGACCGGTGGCCGAGGCGCTCCAGGGCCTCGAGGACGTGATCCTGTACGAGGGCGCCCACACGATCGCGGCGGTCTTCCTGGAGACCATCGTCGGGACGAACGGCATCCTGATCCCGCCGGACGGCTACATCCAAGGCGTCCGCGAGATCTGCGACCGCCACGGGATCCTGATGGTCGCCGACGAGGTGATGGCCGGGTTCGGACGGACCGGGCGCTGGTTCGCCATCGACCACTGGGACACCGTCCCGGACCTGATGACGATGGCCAAGGGCCTGACGTCGAGCTACCTCCCGCTCGGCGCGGTGGCAATGCGCCACCACATCGCCGAGGCGTTCGAGACGAAGATGTTCTACGGCGGCCTGACCTACAGCAGCCATGCCGTCAGTTGCGCCGCCGCGGTCGCGACGCTCGGGGTCTACGAGGAGGACGGGCTGATCGAGAACGCGGCTCGGCTCGGGACGGTCATGCGCCGCCACCACGAGGCGCTCTACGCCAAGCACCCGAGCGTGGGCACCCATCGGAACCTCGGCCTGTTCGGGATCCTCGACCTGGTCCGCAGCCGCGATCCGTACATCCCGATGACCGGCTTCAACGGCACCTCGGACGAGATGAAGGCGATCGGCAAGTTCCTCCGCGACAACGACCTGTACACGATGATCGCCAACAACTCGATCCACACCAACCCACCGCTGTGCATCACCGAGGAGCAGCTGGCCGAGGGCTTCGCGATCATCGACCGTGCCCTCGACATCGCCGACGAGGCGGTCCGAGCGTAGATGGCCGTCGCGGTCCCGTCCGCAGTCCGGGCATCGACCGCCGGCGAGCCGGGCGGGCGACCGTCGCGCCGTCGTCGGGCGCTGGGGATCGGGATCGTGCTGCTCGGCGTCCTCGTGGCCTGGGAGCTGGCCAAGTGGCTCGGCGGCGACCCATGGCGGATCCACGCCACGATCGGCGGCGTGCCGATCGACTATGAGCACGTCCCTCCGCTCCATTGGCGGATCGCCGACGACCTGTCGCTGCCCCACGTCTGGGATGTCGTCCGAGCGTTCGTCGACCCGGCCCAGAGGAACGGGGCGCCGCTCGGCGTCGTGCTGTTCGGCCAGGCGATGTTCACGCTTCGCGAGGCCCTGACCGGCTTCGTGCTCGGGGCCCTGCTCGGCCTGGGCCTCGGGATCCTGTTCGTCCATTCGCGACTGGCCGAACGGTCGCTCGTCCCGTACGTGGTCGCCTCGCAGACCGTCCCGATCCTGGCGATCGCCCCGCTGGTGGCCGTGGCCGTCAAGGCGGACTGGCTGTCGGTCATGTTCGTGACCGCGTACCTCACGTTCTTCCCGGTGACGATCGCCTCGCTGCGCGGGTTGCGCGCGGCCGATGCGCGAGCGTTCGAGCTCTTCCGGTCGTATGCCGCGACTCGCCGGACGACGCTCTGGCGGCTTCGGCTGCCGAGCTCGGTCCCATACCTGTTCTCGGCCCTGAAGGTCGCGGCCGCCGCCTCGGTCATCGGGGCGATCATCGGCGAGCAGGCGGCCGGGGTCGGGGCTGGGCTCGGCAGCGCGATCATCACCTACAACCAGTACTACATCACCGCACCCGAACGCCTGTGGGCGACGATCGTCATGTGCACCGTCGTCGGGCTGACGTTCGTGGGCCTGATCACCCTCGTCGAGCGCCTTTTCATGCGCGGCCGCTATCGGCCGCCCGAGGTCGCCCGGTGACCGCGGACGCGGGCCGACCGGCGAGCGAGCCGACCTCGGACGCGGCCGTCGTCGAGCTGTCCGGCGTGGCCAAGACGTTCGGCGCCGGACCGGACTCGACGACGGCACTGACCGGGATCGATCTGGCGGTCCGGTCGCGCGAGTTCGTGTCGCTGATCGGTCCGTCCGGATGCGGCAAGTCGACCCTGCTGCGGCTGGTCGCGGATCTCATCGCCCCGACCACGGGCGAGGTCCGGGTCAACGGCAAGACGGCGCGTCAAGCGCGGCTCGACCGCGATTACGGGATGGTCTTCCAGGCGCCGGTCCTGATGGACTGGCGGACCGTCGCCACGAACATCGAGCTGCCGCTCGAGATCATGGGCTACGACAAGGCCGAGCGGAAGCGGCGGTCGGCGGACCTGCTCAGGCTGGTCGAGCTCGAAGGGTTCGCCGAACGCCACCCGTGGCAGTTGTCGGGTGGGATGCAGCAGCGCGTCGCGATCGCTCGGGCGATCGCCTTCGACCCGAAGATCCTGCTGATGGACGAGCCCTTCGGAGCCCTCGACGAGATGACCCGCGAGCGGATGAACGTCGAGGTCATGCGGATCTGGCAGGAGACGGGGACGACGGTGCTGTTCGTGACCCACTCGATCCCCGAGGCGGTCTTCCTGTCGAGCCGGGTCGTCGTGATGTCCGCTCGGCCGGGTCGGATCAGTCGGGTGATCGACGTCGACCTGCCCCGCCCGAGGACGATCGAGACGAGGGAGTCCGAGGCCTACTTCCACCTCGTGACCGAGGTCCGCGAGGCGCTTCGGCAGCGCGAAGGCCAACCCGTGGGTCCGGACGACCGCGACCCGACCAGCACGGATCGGATCCGCGCCGAGGGCTACGCGTGACCGCTTCGGCCGCCGACCGATCTTCGGCCGCGTCGCGCTGGGCCGCCGGCGCCGACTGGCTGCCGCCGGCCGTGCTGTTCGTCGTCGTCCTCCTCGGCTGGGAGGTCAGCCTGCTCGTGCTCGGCGTGCAGTCCTTCCTGCTGCCTCGCCCGACGACGATCGCGAGCAGCCTGATCGATGAGTGGCCGACCCTCGCCAAGGGGATCGTGTTCACGGCGACCGAGGCCATCGGCGGCCTCGTCGTCGGGGTCACGATCGGGACCCTGACGGGTATCGCCGCGGCGCGCTGGGCGACCGCCCGAGAGTCGCTCGTGCCGGTGGCGGTCGCGGCCAGCACGATCCCGATCATCGCCTTCGCGCCGATCACGATCAACTGGTTCGGGCCGGAGAGCGTCCTGCCCCGGATCACGATCGTCGCGGTCATGACCTTCTTCCCGGTCCTGGTCAACACGATCCGCGGCCTGACGGAGGTGTCACCGTCCTCCCTCGAGCTGATGCGATCGTATGCCTCGACCGACACCCAGACGTTGCGGGCGCTGCGGATCCCCAACGCCCTGCCGTACTGGTTCACCGCGCTCCGGATCGCGACGACGCTGAGCGTGATCGGGGCCGTGGTCGGGGAGTTCTTCGGAGGCCCGCTCTACTCGCTCGGGATCTACATCACGCTCGAGACGGGTCACTCCCGGTACCCGACGGCGTGGGCGGCGATCGTCCTGGCCTGCATGCTGGGGATCGTCCTGTACCTGCTCGTCGTCGTGGTCGAGCGCCTCGCCCTTCCATGGCTGACCGCCCGGGAGATGGCTGCCGAACGATGAGCCGGATCGGTCGACGGCGCGGTCCTCGCTGAGCTATCGTCGCCCGACGCGGGCGAAGGTCGTCGAGCGCCCACCGAGGAGGAGGAGGCCGGATGATGTCCCTGTCGAAACGGTTCGCCTGGCTTGCGGCGATCGCCCTGGTGGCGACGGCGTGCAGCGGCGGATCCGGGGCGAGTCCCAGCGCGGCGGCGTTGACGCCCGTCAAGTTCCAGTTGCAGTGGGTCCCGCAGGCACAGTTCGCGGGATACTTCGCGGCGCTCGATCAGGGCTACTACAAGGATGCGGGCCTGGATGTCTCGCTCCTGTCGGGCGGCCCGCAGGTGAACAACGTGCAGGTCGTGTCGACCGGCGGCGCCGACATCGGGACGGCCTGGCTCCCGAACATGCTCCAGGCTCGCGAAGGCGGCGCCGATCTCGTGTCGATCGCCCAGATGTTCCAGCGCTCGGGCACGCGGATGGCCGGGTTCAAGGACAAGAACATCACCACTCCCGCCGCGATGGCCGGCAAGAAGATCGGCAGCTGGCTCGGCGGCAACGAGCCGGAGCTGTTCGCCGCCTTGACGAAGGCCGGCCTCGACCCGACCAAAGAGAACGTCATCAAGCAGAACTTCGACATGTCGGGCCTGCTCAAGGGCGACCTCGACGTCGCCCAGGCGATGATCTACAACGAGTACGCGCAGGTCCTCGAGGCGAAGAACCCGGCCACCGGCCAGCTCTACCAGCCGAGCGACCTGAACCTGATCGACTTCAACGATCCATCGGTCGGCACCGCGATGCTCCAGGATCAGATCTTCGCCAAGGACTCCTGGCTCAAGCAGGGCAACAACGCCGAGACGGCCCAGAAGTTCCTCGAGGCGTCGTTCAAGGGCTGGATCTACTGCCGTGACAACCCGCAGAAGTGCGTGGATATCGTCCTGAAGAACGGCTCGCAGCTCGGAGCCAGCCACCAGGCCTGGCAGATGAATGAGATCAACGGCCTTATCTGGCCGTCTCCGAACGGGGTCGGGATCATGGACAAGACCCTGTGGCAGCAGACCATCGACATCGCCACGAAGTACAAGGTCCTCAAGGCTGCGCCGACCGATGGCGCCTACCGGACGGACCTCGCCCAGAAGGCGCTCGACGCGCTCGGCTCGTCGGTCGACACGAAGGGCGCCAACTTCGCCAAGCAGACGATCACCCTCAAGGAGGGCGGTAACTAGCCGGGGCCTCAGCAACGCCCACCGAGCCACCCGATGGCCGGCCCGACGAGGGTCGGCCATCCGATTCGACAGGGCTCAGTCGTTCTCCGCGAGGATCGCGGCGATCGCGGCCAGATGGGCCGGCGTGCTCCCGCAACAGCCGCCGATGATCCGCGCTCCGGCCCGCCGCATCGCCAGGGCCTGCCCGGCCATCGTCTCGGGATCGGCCCGGTAGACGGCCTGCATGTCGACGAGCTCGGGCATCCCGGCGTTGGACTTGGCGACGAGGAGTGCCTCCGGCGCGACCGCATGCATCCGCTCGATGACGGCCAGCATCTCGTCGGGTCCGTTGCCGCAATTGCCGCCGATCGCGTCGGCGCCCCACGCGGTCAGCGACTCGACCGCCTGCTCGGGTGAGACACCCATCATCGTGTGGCCCCGGGTGTCGAAGGTCATCGTGGCGATGACCGGGATCGCCGGGGCGGTCCGACGGACGCCTTCGATGGCCGCCTTGATCTCCTGGAGGTCGGACATCGTCTCGATCCAGATCAGGTCGACGCCACCGGCGACGAGCGCGGCCGCCTGTTCGGCGAAGACGTCGACCGCGACCTCGTAGGCGAGGGTCCCGAGCGGCGCCACGATCTCCCCGCTCGGCCCGATGTCGCCGGCCACGAGCCCCCGACCGCCGGCGGCGTCGACCTCGGCCCGGGCGAGGATCGCGGCTGTCTGATTGAGCTCGGCCACGCGATCCTGGAGTCCGTGGAGACCGAGCCGGAGGCGGTTCCCGCCGAACGTGTTGGTGAGGAGGATCCGAGAACCGGCCTCCAGGTAGCCACGCTGGATCCGCCGCACCACATCCGGGTGGCTGAGGTTCCAGACCTCGGGCGGATCCCCGAACTGGAGCCCAGCCGAGAACAGCATCGTGCCCATCGCCCCGTCGGCCAGGATCGGCCCTCCCTCGGCGATCAGCGCCTCCCATGCCGCAGCCGCTCCTCCGCCGTCGATGGCCCGACGGGTGGCGAGGTCCGGAAAGGCGATCGGATCGACCGGCGCCATCGGGCGCGGCTCCGCCGGGCTCCTGTCGGCTCCCCCGGCCGCACCCCGGCGCGACGGTGTCCGACGGGGCTCGTCCGGTCCCGCGGTCAATGTCCCGTCCCGAACTGGCGGTCGCCGGCGTCACCGAGGCCCGGCATGATGTAGCCCTTGTCGTTGAGCTGGCGGTCCAGCGCCGCGCAGTAGATCTCGACATCGGGATGGGCGGCCAGGACCGCGTCCACGCCCTCGGGAGCGGCGATCAGGTTGATCAGCTTGATCCGGATCGCGCCCCAGCGCTTGAGGACCTCGATCGCAGCCGTCGCGGACCCGCCGGTCGCCAGCATCGGGTCGAGGATCAGGCACAGGTCGACGGTGTGCTGGTCGGGCAGCTTGTTGTAGTACTCGACGGGGCGGAGCGTCCGCTCGTCGCGGAACAGTCCGAGGTGCCAGACCTCGGCCGTCGGCATCAGCTCGAGCATCGCGTCGACCATCCCGAGGCCCGCCCGGAGGATCGGGACGAGCCCGATCCGGTCGGCCAGCTCGAACGCCTGCGTCCGCTCGATCGGCGTCTCGATCTCGATCGGCCGGAGCCGGGCGTCCGCCAGGGCCTCGTGCCCGAGGAGCCACGACAGCTCCCGGACGATCTCGCGGAACTTCTTCGGCTCGGTCGACGTGCTGCGCAGGATCGCCAGCTTGTGGAGGACGGCCGGGTGGTCCGAGACGTGGAGGTTCGGCCGATCGACGCTGGGGGAGGGGTCGCTCACCGGGGTCCTCAGGGCTCGCTGGGGCACATCCCCGGCATCGTAGCATCGGCCTCGTCCCGGGGACGGTCGGGTCGACGCTCGGGACCGACCGGGCGCGGTATCCTCGGGACGTGACCGTGACCCGCCCCACGACCTCGCGTCCCCGCCCGGCGTCGGCTCGTGCGGCCGTGCCGATCCGGCGGGGGGCGCCGCCCGTCCTCGTGCGGCAGACGCGCAACGGGATCGTCGAGAGCACGCATCGCGGGGATGTCGTCGAGGTCGACGCGGCCGGAAGGATCGTCCGCCTGCTCGGCGACCCGGACCGCCTGGTCACCCTCCGCTCGTGCGTCAAGCCGTTCGGGCTGCTCGCGCTGATCGAGGCCGGTGGGGTGGCCGCGTTCGGACTCACGCCGCCCGAGATCGCGATCATGGCCAGCTCGCACTCCGGCGAGGACGTCCACGTCCGGACGATCCAGGGGATCTACCGGCGGGCGGGCGTGAGCCAGTCCGTCCTCGCCTGCGGATCCGAGGGGATGCCGCTCGACGCCCTGACGGCCGCTCGGCTCGCCCGCGACGGCGAACGGCCGGGCCCGGTCCGTCACATGTGCTCCGGGCAGCACTCGTCGATGATCCTCCTCGCCCGGCTCAAGGGCTGGTCACTCGACGACTACTGGCACGACGATCACCCGTCGCAGGTCGCTTACCGGACCGCCGTCGCCGCCGTGTTCGGGGCCAAGGCGGACCGGCTGGTCACCGCCATCGACGGTTGCGGGATCCCGACGTATGCCTTCCCGCTGCGCGATGTCGCCCGGTCATATGCGGTCCTGGCCGATCCGTCCGCGGTCCCGGCGAGCGACCCGCGCAGCGCGCTGGCGTCCTCGCTGACGCTGGTCCGCGATGCGATGCTCGCTCACCCCGAGATGATCGGCGGGATCCGCGATCGTCTCGACACCTCGCTGATGAAGGCGCTGCCCGGACGGATCGTGAGCAAGGGCGGGATGGAGGCCCTGCGCGGTCTCGGGATCCTCGCCGGCCCTCGAGCCGGCAACGGCCGGGCCGCCCATGCGGCGA
>JADGQI010000139.1 GCA_017881905.1 Chloroflexota bacterium
CCGTCGGGTAGCCTTGCCCAAACCACTGGAGCGAGGACGATCACCCCGTGCTGCTACCCCTGCTCGGACTCCTCGTGGGTGTCCTGGCGGGTCTCGTCCTCAACGTCAACGTCGGGTTCGAGCTCAGCCGCTATTCGGCCGTGGCGATCCTCGCGGCGCTCGACTCGGTCCTCGGAGCGGTCCGGGCCGAGCTCGACGGGGTCTACGACAATCGGATCTTCATCAGCGGGTTCCTGGTCAATGCGATCGTCGCGGTGCTCCTGACGTTCATCGGCGATCGTCTCGGTCTCGACCTCTACCTGGTGGCCCTCATCACCTTCGGCCTGCGCATCTTCGATAACGTGGCCCTCATCCGGCGCCACTTCCTGTAAACGCCAAGCTCTGAACGGAGACGAACGGAACGGTGGAACGAGAAGCGGTCCTCGTCGGCATCGACGTCGGCACGAGCAAGGTCTGCGCCCTCATCGGCGAGGTGAGCCGCGACGGCCGGCTGACGATCATGGGCCACGGCACCGTGCCCGCGTCCGGGCTCAAGAAGGGCGTGGTCATCAACATCGACCAGACGGTCCGCTCGATCGCCGACGCGGTCGAGCGCGCCGAGCGCCTGTCCGGCTGGAAGATCGATCGCGCATTCGTCGGCGTCGGCGGGCAGCACGTCGAGAGCCTCAACTCGCGCGGCCAGGTCGCCGTCACCGCCCATCATCGCGAGGTGACCCGCGAGGACGTCAACCGCGCCATCGAGGTCGCCCGGGCGGTCTCGATCCCATCCAACCGCGACGTCCTCCATGTCGAGCGGCGCGGGTTCACGGTCGACGGCCAGGAAGGGGTGAAGGACCCGCTCGGGATGAGCGCGCTGCGGCTCGAGGTCGAGACCCACATCGTCACCGCGTCGGCCACCGCTGTCCAGAACCTGACCAAGTGCGTCGCGGCGGCCGGGGTCAAGATCGATGAGCTCGTCGTCGATTCGCTGGCGTCCGCCGAGGCGGTCCTGAGCGAGACGGAGAAGGAGCTCGGCGTCGCGGTCGCCGATATCGGTGCCGGCACCATCGACCTGGCGCTCTTCCAGGACGGCTCGCCGTTCCACACGCGGGTCCTGCCGGTCGGCGGCGCCAACGTCACCAACGATGTCGCGATCGGGCTGAAAACGAGCATCCAGGTCGCCGAGGAGCTCAAGATCATGCACGGCACCTGCGACCTGCGCCAGATCGACGAGGACGAGCAGATCAGCGTCTCGGTCCTCGGCGAGGACGCCGGACGGACGGTCAGTCGGCTCGAAGTGTCGCAGATCATCGAGGCCAGGATGCGCGAGACCTTCGAGCTGCTGCGGAACGAGATCCGGGCCGCCGGGGTCGGGATGCTGCCGGCCGGAGTGATCCTGACCGGCGGTGCGTCGCAGCTGGCGGGCGCCGCCGAGCTAGGTCGCGAGGTCCTCCAGATGCCGGTCCGGGTCGCGGCGCCGGCGGGCATCGGCGGGCTCGTCGACACCCTGCTGAACCCGAGCTACAGCACGGCGGTCGGTCTCCTTCAGTGGGGCGCCTCGGCGCTCGCCGTGGGGGAGCCGAATCGCTACGAATCGGCGCCGGCGGGCGGCGGGATCGGCCGCCTCCGCGACGCCATCCGGAACATCTTCCCGTAGAGACGCGCGAGCTGACGATCCGGACCGGTCGCGGTCGCGGACTCGTCGATCTGACCGGTGACTGCGCGCGGTTCGCCGCCGAAGCCTCCGATGGCGGGGACGGCCTCCTGTCCGTCTTCGTGCCGCACGCCACGGCAGGCCTCGTCATCGTCGAGATCGGGGCCGGTTCCGACGAGGACCTGCTGGCCGCGCTCGATCGCCTGCTGCCACGCGACGACGGCCTGTACCGCCACCGTCACGGGTCGGCCGGCCATGGCGCCGATCACGTCCTGCCGCTCCTCGCGCCACCCTCGCTGACGGTCCCCGTCGTCGCCGGCCGGCTCGGGCTCGGGACCTGGCAGTCGATCTGCCTCATCGACCCCAACGCCGACAACGAGATCCGGACCGTACGCCTCGCCTGGCTGTCCGGCTGACGCCCGGCATCGGCCCGGGGCGGGTGGTCCGTGGGGCAGATCCGTGGTGCACAAATGCACCACCCAGACCGCCCGAAATGGGGCCGAACTGCGACGTTCGGCCGCTCGCCCGTTCCCGTCCGGCGGTATACTCCCGCCAACCCAACGGACCCGCTCAGCACCGGGAAAGGCCACCCGGGTCCAGACGAGCCACCGTCGCGCCGAAATCCCCACGGGGGTCGCTGAGGAGAGCCCGATGCCGTTGCGTTCCGATTCCGAGAACTTCGCGCTGATCCGCGTCATCGGGGTCGGCGGGGGAGGGAGCAACGCCGTCAATCGGATGATCCGCGCGGAGATGATGGGGGTCGAGTTCATCGCCCTGAACACGGACGCCCAGGCGCTCCTCCAGGCGGATGCCCCGCACAAGATCCGGATCGGCGACAAGATCACCCGGGGTCTCGGTGCGGGTGGCGATTCGACGATCGGCCAGCGGGCGGCGGAAGAGGACTCGGAGAAGATCAGCGCGGCACTGGTCGACTCGGACATGGTCTTCATCACGGCCGGACTCGGCGGCGGGACCGGCTCGGGCGCGGCCCCGGTCGTCGCGCAGATCGCCAAGGAGACCGGCGCGCTGACGATCGGTGTCGTGACCAAGCCCTTCTC
>JADGQI010000140.1 GCA_017881905.1 Chloroflexota bacterium
GAGATCCCCGGGTTGCGAGGTCTGCGCAACGATCTCGGGCGGGGCGTGCTCAACGCGATGAAGGCCGGGATTGCCGGCACGACCGCCCCATACGTCCTGATCTCGATGGCGGACGGCTCCGACGAGCCGAGGATCGTGGACTCGATGGTCGACCTCGCCCGAGGCGGCGCGGATGTCGTCGCGGCCAGCCGATACATGCGCGGCGGGCGGCAGATCGGGGGGCCGCCGCTCAAGCGCCTGATGAGCCGGACCGCCGGATTGACGCTCCACTGGCTCGCCGGCGTCCCGACCCACGACCCTACCAACAACTTCAAGCTCTATCGACGCCGGTTCCTCGACGCGACCGCGATCGAGAGCACCGCCGGGTTCGAGCTCGCTCTCGAGCTGACGGTCAAGGCGACGCTTGACGGACGGCGGGTGGCCGAAGTCCCCACGACGTGGCGCGACCGGACCGCAGGCCAGAGCAACTTCAAGCTCCGGAAATGGCTCCCGCACTACCTGCACTGGTATCGGGTCGGCCTCGTCGGCCGGTTCCGTCGCAGCGCACCCGCCTGACGGAACGGCCGCTCGCCTCGCAGCGTTCGTCGCACTGCCAGTCGACCCTACTGGGGCAGGAGCCCGATCGGTCCCTTCCGTTCCTCGACGCGGCGCAGCGCATCGGCCATCGCGGCATCCGAGATCGGCGGTACGCCGCCGACCACCAGCGAGTCCCGGAGCGGCGAGCCGTGCTCCGTCACGAGGCGATCGAGCGACGCCGGCGACGGCACCAGGATGAGCGTCCGGTCGCGTTCGATCTCCGGCGGCAGCCCCGACAGTCCGACGGTCACGAGCGCCCGCGTCCGATCCGCGCGCTCGAGGAAGAGCGCGCGACCCTCGATCAGCAGGCGGACGTTCCAGACCAGCGCCAGGGCCAGGATGGTGCCCCCGAACGCGACGAGGACCGTCCGGAGGCGAGGGGTCATCGAGAGGGTGCGCAGGTCCGGCCCGACGAGTGCGCCGAGCGCGACGAGAAGGAGCGGCCCGGCGAAATAGGTATAGCGCGTGTAGAGCGCGGCGTCGGCCACGAGCTGCGCCCGGACCAGGCCGGTCAGCACGTACAGGACGACGATCCCGCCGAGGCAGCCCACCGTGCGAGCGGGCAGCCCGCGCCCGGTCGCCAGCCGCCCGACCACCACCACGGCGACGACGAGCGGGACGGCGAGACCGACGATCGGCCCGAGGCCGGTGATCGCGCCCCCGGCCGCACCGAGGCCTTGGAGGACGAAGCCCGGAACCTGCCCGAGCGCTTCGAGCGTGAACGGGTTCCGCGCCGTCGCGACACCCGTCCGGCCGAGCGCGACGTACCACGCCAGGTAGATCGCCGCGGGGATCGCCGCAGCGTAGACGAACCGGCGGCGCGATCGGTCCGCGAGGAGCTCGAGCCCGACCGCCGCGACGAACACCAGCCCCATGCCCGAGGTCGCGACCGCGACGGTCAGGAAGCCCGTCGCCGCGATCCCGTGCGCCCGGTCGGGCGTCCCGTCGAGCAGGAGCATCGCACCGAAGCCGAGCGCGGCGGCACCGACGAACCCGATCTGCATCGCCCAGAACAGGTTCTCGAACCCGCTCCCGAAGAACAGGATGAGGATCCCGGCCGCAAGCCCGGCGACCGGCCCGGCGGACCGACGGACGAGGACGAACACCTCGCTCGCGACCACCAGGTGGAGCGCCACGAGCAGGACCAGGTACGGGACGTACGTCCCGAGGCCGAAGCCCGAGAGCATCAGCCGATAGACGACGATCGTCGCACCGAGCCAATGTTCGTTGAACGGCCGCAGGAAGCCGTCGAGGTCGAGCGACCGACCCTCGATCACGGCCCATTCGTCGGCGAAGAAGGTCAGTCCCTGGCCCAGCCCGAGCAGGACGACACCGGCGAGCGCAGCCGCGATCGCGAAGATCCATGTCTCGCCGGCCACCTGGCCGGCGGTTCTGGTGCGTTCGATCTCGTCGGGCCTCCCGGGACGGGTCGCAGGCTCACGACCCGGGGGAGGATGCCTCCTGAGAGATCGGCGTCGCTATCGGTCGGACGTACTGCCCGCCATCGACTTCCGGGTCGGTCCTCGCGTTCACGAGCAGCCACACCACGACGGCGGTCAGGCCGGTCATCGCCGCGGACCCCAGGGATCCGAAGACGCCGCCGATCGGGATCGCCGCCCCGACCTCCGGGGTCGGTGGGACCGCGGCGAGGAGGTTCAAGGTCATCACCGCGGTCAGCGCGAGCCACGTCGCCAGCACGCGACGGTCGGGCAGCAGCGGCGCCAGGAAGACCAGGACCGCCTCCGCATATCGTTCGTGGACGGACGTCAGGCAGCAGAACAGGACGAGGACGGACGCGCTCAGGCCCAGGAGCAGGCCCCGTTTCGTCGGTGCGCGGTAGACCGCCGCCATGACGAACAGCTCGAGGACCGCCGCGACCAGGTACCCGAACAGGCGGGGCGAGAGCGGGCCGAGGATCGCTCCGCCGTCCGACAGGAAGCTGTCTCCGGCGGCCGCGGTCTGGAGCGCCCACCACGGGTTCCACGCGCGCAGGGACAGGATCGCGAAGATCTCCGTCTGATGCCGCGTCAGCGTCCGCAGGTACGCCGCCGGACCGTCGTCGGCGAGGAATGGCAACCACAGCACAACCACGGTTCCGGCGAAGATCGTCGCGGCGGCGAGCGCCCGTCGCCAGCCGAGCTGAGCGACCGCCCAGGCCGCGAACGGCGGGATGAACGCGATCGCCTGGGGCTTGGCCATCAGCGCGATCCCGAGCACGACCGCGCCGAGGTACGGCCGCCCGCCCAGGACGAGGATCGTCGCGACGAGGCCCGCGAGGATGTAGATCGACTCGAACTGACCCCACCACGCGCCCGTGTAGACGAACACCGGTGAGAGCAGGACCCCGAGCGCGCCGGCGATCGCCCAGCGGGGTCGGTCGCGCAGGAGGTACGCGACGCCGGCCGCCAGACCGGCATCGGCCAGGAGGGCAGGGACCTTGAGAGCGATCCGGATCGTAGGGTCGGCCGCGTCGGTGGCGATCCTGAATGCCGGCTCGACGACCCCGAGCAGCCAGAACACGTAGACCATCACGGGCGGGAACGCCAAGTCGATCCGGTACGCCTGGCCGAACGGAGCGGTGGCGATCCAGTGGACCCAGGTCGCGAAGATGTCGAGGTCCGACTGGAGGCCGGTCGCCGGCAGGAGGATCAGCCGGACGAGGATCGCCGCGATGAGTCCGACGGCGAGGACGACGAGGTCGGCTGGTCGGACGGCGCCGGCGCGGCTGCCAGAGGGACCGGTCGTCGGATCGGCCGCGGCCGTGTGACCGCCCTCTACAGGCGGATCGAGGCCCAGTAGCGCTCGGCGTAGCCGGGCAGCCCACCGAGGCCCGCGACCGCACGGCCGTAGGAGCGGACCGTATCCGCCATCGGCTTCCGTCCGCCGAACAGCCGATCGAGCTGGCTGGCGTACAGCGTGATCCCGCTGATCTTCCACTCCACCTGGTCGGTCACGTCGGCGAACTCCGGCGCGATCGAGACATCGGCGGGGAGCGGTCCGACGGCATCGTCACCGAGGTCGGCCAATCGACGGAACGACTCCCACCACGCGTACGGGAAGTCCTCGTAGAAGGTCACGATCCCGGACCAATCGGGACCGGGCATCACCCACGCGCGCGGTTCGCGCAGCATCTCGAGGCCGACGTCGCGGGCCAGCCGATGGTCCACGTGCCCGCCGATCGCGAGCGGGAAGTAGATCTTCTGGGGCTCGAGCCGGGCGATCTCCTGGCGCAGGATCTCGACCGGGGCCCGATCGTCCTCTCGTGGTACGCCGAGGAGCTGGGCATCGCCCTCGTACCCCCGGAACACCGCGTCGGGCAGGTCGAGGAAGACCACCGACGACTCTGCGAAGTATGCGAAGCGTTCATCCTCGAGCCGACGGATGGCCATGGCGTCGCGGGCTCGCTCCGCCTCGGTCAGCTCGGTCGTCAAGACCGCCCCCTGGGTGGGGGTGTCGTCGGCCAGGATCTGGCCGGCCAGCGGCTCGTTGTGGATCGATGCCCGCCGATACCAGCTCGAGCGCTGCCAGAAGCGCTTGGCCGCGGCATCCGCATCCGCCTGTGTCGCGTCGAGCCGGTCCGACGTCGCCGCCCAGGGCGGGGCGTGCTCACCGCCCTCGTCGATCGGGTAGTCGGCGCTCAGGTTGGCGCGATTGAAGGCCTGGGTATCCGGCCACAGGGCCTTCGAGCCGAATCCGAGGGCCTCGCGTTGGTATGAGGACAGGTCCGTCACACCACCGGCGCCCGAGAAGACGGTCAGGATCGCGACGTTCTGGCCGAGCTCCCGAAGGCTGCCGATGAGACCGCCGCAGGAGAGTGCGACGTCGTCCGGATGAGGCGCGACGAAGACATGAGTCATGGCCGGGCGAGTATAGCCGGGCGCCCTGGCCGGTCGCCCGCTCGTCGGTCAGTGCGGCCAGCCCGCCGCTCCGACCAGCGGGACGAACACGCACTCATCGGTGATCCGTTCGTCCCAGGTATCGCCGTGGCGCGTGACCACGACCAAACGCTGGATCTCGCGCGGCCCCACCGGGACGACCAGCCGTCCGTCGTCGCGGAGCTGGTCCGGCAGGGAGGGCGGGGTCTCGGGCGCCCCAGCGGTGACGACGATGCCGTCGAATCGGTCGCCTGGGATGCCGAGGCTTCCGTCGCCGATCCTGACGTCCACCGCGTCGGTGAACCCGAGCGCCTCGAGCCTGGCACGGGCCGCAATGGCGAGGTCCGCGTGCCGCTCGATCGTGGTCACCTGGGCCTCCAGGGTGGCCAGGACCGCCGCCTGGTACCCCGACCCGGTGCCGATCTCGAGGATCCGATCCCCGGGGCGAACGGCCAGCAGCTCGGTCATCCGGGCGACCATGTACGGCTGGCTGATCGATTGTCCCTCGGCGATCGGCAGGGCGACGTCCTCGTAGGCGCGGTTGCGGACCTGATCGGCCACGAATCGTTCACGGGGGACGGACCCCATCGCGGCGAGGACGCGCTCGTCGTGGATCCCTCGCCGCCGGAGCTGCTGTTCGACCATCTGCGCGCGCTCGCGCGCCATCCCGCCCTCGGTCTGATCGGGCATCAGCCCAGCGCCCATGACCCCGAGGATACGCCTCGCCGCCGCCCGGATCTCAGCTCGACGGAGACGGCTCCACCGACGGGACGACGGACGGAGCGACCGACGGTGCCGCGGACGGTGCTACGGACGGCGTCGCCGAGGATCCAGCGGAGGGCGAGGTCGACGGTGCGGCCGAGGCGGAGCTCGACGGCACCGCGCTCCCGCTTGCCGATGGCGACTCGGAGGCCGAGACGCTCGGGGCAGCGGACTCGGACGGTACGGGTGTCGGCGATGGCAGAGGCGTCAGGAGGCCCCCCTTGCCCAGGATCAGCCCGTTGAGCAAGATCACGGCGAACACGACCGCGACGACGACGACGAAGACCGCGGACGGGCGATCCTGGATGCGGGTGGCGATCTCGGACACCGTCGGGGCCGCCTCGGTCCGACTGCGCTGACCGGCCTTGGTCGCGCTGGTCGGCTCGGACCACGTCGGCGCGGTCGCCGCGCCGGCACCGGCAGCGACCGCCGCCGCGCCGGCGGTCGCCGTGCCGTTCTCGTCGTCGGACTCGACCTCGTCGGACTCGCCCTCGTCGTCGAGGTCGGCGCCGATTTCTTCGTCGGCCTCGGTCTCCTCGGTCGTGTCGGTCGCGTCGGCCCCGGCTTCCCCGGTGGCGTCGGCCTCCTCCGTGGCCGCCGCCTCGGTCTTCGCTAGGTGTTCGTCGGCGACCTGCTCTGCCGTACCGTCACCCGACGTGTCGACGGCCTCCGGTGCCTCGTGCTCAACGACCGGGGCGGCGACCAGCTCCGGTGCAGGCTCGACTGCCGGGCCCGGCTCGGTCTCTGGAGTCGGCTCGACCCCGCCGGAGTCGCCGTCGAGCTCGGGCTCGGGCTCGGGCTCCGCAGCGTTCGGGCCGGCCTCGGCTGCGGGCGCGGGCTCGTCGGCTGCTGGCTGTTCGGGCTCGGTCATCCGCTCGTTCTCTCCTCGGGGACGTGACCGAGCCCATCGGGTCGGCCGAGGCGGAGTGTACCGAAGCCCACCATCAGGCGTCGCGCAGGGCCGGGACGAGAAGGCCGGCGAGCCCGGCCACGCAGGTCGTCACCCCGAAGGTGACGAGGACCGTCGACACGCCGATCGCCGTGACCAGGAAGCCGCTCAACCCCATGGCGATCGACAGCGAGGCGAACACGAGCGAGAAGCGCAGGCCGACGACCCGCCCGATCATGTCGCCCGGGGTCCGCTGCTGGAAGAGCGTCTGGCTCGGGATGACGAAGACCATGTTCGAGATGCCGACCCCGATCGCGAGTCCGAGCGCGGCTGCGACGTTGCCGGTGAGGCCGAGCCCGACGATGCACAGGCCGTAGGCGACGTAGCCGGCGATGACCAACCGGCCCTTGCCGAGCCGAGGCCCGACCAGCCCGATGAGCAGGCCCCCGACGAGGTTGCCCAAGCCGAGGCCGGCCTCCATCAACGCATACACCGTCGGGCTGGCAAGGGTGCCGAGGACGAGCGCCTCCTGTACATAGATCAGCGTGACCGAGATGAGGATCCCGGCGCCGAACTGGGCGACGACCGCCTGGGCGGTGTTGGTCAGCAGCACCCGCTCGGTGCGCAGGAAACGCGCTCCGGCTCGCAGCTCGGCCAGGACCCCCTCGCCGGCCTCGGACAGCGTGCGGACGACCGGCGGCACCGTGATCGTGAGGATGAGCAGCGCGGAGATCACGTACGTCGCCGCGTCCAGCCAGAACGCCAGCGGGATCCAGACGCCGAGGAACGCCACGAACAGCCCTGCCAGCGAGTACCCGACGATGTCGGCGAAGGTCTCCGCCAGCCAGTTCGCTGAGTTCGCCGTCAGCAGGTCGCGCGGCGAGACGATCCGGGGCATGACGGCCTCGCGCGCGGGACGGAAGAAGATCGAGGTCGCCGTGACGAGGAAGATCAGCGGGAAGACGAGGACGACGTTGGACACGACGGCGACCGGGATCAGCAGGACGATGGCGGCACGGATCAGGTCGCTGACGACCATGACCTGCTTCTGGTCCCAGCGATCGACGAGCGTGCCGCTGATCGGCCCGAGGAGGAGGTTGGGAAGCGCGGCGGCGAGGAAGACGAAGCCGACGGCGATCGGAGAGCCCGTGACGCTATAGACGATGACCGCGAGGGCGATCTGGTTCACCCGGTCGCCGAACAGGCTGACGACCCCGGCGGTCCAAAGGGCCGAGAACGACGGGTCGAGCGCGAGCCGGACATAGGGATGGCGCCGGACGCGTTGACCGAGCCCCGGACGAGCTCGAGCGACGGCCGCCGCCTCGCTCCCGGGGGTTCCAAGCCCCGTCTCGGCGAGGCCGGGCGAGGATCCACCGAGGATGATCGGCCGTTCGAGCAGCGATGCATCCGACAGACCGGCGAGGAGCCCGGTCTCGGGGCGGATGCCTCCTGCGGCACCCACGCCGGCCGGCGAGACCCCATGCAGCCGAGCGGTGCTGACCAGGCCCGGCAGAGGTTCCGCGACCGGAGCCGGACGTTCGGGCTCCTCGAGCTTGGCCTCGGCGGGCGTTCTCAGGACGGTCGAGAACAAGAAGAACCCGAGGCCCAGCGAGATCACCACGTCGCCGAGCGAGGCGACGTTGCGGATGACCGGGATGGGGATGGGGATCACATCGGCGATCGGCCCGAGGCGGGCCAGGAACGCGGCGTCGATGGGCGGCGGGAGGAGGACGTGGAGCGGGCCCGTCAGATCCGCCGGGGTCAGCCCCGCCGCGATCAGGCTCGGCTCCCAGATCGGCATGTGCCCGCCGTTGACCGCGATGACCACGGCGTTCGACAGGGTCCCGACGAACGCGATGGCGAGGCCCGGCTCGCGTCGATTGGCCCACAGGCCCAGGA
>JADGQI010000141.1 GCA_017881905.1 Chloroflexota bacterium
GCCCGGGCGAGGACGTCCCGCTGGGCCTCGGGCGCGAGGTCCAGGCCGAGCAGACGCGTGACCCGTCCCGGGCGGAAGGCGACCGTCTGCTCGACCGGCTCCTCCGGGGCGCTGTCGACCCGTCCGACGCCAAGGGTCCCGCCGGCCCAATCGAGGATCAGCTGGGCGCACCGATCCGCGCCGATCCGGGCAAGACGGTTCTCCTGGCCCTTCTCGAAGCGCAGGCTGGCTTCCGACCGGAGCCCGTAGCGCTGCCCGGTCCGGCGGATGCTGATCGGATCGAAGATCGCCGATTCGACGATCACGGCGGTCGTCCCGTCCGAGATCTCGCTCGAGACGCTGCCCATGACCCCGGCGATGCCGATCGGGCCGGTCGCATCGGCGATGATGAGCGTGTCCGGATCGAGCGTCCGGGCGACATGATCGAGCGTCTCGAGCCGCTCCCCCGCCGTCGCGCGCCGGACGACGATGCGGGCCTGTCCACCGTCGTCGCGCGCCACCGCCGCGGCATCGAACGTATGGATCGGCTTGCCCAGCTCGAGCATCACGTAGTTGCTTGCGTCCACGACGTTGCTCACCGGGCGCATCCCGGCGGCCAGCAGTCGCGACTGGACGGTCCGCGGTGACGGTCCGATCCGGACGTCGCTCAGCCAGCGGCCGACGAACCGCGAGCAGAGCTCGGGTTCGAGCACCGTGACCGCCAGGCGGGCCGCCGTCGGATCGGCGCTGTCCTCGAGCAGCTCGATGACCGGCGGGCGGACCGGCGCGCCGGTGACGATCGAGATCTCGCGAGCGAGGCCGAGGATCGACAGAGCGTCGCCGCGGTTGGGTTTGACGTCGATGTCGAGCACGACGTCGCCGAACAGATCCGCCAGCGGAGTCCCGACGGGGGTATCGGCCGGGAGGATGAGGATCCCATCGCCATCGGCGGTCAGCTCGAGCTCGTCGCCCGAGCAGAGCATGCCGTTGCTGACGATGCCCATCTTCTCGGTCCGCTCGATCCGCCGGCCGCCCGGGAGGACGGCGCCCGGCAACGCGACCGGTATGCGCTGCCCGGGCGCGATGTTCGTGGCCCCGCAGACGATCTCGAGCGGGTCCCCGGGACCGACGGTGACCCGGGTCAGCGACAGGCGGTCGGCGCGCGGGTGCTTGTCGACGGCCAGCAGCTCGCCGACCACCACGTTCGACCACTCGGTCCCACGCCGCTCGATCCCCTTGACCTCCATCCCGAGCATCGTCAGCCGCTCGGCCAGACGCTCGGGTTCGAGATCGACCTCGATGTAGTCGCGCAGCCAGGACAGCGGCACTCTCACCGGAACTGGCCGAGGAAGCGCAGGTCGTCGTCCATGAACAGGCGCAGGTCGGTGATCGCGTGCTTGAGCATCTTCATCCGCTCGGGGCCCATCCCGAAGGCGAATCCCTGGTAGCGCTCGGGATCGAGGCCGCCGGACCGGAGGACCACCGGATGGACCATGCCCGCCCCGAGGATCGTCATCCAGCCAGTTCGCCCGCAGGCCGGGCAGCCGGCGCCGCCGCACACGAGACATTCGACGTCGAACGCGACCGACGGCTCGGTGAACGGGTAGTAGCCCGGCCGGAAGCGCGTCTTCCGACCGGCGCCGAACATCGCCCGGGCGAACTCGTCGAGCAGGCCGCGCAGGTCGCCCATCGTCGTGCCCTCGTCGACCATCAGGCCCTCGACCTGGAAGAACTCGAAGTCGTGCGAGGCATCGACCGCCTCGTAGCGGAAGCAGCGGCCCGGAAGGAGCGCCCGGATCGGCGGTCGGGTTGCGCGCATGACCCGGATCTGACCCGGCGAGGTGTGGGTCCGCAGGAGGTGACCCGGGAGGTCGACGTAGAGCGTGTCCCATAGGTCGCGAGCTGGGTGATCCGGCGGGATGTTGAGGAGCTGGAAGTTGGTGACGTCGTCCTCGATCTCGGGCGACTCGTAGACCGTGAACCCGAACCTCGCGAAGATGTCCGCGATCTCGCGCATCGCCTCGAGACTGGGGTGGAGGGTCCCGCGGGCGACCGGTCGGCCGGGCGTCGTGACATCGACCGTCTCGGTGCGCAGACGGTCCTCGAGTGCCCCGGCGTGGAGCACGGCGTCCCGCTCGGTGAAGGCGGCTTCGATCGCCTGTCGGACGGGGTTGGCGATCGCGCCGACCTTCGGACGGTCCTCCACCGGGAGGGCGCCGATGCCGCGCGAGACGAGCGTCAGGCGGCCCTTCTTGCCGAGGATGTCGACCTCGAGCGCCTGGAGCGACGCTCGATCCGACGCGGTCGCGATCGCCTCGAGCGCGTCGTCGCGCAGCGTCTCGAGGTCTCGGGTGAGGTCGGCCAGGTCCACCGGGCGGGATCTAGGCGGTGCGCGCGGCCTCGGCGATCTTCCCGAAGGTCGCGGCATCGCGGACGGCAAGGTCGGCGAGGATCTTGCGGTCGATCTCGATGTCCGCCCGCTTCAGCCCGGAGATGAGCGCGCCGTAGGTCAGACCGTTGAGGCGTGCGGCCGCGTTGATCCGGACGATCCACAGCTCGCGCATCTGACGCTTGCGCTGCTTCCGGTCGCGGGTCGCGTACGCGAGCGCGTGAAGGGTCGCCTCGCGCGCCGGCTTGATCAGGCGCGACTTGGTGCCCTTGCGGCCCTCAGACGCGTTCAGGAGGCGCTTGTGGCGCTTGTGGGCCGTTACGCCCCGCTTGACTCGTGCCATGAGGTCGGTGTGCTCCTACTTGCCGAGATACGGGAGGAGGCGTCGGACCTGCTTCGCATGCTCGGTCCCGATGACCGTCTTGCCGGCGTAACGTCGGGTCCGCCGCGACGACTTGATCTCGAGGTGGTGGCCGCGCCAGCTGTTGACCCGGAACGCCTTGCCGCTTCCGGTCACGCCGATCCGCTTGGCAGCCGCCTTGTGTGTCTTCATCTTCGGCACGGTGGCCTCACTCTCCCGCTGTGGCCGGGGCGGCTGCCCCGGGTTCGGTCGTCTTCCTGGTTCGAGCCGGCCGCGCTGCCGGCGTGGCCCCTGCCGCGCCCACTGCGGCCGGGCTGTCCGTCGTCCTGGTCTTCGGTTCGGCCTTGGCTCGTGGTGTCTTCGGTTCGGCGGCCACGCGGGCCGCGCCGGTCGGCGCCGGGGGCTTCGTCGGCTTCGGCTCCGGGATCGGGGTCGGAGCCTCGACCTCGGTCTCGGCCTCGGTGGCGGGAGCCGTGGATCGCGGAGCATCGGGCTCGGCCACCGGAGCCGGAGCCGCAGCTGCGGCCGGCGCTTCGGCTGTGGCCGCGGCCGGCGCCGGGCTTGCAGCTGCGGCCGGGGCCGTAGCCTCGTCCGGGGCCGACGAGTCGGCCTCGGTCTCGGTCGGGTGCTTCGAAACGTGCTCCACGACCTTCGGCTTGTGGGTCGATGCCACGGTGATGTGCATCGACTTGCCCTCGAGGAGCGGTGCCCGTTCGACGGTGCCGTGGTCCTTGATCTGGTCGGAGAACCGCGCCAGGAGGGCCCGCCCGATCTCCGGGTGGGTCAGCTCACGACCGCGGAACTGGACGGCGACCTTGATGCGATCCCCCTCCTCGAGGAACTGGATCGCTCGCCGGACCTTGGTGTCGAAGTCGCCCACGCCGATCTTCGGCTTGAGCCGGACCTCCTTGAAGGTCACGGAGCGTTGCTTCCGCTTGGCCTCCTTGTCCCGCTTGGTGAGCTCGTACTTGTACTGCCCGAAGTCGAGGAACTTGACCACCGGCGGCGATGCCATCGGCGCGACCTCGACGAGGTCCAACCCCCGTTCCTGCGCCATCTCAAGGGCCTGTGGCGTCGGCATGACGCCCAGCTGGGCTCCCTCTTCATCCACGACCCGGACCTGAGGGATCCGGATCATCTGATTGACTCGCAGGTCTCGGCTGATGGTCGAACCCCTTCGTGCGTGCTCGGTCGGTGCGCGGATGCTCGCGCGGGCGCGGCTCGGCAGGGCCGACGTCGCAAGCGGCGAGGATAGCACAGGGGTTCTGCGGCGGCCAACCGCGGGTCAGAGCTGCCGGCTGGCGGCCTCCGCGGCGAGACGGTCGGCGAGGACCTCCCAGCCGATCGCCTCCTGCTGCTCGCCGCGCGCTGCCCCGCGTGCCCGGGGTGCGGCCGTCCGGGCCTCGACCTCTCGGTCGCCGAGGACGAGCATGTACGGGACCTTCTGCTCCTGCGCCAGACGGATCTTGTTCTGCATCCGGTTGTCGGACTCGTCGACCTCGACACGCAGCCCGCGGCCGCCCAGGATCCCCGCCAGCTCGGTGGCCGCCGGGATGTGCCGGTCCGCGATGGGAATGAGGACGGCCTGGACGGGCGCGACCCACAGCGGCAGCGCACCGGCGAAGTGCTCGATCAGGATCCCGATGAACCGCTCGAGCGAGCCATAGATCGCCCGGTGGATCGCGATCGGCCGCTGTGGCTGGCCGTGCTCATCGACGTAGGTCAGGTCGAACCGCTCCGGGAGCATCGTCAGGTCTGCCTGGATCGTGGCCATCTGCCACTCCCGGCCGAGCGCGTCGTCGATGTAGATGTCGATCTTCGGCGCGTAGAAGGTGCCGTCCTTCGGCTTGACCGTGTAGCTCACGCCGGAATCGTCCAGGGCCGATCGAATCAGCGCCTCGGCACGCTCCCAGAGCGCGTCGTCGCCGATCGCCCCATCCGGCCTCGTGGCGAAGGTGTAGCGGGGTTCGAGCCCGAACCAGCCGTACGACTCCTTGACCATCGACAGGAGCGCGCCGATCTCCTCGGCGAGTTGATCCGGCCGCACGTAGATGTGGGCGTCATCCTGGATGAACTGCCGGACGCGGGTCAGGCCGTGCAGCACGCCGCTCCGTTCGTTCCGGTGGAGCCGGCCGTACTCCGAGAGCCGCAGTGGCAGATCCCGGTACGACCGGGTCCGGGCGCGATAGATGAAGGTGCTCTCCGGGCAGTTCATCGGCTTGAGCGAGTAGGCCTGTCCCTCGATATCGAGGATGAACATGTTGTCGCGGTAGTGATCCCAGTGGCCGGACTGCTCCCACAGCCGATGGTTGACCAGGATCGGCGTGGCGACCTCCTGATAGCCGTGCCGGTCCTGCAGCTCGCGCATCGCGCTCTCGAGCGTGCGCCAGATCCGCTGGCCCTTCGGGTGCCAGAAGGCCGAACCAGGCGAGACGTCGTGGAAGCTGTACAGGTCGAGTTGGACGCCGAGCCGGCGATGGTCGCGCTTCTTCGCCTCGGCCCGTCGCCACAGGTACCGGTCGAGCTGGTCCTGCGTGGCCCACACCGTGCCGTAGATGCGCTGGAGCATCGGCCGCTTCTCGTCGCCGCGCCAGTACGCGCCGGCCACGCTCAGCAGCTTGTACGGGCCGATCCGCCCGGTGCTCTGGACATGCGGTCCCTTGCACAGGTCGACGAACGGCCCGTGCCCGAAGGTCGACGTCGGGGGCATCGGCTCGCCGCTCGCCGCGGCCTTAGCCGCCAGGTCGTCCAGGATCTCGACCTTGAACGGCTGGTCGCGCTCGGCGAAGAAGGCCCGGCCCTCGGCCGGCGGGAACTCGCGCCGGACGATCGGGTGGTCGGCCGCGATGCTCGACGCCATCCGCTCCTCGATCGCCGCGAGATCGTCCGGGGTCAGCGGGCGGGGTAGCTCGAAGTCGTAGTAGAAGCCGTCGGCGATCGCCGGTCCGATCCCGAGCTTCGCGCCCGGGAACAGGTCCATCACCGCCTCGGCCATCACGTGGGCCGCGGAGTGGCGCATCGGCCCGAGCTCGTCGACGGCGCCGGCGTCGAGCAGCTCGTCCGCCGAGCCGCGTTCCGGCGCCTCGAGGACCTCCTCCTCGTCGTGTGCCTCGTCCGTCATCGCCGTCCCTCCGAGAATCATGAAGCCTCTCGCCTTCGACAGGACGAGAGGCTCAGCTCCCGCGGTCCCACCCGCCTTCACGCCGCCGGACCCGGACGGTCCCGGCGGTCGCACGCTCATGCCGCGCTAACGGGCGGATCCCGGGCCGGTTCTCCGGCCGCTCGCGGGTGGTGCCTCCCGGGTTCGGACGCCGCGGCTCTCAGCGTTGCAGCGGCTCTCTGGCGGCCCGTTGGCCCCGGGTGCGTGTCCCGCTCGAAGCGTTCGATCTGGTGGGCGACACTGGGCTCGAACCAGTGACCTCTTGCATGTCAAGCAAGTGCTCTAACCAACTGAGCTAGCCGCCCATGCGGCGCGGTTCCGTCGCGCCGCCCGGGAATGATACCGCAGGGTCGTTCGGGAGCGCCGACCCCCGTCGACGGCGCTCCCGGACGCGTGCGGTCGGCTCCTTACGGAGCCGCGATGAACCAGATCCCACCGACACCCTGGCCCTTGCTGTCGCCGGCCTTCGTATCGGCGGCGAAGTAGTAGAGCGGCGCTCCGTTGTAGGTGACCTGGTCGGTCCCGTCGTCGCGCTTGATCGTCCCGAGCTTCCCGGTCACTCCGGCGCCGGCCTTGAGGGCGGCAGCGGCGGTCGTCGTGAACGGCGGCCAGTTCGTCGCGCAGTTGCCGGTGCAGGCGCTGGTCCCCGGCGTCGTGTCCTTCTTGAAGACGTAGAGGGTCTTGCCACCGTCGCCGACAAGGGTCGCCCCGGCGGCGACCGTGGCCATGTCGACCTCGTTCGACCCGCCGGCGGCAGCCGACGCCGGAGCAGCGGAGGCGGGGGCGGCGGATGCGGGAGCCGATGCGGGAGCGACCGATGCGGGAGCCTCGGTCGGGGCGGCGGTCGGTGCCGTGGTGGCGACCGGGGTCGGGGTCGCTCCGCTGCTCGAACAGGCGGCGACGAAGACGAGGGCGGCCGACGCGAGGGCCAACCCCCGGACGAACCGGCCTGGGCGGTCGATCGTGATCATGCGTGTGTTCTCCGCTGCGTCGCCGGACCTGGAGCGCCGGCGGATGACAGCGGTACGTCGTCAGCGCTCTGGCGGTTCCCGGACGGGCATCACCGTTCGCCGGCTTCGGTCACCATGTCCGGATGGATGACGCGGCCGGCTACCGCCTGCTCGATATCGGCGACCTGCGCCGGTTGGAACGATTCGGGCCACGGACCGTCGACCGACCGGCCATCGCCGAGGGTGGCTTCCCCGTCCGAGACCCTGGGGCGTGGACCACGGCCGATGTTCGGTTCGAACGCGACGACGACACGGGCACGGGTCGATGGATCGCGGTCGACCCGGCGGTGGAGACGCCCTGGTGCGCGTCGGTCGGCGGGCTGACCTTCGAGCTCCGACTGACACCCTCCGGCGGGATCGGTTGCTTCCCGGAACAGGCGCCGATCTGGGCCTGGCTGACCGACCGGGTGCGCGACGCCCGACAGGACTCCGGCGATCCCCCGTCCGCCGAAGCCGCCATCGAAGCCCCCGCCGGAGCCTCGACGGGTGATCCAGGATCGACTCGAGGGCGGCCGGTCGAGATCCTCAACCTGTTCGCCCACACCGGCGGCTCGACGCTCGCCGCGGCCGCGGCCGGGGCGCGCGTCGTCCACGTCGACGCCGGGCGGCCGTCTCTCGCCTGGGCGCGCCGGAACGCCGAGCTCAACGACCTTGCCACCGCGCCGATCCGCTGGCTCGCCGACGACGCCGCGGCCTTCGTCCGGCGGGAGGCCCGGCGCGACCGGCGCTACGACGGCATCGTCCTCGATCCGCCGAGCTTCGGACACGGGCCCGGCGGCAACGCCTGGCGCCTGGCCGACGACCTGCCGGACCTCCTGGCGGGGTGTGTCGGCGTCCTCGCCGGGGGTCCGGCGTTCGTCGTCCTGTCGGCCCACACCCCAGGTTTCGGTGCGGAACGGCTCGGTCAGGCCCTGGCGGACGCGCTCGGTCCGAGCCGCGCGGGGTCGATCGAGGTCGACGAGCTCGGCATCCCGTCCGATAGCGGTCGCGTCCTCGGGCTCGGCGCGGTCGCCCGGTGGACCCGATGACGGGCCCGCGCGATCCGATCGCCAGCCCGACGAACCCCCGGGTCAGGGCCGCGGCTGCGCTGCGTGATCGCCGCGAACGGGACCTGACCGGACGGATCCTCATCGACGGCGCCCGGGAGCTGCTGCGCGCGCTCGATGCCGGGGTCGCGCTCGAGACACTGTTCGTGTGCCCATCGCTGTGCCGATCGGCCGACTGCCACGAGCTGCTCCGACGGGTGGCTCCGGTGGATCGACGTCACGTGCCAGTGACAGAGGCCGCTTTCGCGAAGCTCGCCTTCGGGGATCGGGCGGAAGGCGTCGTCGGGGTGGCGCTCCGACCGGGCCTCGACCTCACGACTCTCGACCCGCCGGTCGCTCCGCTGCTGGTGGTCGTGGAGGCGGTGGAGAAGCCCGGGAACCTGGGCGCCATCCTCCGGACCGCCGATGCCGCCGGCGCGGACGGGCTGATCGCGGCCGATCCGATGACCGACCTGTTCAACCCGAACGCGATCCGCGCGAGCCTGGGCACGATCTTCAGCGTCCCGGTCGCGGCGGCGACGACCGCCGCCACGCTGGCCTGGCTGCGGTCGCGGGCGATCCGGGTCGTGGTCGCCCGGGTCGACGGACCGGAGCTCTACACGGAGACCGACCTCAGCGGGCCGATCGCGCTCGTCCTCGGCAGCGAGGCCGACGGGCTGACCCCGGCCTGGTCCGGTCCGGACGTCCAGGCGATCCGGCTGCCGATGAACGGCGTCGCCGACAGCCTGAACGTCTCGACCGCGGCGGCGGTCCTCCTGTACGAGGCTTGCCGACAGCGGTCGACGGTTCGGGGCTGAGCCCGGGTCAGGCTTCGAAGACCGTCCGACCATCCATCAGGACCAGGCGCGGCCGCGCCGTCGCGAGCGGTCCTCCGACGACGACCGGCTCGTCGAGGGCCCGAGACGGCAGGACGACGAGGTCCGCCCGATGCCCCGGCGTGAGCCGCCCCCGGTCCGCCTCGCCCGCGGCGAGGGCAGCGTCGAGGCAGGCCGCTCGGAGCGCCCGGGCAAGGGTCAGCGACTCGTGGATGCCGAAGGCCGGCGTGCCGGACGGCCACGAGGTGTCTGCCCGGGTCACCGCGATCGCGATCCCGGGCCATGGATCGAACGGCTCGACCGGTGCGTCGGTCCCGAACGGGATAAGGGCGCCCGAGTCGGCCAGCGACCGCCAGCGGTAGCTCGACGGCTCCGCCCGCGAGCCCCACAGGCGACGGGCCTGCGCAGCGTCGCTCCGAAGGTGGACCGGTTGGATCGAGGCCGCGATGCCGAGCCGCGAGAACCGCGGCAGGTCGGCCGGATCGATGAGCTGGACGTGCTCGACACGCGGGATGAGGGGATGACGCCCGGCGTGCGGTCCAAGAGCGTCGAGCGCCGCCCGCAGGCCCGCGTCACCGATCGCATGGATCTGTGTCGCGATCCCGGCGTCGGCGGCCCGGGCGGCCAGATCCGCGAGGACCGACGGCCGGGTGGTGAAGATGCCTCGCTCGCGACCGCGACCGAGCGGTCGGTCGGGTTCGACGCTGAAGGGCTCGAGCAGGGCGGCCGTCCTCGACCCGAGCGAGCCGTCGGCGAACAGCTTCAGCCAGCCGACTCGCGCTCGACCGTCCGGTGCCGAGCCTAGGGGCATCCCGCTTCGAAGCCCTCGGTCCTTGGCCGTCTCGAGCGCGTCCTGGCGCAGGCTCGCGTGGACCCGGAGCGGGAGTCCTCCGGCGTCGTCCAACCGCGCGTAGGCGGCGAAGGCGCGGCTCAGTGCGGCATCCGCGACGAGGTCGCCCGGATCGTGGACCGCCACCACCCCGAGTGACAGCAGTTCGCGTGCGACCCGGGGGATCACGGCGACAAGGTCGTCCGCGGAGGGTGGAGGGATCCGTCCGGCGACCATCCCCGCGGCGGCCTCATTGACGACGCCGGTCGGCGTGCCGTCAGGCCGGCGCCGGATCTCGCCGCCGTCCGGGTCGGGCGTCCCCGGACCGATCCCGGCTAGCTCGAACGCGGCTCGACTGGTCCACAGCGAGTGGTGGTCGTGCGCCCAGAGCGCGATCGCGCGACCGGGAGCGGTCTCCTCGAGGTCGTCGGCGGTCGGCCAGCCACCCCACCGATCCGAGTCCCAGCCGTGGCCGAGAAGCCATGCCGCTGGGTCCGCCAGCGCGAGGTGTGCTTCCCGGATCCGCGCGAGACCGACGGCGATGGTCTGGTCGCGCGACAGATCCAGCTGCGAGGCCGCGACCGACGTCTCGGCGAGATGGAGATGGGCGTCGGTCATGCCGGGGATCGCGACCTCATCGGGTCCGAGGACGAGCCGTCCGGTCCGATGGTCGACCGCCGCCTGAACGTCGGCGCGTGAGCCGGCCGCCACGACCCGGCTCCCCGCGATCCCGATCGCCTCGACCCAGCCGAACCCGGCGTCGCCGGCCAGTGTGGCGATCCGCCCCTCCACGATCAGGTCGGTCCGGCCGCTCATCCCGAGTCGGCGGGGGTCGGCGGTCCGGCCACGAACCGCGCGAGTCGGTCGCCCCGCAACCCTGCCCCCAGACCGACGGCGAGGGCGATCCGCGCCTTGGGTGCGGTCAGCGTCCCGGCGAGCATGGCGCCCGCCCGGATCCAGGTCGCGCCGCCACCCGGGAACGCATACCCGGTCCCGGCCGGTCCCGCCGGGGCCCGACTCGCCAGCACCACCGGGATCCCGGCCGCGATCGCCCGCTGACCGGCCGCCAGGAGCTCCGGGGACGTGTTCCCCGAGCCGGTCGCCGCGACCACGATCCCGGCCGGACGCAACCCGATCGCGGCATCGAGGATCGCCGCATCCATCCCGACGGTCGCGGTCACGATCGGGATCGGCTCGGCAAGGGATGTCGCGCCGACGGGCTCGCGACGAGGACCGCGCGGCCGCTCGACCACGACGGTTCCAGCGTCGATCCGGCCCAGTCGGCCGAGGTTGAGGCTGCGGAACGTATCGATCGCCGTGGCATGCGTCTTCGTGACGTCGTCGGCGGGCTCGATCGTCGCGGCGAGCACGACGACCACGCCCATCCCGACGAGGTCGGTCGACGCGGCAGCCGTCACGGCGTCGCGGAGGTTGGCGGGGCCGTCGTAGTCGGGGGCGGACGCGTTGCGCATCGCGCCGGTCACCACGATGGGTTTGGGCGAGTCGACCAGGAGATCGAGGGCGAACGATGTCTCCTCGATCGTGTCGGTGCCCTGGACCAGGACCAGCCCGTCGTTCCGGTGGTCGGCCAGGAGCCCTTCGACTACCCGAGCGATCGCGGACACGTCGGTGAAGGTCCAGTGACTCGCCGGCTTTCGCCCGTGATCGATCGCGACGACGTCCGCGATGGCATCGAGCCCCGGCGTCCGGGCCAGGATCGCCGCGCCGTCGAGTGCCGGCACGGCGCCGCCCGCCACCGGATCGACGACCATGCTGATCGTCCCACCGGTGAACACGACGGCAAGCCGCCTCAGCGCACCCACTCTCCCTGGCCACCTCCGACATGCGGCATCTTCTCGTAGCCGACGCTCCCCCGCCGGGACGCCAGGCGCCACATCGCGCCCGGGATCGCGCCGAGCCAGATCGCGTCGAACAGGCCGACGCGAAGCGCCCGCCGGGCGCGCGGGCCGGGCGGGATCGGTTCGCCGCCCGCGTCGGCCTCCCAGCGGAGGCCGTCCCACGCCAGGACGCTGCCGACGGCCAGGTACGTGCCGACGAGGACGATCGCCGGTGTCGGGCGACGGCGGAGGAGCCCACCACCGACCGCGCCGAGGATGAGGGGTGCGATCGCGAGCTGACCGGCGTACGTCGCGAAGTCGGCGCGCGCATACCAGCCGAGGCGCCGGCTGCGCAGGACCGCCGGGCCGTGCTCGAAGACCCGGCGCAGGCCGCCCTCCGCCCAGCGCAGTCGCTGCTGCCACAACGCGGCGACGCTGCGGACCGGCTCCTCCCAGACCTCGGCGTCGATCGCCCAGGCCACCCGGACGCCGGCTCGAGCGGCGAGCCGGCTCGACAGGTCGAGGTCCTCGGTCAGCGCCTCCGCCCGCCATCCTCCGACCGAGGCGAGCAGATCGCGTCGGACCACGATCCCGTTGCCACGGAACTCCGAGCAGCCGCCGAGCGCCCAGCGTCCGCGCTGGATCACCCCATCGAGGGTCTGCTCGTCCGCCTGCGCGCCGGCCAGCCAGCCGGCGTCCGCGTCGATCACCCGGCGGCGGGCGGTGACCGCACCGGCGCCGGCCTCGACGTACGTGGCCAGCCGGCGCAGGAACGGCGGGCCGATGCGTGCATCCGCATCGAGCACGACGATCACGTCACCGCGACAGGCCTCGGGCTGGACGGCGGTCAATGCGGCGCCCTTACCGTCGGGCAGGTCCGGCCCGTCACGCCGAACGACCGTCGTGATGGCCCCGATCCCAGCTTCGTGCGCCGCCGCGAGCACCGCGGCTCCTGTCCCGTCGTCGGACCGGTCGTCGATGACGACGAGGTCGAACAGGGGCGATCCGTCGGTCGCTCGATGGTCCTGGGCGGCGACGTCGCGAACGAGCGCACCGACCACGCCGGCCTCCGCGCGGGCCGCGACGAGGACCGTGAACGTGCAGCTCGCCGCGCCCGGATCGAGCGGCGGCGCACCGGGAGCGATCGGCGGTCGGCGACTCGCCAGCGCCAGCGGCAGGACGTAGCCACCCGCGATCGTCGCCGCCAATGCGACCAGGCGCCGAGCCCCGCCGACGGACCCGGCCGCGGTCCCGCAGGCGATCCCTCCACCGAGGACCCCGAGGGACACCAACCGCCAGGCGGTCGGCGTCCGATCAGGCACTGGCGTCGGCGGACGCTGCCGGGTGGGGACGGTGGGCGACGACCGACACGACTCCGGTCAGCGTCACGGCCAGACCGACGACCACGAGCACGACCGTCGTCCCGAAGTTATCCGACAACGGGCCGACGATGATGATCGGCACGAAGCTGGCGACCGAAACGAGCATGTTCAAGACGCCGAAGACCCGGCCCCGGACCTCCTCCGGGAGTTCCTCTTGCAGGCCGACCTGGGCCGGGATCGCGACGAGGGCGTAGGCGATCCCGGCCAGGAACCCGATCCCGACGACGACCGCCAGCAGGGACACCATGCCCGAGACGTCGACCGGGCTGATGGACTCGGCACGCTGGAGGAAGCGGGTGATCGGACCGGCGGCGGACAGGGCGGTCAGGAGGACCCCGAGTCCGACCAGACCGCCCTCCATCACGCGGCGTCGCGGGAAGTACTTGCCGTAGCTGTTCAGCAGCAGGATGCCCGTCACGATCCCCATCCCGAGCGGGAGGACGACGACCACGAAGTCCTTGGGGGCGAGACCCAGGGCGTCCGTGGCGAAGGCCGGGCCGAGGACCCCGAGAACGCCGATGAGTGACGCCGTGACCCCCAGGTAGATCAGGGACCAGCTGATGTTCCGATGCGCCCGGATGTAGCTGAACCCCTCGCGCAGCTCGGCCACGATGGTGGCGACGGCCCGCTCGGTGTCCCTGGCGGCCAGCCCGGACTTCGTGCCGGGGACGGACGGCAGGATGATCGTGAAGACCGACGCCACGAGGTACAGGCCGGCCACGGTCAGGATCAGCGCCTCGGGCCCGGCCAGGTTGACGACGAGCGGGCCGAGGAACGCGAAGCCGAGCGCGAATGCCGCGTTCTGGGTGAACGTGAACAGGCCGTTCGCGGCCAGCAGCTGTCGCCGCTCGACGAGGACCGGGATCATCGCGGCCTCGGCCGGAGCGAAGAACGTCGTGACCGTCGAGATGGCGATGTTCAGGATGAAGATCGCCAGGACGTTCCCCGAGGCGACGTAGACGAGGGCGAAGAAGACCGCCCGGAGCAGGTTGGTCACGATCAGGATCACCCGGCGATCGAGCCGGTCGACGTAGACGCCGGCGATCGCCGAGAAGAACACCGCCGGCGCCAGGAAGGTGAGCAGCAGCAGGCTGACCGCGGAGTTCGACTTCGTGGCGGAGTAGATGAGGACGGTCAGGCCGTACACGACCATGTTGCCGCCGATCTGGGTCGATGCCTGCGACAGCCACAGGAGGAGGAAGTTGCGGTTCCTCAGGACGGCCAGCGCGTTCGAGCTGCCGCCGTCGGCCGGCTCATCCTCCGCCGGGTCGTAGTGGGCGCCCTCGCGGTTCGTCGTCGCGTCGTCGTCGGGCGCCATCAGACCGTGCCCGTCCGAGGCCGGGGGCGTCCCGATCGACGACAGCGGCGGCGGAGGGATGGTGGAGCGCTCGGGCGGGTGCAGGAGCTCGGCGTCCCGTTCGGTCACGTCGCGGTGTCCCGTGGGCGCGGGATGACGGCCTCGCTCCGAGCGATGTCGCCCCGTGACTCGAAGCCCACCAGCCGACGCTCGACCGCGGACCGGGCGAAGAGGACATGGCGTGCGCATGTCGTGCACCGCAGGCCGAGGTCCGCGCCGAGGCGGTCGATCAGCCAGGTCGACCCGCCGCACGGGTGCGGCCGGCGCAGCCTGACGACGTCACCCAGCAGGAACGGGATCGGCCGGCGCTCAGTCATCTGCGGTTCGCATCGGCCGGGAGGGTATCAGAGCCGGGGCGTGCCGTGCGCCGGGAGGAGGTCCCGGGTCGTCCCCGGGATCTCGACGACGTCGACCGGCAGCACGGTGATCTGGACCTGCGGATACGTCGCCGCGAGCTGGGCCACGATGCCGCCGGCACGGGTGAGCGAGCCGGTCAGCGTCGCGGGGTTGCCGAGCGCGGTGATCTCGAACCCGTCGGACAGGGCGGTGTTCTCGACGGACAGCGCACCGGGCGGCCCCGCCACGACCGTCCCGGGCACGACCCGGGTGTCGGCGACCGCCAGCGCCTCGGCCCCGGCGTTGTGCAGCTCGTTGAGCAGGTCCTGGACGCCGGCCCCGGCGATCATCCCGTCGACGGTCACCCGGACCCCCGTGCCGGTCACGGCGTCGAGCCCCGTCCAGGCTCGAACGCGCGCGAGGTCGAGGCGGAGCTGGTCCACGGACGACTCGCCGCGCGACCGGGCGCCCTGGAGGTCCGCCAGCTCGCGCTCGGTCGTGGCGATCTCGGTCCGAAGCTGATCGTTCCGGGTGTTGAGGTTGGCGACGAGGACCGTCAGGTTCTGGGCGGACAGCGCCTCGAGTCCGGTCCCGATCGACTGCGATCGGAGCTGGACGACGACCAGCAGCCCGAGCAGCATCGTGACCGCAGCGATCGTGAGCTGGCTGTTGCGTTTGCGCATGGCGTCAGGGACCCGGGCTCGGCGCCGGGACGACCGGTCGCGAGTAGCGCAGGTTGATGGTCCCGGCGTAGGCCGGGATGAGCACGTCCTTGGGCTCGGCGAAGCCGACCTGAAGACCGAACGCTTCGACCCGCATCCGGATGAAGTCCCGGAAGCCGGCCGAGCCGTTGACCTGGTCGAACAGGTCGGACGGCCCGATGGCCGAGATCTGGTACGGCGGCGACAGGTACGCGGCGTTGAGCAGCACCGACCCACCGATGTCGATGATCGCCGTCGCCGACGTCACCCGCTCGCCGTTGACGGAGACCGCCTCAGCGCCGGACAACCAGAGCTCCTCGACGACGGTCCGGATGTCCCGCGCGGAGACGAGGTAGTCGGTCGGGTTGCCGCCCGGTGGCACGACGTTGGTCGAGTCGCGGAGCTGGAGGACGAGCCCGGGCCCCTGGAGCGCCGTCAGGCCCGCCTCGATCCGTGCCTGCCGCAGTTGGTCGTCGAGCTGCTGGACGGCCGCGGCGCTGCCCTGGCCCTGCGTCTCCACGCCCTGGATCGACGCGCGCAGGTCGAGCAGGCGCTGCTTGAGCGCGTCCTGCTGGGTCTGGAGACCCTGCGCCGTCTCGACCAGCGGCACCCGTTCATTCGTGGCGTAGCTGACCCGGGGCGTCTCGCTCCTGAGCTGGGCCGCGATCAGGAAGCCCAGCGACAGGAGTGCGACGCCGAGGGTGATCTGCCAACCCGCGATCGATCGGAATCTGGTCGCGACACTCACGGTTGGTCCCCGCTCCCGGGCGTCGTCTTCGACCGGCGTCGACGGACCAGCGCGACCCCGAGGACCACGAGGACGACCGCCACGACGACGAGCAGTCCGAGGCCGACCTGGTCACCGCTCGACGGCGGCGACGGGGCGGACGACGGCGTCCCGGGAGCCGTGGGGCCCGGGAGTGGTGCCGTCGGTTGGTCGGGTGCGCCGCTCCAGCCCGACGGCAGGGGCCCGACCGGACCGGGACGGGGCCCGACGGCGGCGGGCGTCTTCGCTCCGAGGTCGTGCAGCCAGCCGGTCTGGAACGTGGCCACGTCCTGACCGATCCCGGCCGTGAACGCCTCGTCGTCGGTCACTCCGTCGGCATACGACCGGACGAGTTTGACCAACGCATCGCGTCCGAACGTCCGGACGAGGTAGTCGACGGCGGAGACGCTCTCGCCGTACGCCAGGAAGAACTGGTCGCGGGTGGTGGGAAACTGTGCGGTCAGGCCGTCGAGCGGGATGATCCCGTCGCCCCGGATGGCATCCTCGACCGCGGATCGCCACGAATCGGTGTACCCCTCAGACAGGTAGACAGCGAGGCCCTCGTTGAGCCAACGGGGTGGGAAGTGATACGGGTTCTTGACCGCGGTATCGAAGACCAGGTGGGTCAGCTCGTGCGGGACGACCGTCGAGACCCATGTCGCGTCGATCTCGTCGGGCTTGATCAGCGCGAACATCGTCCGGATGTCCGCGTGCGCCTCGCCCCCGACGTTCTCGCGGGTCCCCGGACCGAGGGCATCGTAGAAGGCCTTCTCGTCGGAGTAGATGTAGAAGTCCACCGGCTCGGTCTCGGTCACGCCGAGCAGCTTGGCCGCGTCGTCGATGCCCTTCTCCCCGATGTCGAGGGCGCGCTTGCCGAAGTCCGTCGGACCGTCGTACCAATGGACGCGAACGACCGGACCGGCCACGGTCTTCCAGTCGAACCGGGTGTCCTTGTAGAGGACCGACGTCGGCTCGCCGAGGCGGACGGTGCCGTCGGCGTCGGTCACCCGCCACTGCGCCGTGAACCGCGTGTTCGGGACGAGGTGCTCGTCGGCGTCGAGGAGGTCGAAGGTGAGCGTCGTCGGCTGACAGCACGACGGCGGCTTCACCGAGCTCACGAACGGCCCGACGGTCCCAGGCGTGGTGACCAGCACCTCGACGCGCTTGACCTCGCTGGTCGGGGTGAACGGTTGCTCGAACGTGACCCCTTTGCCGTACTCGGCCGATGCGGTCGGCGTCCCGAACGCAGGATCCGCCGCCGACGCTGGGCCGGGCACGCCGGGCAGCAGCCAGAGCAAGGACGACGCGAACACGATCCCAAGGACCCAGCCCGCTCGACCGAGCCGTCGCCCCGGCATCACTTGTTCGCCCAGTCGAGGCCGGCCAGGCGCATGATCCCGAGCCCGCTCTCGGTCGCGCCGAGCAGGCCGTCGCGCGCCAGGGCATAGCCGTCGCCGTAGGCGAGCGGGACGACGGGGACGTCGCGCTGGACGATCGACTCCGCTCGGTCGTAGGCGGCGCGGACCGCGATCGGGTCGGTCGCAGCGGCGGCGTCGGCGATGGCCTGGTCGAACTCGGGCGACTCCCATCGACCGTAATCGTTGGTGCTGCCCTTGCTCAGCAGGAGGCCCAGGAAGTCGTTCGGGCCCGGATAGTCGGCGACCCAGCCGAGGGACCAGAAGGCGGGCGGATCGGTCCCGAGCCGATGGAAGTAGTCGTCCCAGGTCTCGGACTTGAGGTGGATGCCGAGCTCCCGCTCGAGATCGGCGATGACGGCCTGATCGTAGCCTGAACCATTGACCAGGGTGACCTCCGGGAACCCGGCTCCGCCGGGGAACCCCGCCGCCGCGAGGGCTGACCGGGCGGCCTCGGGATCGTGCTTCGGGCTGAAGTCCTTGTCGCTCCGTCCAGGGATCCCGGGAGGGACCATGCTCGTGGCCGGGGTCGAGCTCGCGCCGTCGGCCAAGGCGACGATCCGCTTCCAGTCGACGGCCCAGGCGAATGCCTGGCGGACGCGCACATCGTCGAACGGCGGCTTGCTTGCGTCGAACCCGAAGTAGGTCAGACCGGCCGAGGGGACCGTTCGCAGGGCCGGCCCCAACGCCTTGTCGTAGCGGATCCAGTTGGCGTCGTAATCCCCGATCGGGGCGTAGTCGATGTCGCCGTCCTCGAAGGCCTGGACGGGGCTCCGACCGCCGAGGCTCGTGATGAGGTGGACGGTCCCGATCGCGGGCTTGCCCGCCCAGTAGCGGTCGTTGGCCGTCAGGGTCAGCTCGGTCGCGGTCTGATCGCTCAGCCGGTAGGCACCGCTCCCGACGAAGCCGTCGCCGGGCTGGATCGCATCGGCCCCGGCGCCGAGGCTCGGCGGGACCACCGCGAACGTCGGGCCGGAGGCGATCGCCGGGAAGTCGGTGGCCGGTCGGCTCAGCCGGACTTCGACGTCGTTGCCGCTAGCCGTCAGCCCCACGCTCGATGGATCCGTCGACCTGCCGTGAAGGTAGGCGTCGGCACCGGCGACGTCCGACATCAGCGACGCGAGCGGAGACGGGCGCTTCGGATCGATGATCCGAAGCCAGCTCCGGACCACATCGGCCCCGGTCAGGGGCGTGCCGTCGGAGAAGGTCAGACCATCGCGAAGATGGAAGACGATCCGGCGTCCGCCGTCGAGGACGTCCCATGACTCCGCGAGCGCGGGACGAAGGACCAGTCCAGGGTCGAACGCGGTCAGGCTCTCGTACAGCTGGGAGCCGACCACCGCGCTGGCGATGTCGCCCTGGAGCGCGGGATCCAGGTCGGCCGGCGTGCCGACGAGGATCTTGACGTCATCCCTTGCTGCGGCCGCGACCGCCGACGGTCCACCGGCCGGACCCGGCCCAGTGCCGACGACGAGGCCGAGCAGGACGGCAGCGGCCAGTGGCCCGAGGCGCCTGACCGTGGAGCGGCGAATGAGGCGGCCCCCCTGGCGGCGCATGGCCCGGAGTGTAGCCCGTCAGGCTCCCATGGGCCCGGGGGCGCCCTCCGAAACGACGATCAGGTCCTGCCGACGGCCGAACCGGTCGACCAGCCGGTAGAAAGCTCGCTTATCGAGGCGGCTTCGCTCGTCCGGCCCGAAGCCGTCGTCGTTCGGCCGGTCGTGACGGACGAGCGGCAGGTCGACGAGTCGGATGGCGCGCCGAGAAGCGGTCCCCTCCCCCGCATCGCGCAGGACGAGACTCCACCACGCCTCGAGGTGCCGTCCCGTTCGGAACGCCGCGTCGAGCGGTCCTCGCGCGAGCACGTCCTCCCGCCGGAAGGCGAGCACGCCCCCGTCGACCGCCGTGACATCCCCCGGAGGCGCCGCCGTGAAGCGTCTGAGGTCGGTCGTGGTGCTGCCCCAGGCACCCGCCACCGCGACGGTCGGATCGTCGAGCGCGCGGATCAGCGGCGAGACGGCGTCTCCGACCGGCTCGACCCGGGCGTCCAGCAGGATCACGACGGCGGCTCGAGCCCGGCGCACGCCCGCATTGAAGGAGCCCGCTTCACCGAGCCGAGTCGCTATCCAGACGCATTCGGGATCGATCCCGCCGATGGGACCGAGGCCGGGACTCGACGGATCCTCGAGTCGCCCGGACTGCGACCGGGACGGCGCATCGGCGACGACGACCGTCTGCGTGCCAGCAGGAGCGTGCGCGCGTAGGCCGGCGAGCGCCCGGTCGACATCGTCGGGATGATCGGTCGCCCGGAGGATCACCGTCGCGCCGACGGTCGCGGGTTCTCCAAGCCGCGACGGTACCGACGTGCTGGCTCCGTAACGGACCCGTCCCGACTCGACCACGTCGGCCGGAGTGGCACGCGACAGCCGGAAGCTCGTCCCAGCGTCGACGACCTTCCAGCCCGCACCTTCGATCCCCGCCCGCAACCGGTCCGCCTCGTCCCAGTCGGCGACTGCCCGGGCCGCCGCTCGCGCCTCGGCCATCTCCTGGATCTCGGTCGGCACCGCATCGCTCACGATCCAAGGCTAGCAGTCGAGGCGGCCAGCGAGGTCGCGTCGGGGTGGGGCGTCCGTGCACCGCCTTATCGGGACCGTGTCGCCGGACGAGGTCCCACGGGATGGACACTCGCGCTATCGTCGTCGCACCAGGACCGGACGACGTTGTGCCCGCTCGTCGCCACCTGGCGCCAGCGAGCGGTCGGGACCCACCCGAGCACCGCCGAGCAAGGTTGGGAGGGTCTTCTGTCGTGTGCGTCATCCTGAGCGCGGCCATCCTTGGACCGCGCGCCGTGGCCATCATCTGGTGGCTGCTCGATCCGGCCCGTTGGAGCACGGCATTCAACAACGGCCTGTTCGCGATCCTGGGCTTCCTGTTCCTGCCCTGGACGACGCTCGCCTACGTCCTGGTGTCGTCCCCGACGGGGATCACCGGGTTCGGGATCGTCGTGGTCATCATCGGCCTGTTCATCGATATCGGGACGTACGGCTCGAGCGCCTACACCCGGAAGGACGACCTCGGCTTCCGCTGATCGTCACCGGCCCGCGCATCACGCGAGGATCCTGCGAGGGGTCCTCGCTTCGCGTCCCGGCTACATCCGGGCGAGGAGCTCCGCCTTCTTCGCCTCGTAGTCCTCGGGCGTGATGGCACCCCGGTCACGCAGATCTGCCAGGCGGACCAGGGCGTCCGCCGCGTCGGTCGCGGTCGCGGTCGCGGTGGCCAGGGCCGGCGCAGCGGCGGCGGTCGCGACCTGCGCCGGGGCCGTCGGCCGCACATCGGCAGCCTTCGCCAGCTCCATCTTGTGGGTCAGGATGGCGTTGCGGAAATCCTCGGGCTTCGTGATCGTCTTGAAGTGGTCCGAGCCGGCCGCGCCCGATTGCGTGTAGATCGCCAGGTCGCCGTAGTGGAGCGACTTGCCGAGGAGTCCGACCCTCGACTGGACGTCGCTGATCGAGGCGAGCAGCGTCGCCGACGAGCGCCGGGAGATGAACCCCTCCTCGCGGACGACGCGCAGGTTGGTGACCGCGAACTCTGCGGTCCGCCAGACGATGACGTTGTAGACGATCCAGCCGACGGCGGCCACGACGAGCCCGAGGCGGACGAGGTCGAGCAGGTTCCCCACGGCGCCGACGATCCCATCGCCGTTCGGTGAGATCCAGCCGACGACGTAGGCGGCGATGAGCATGAGGATGGCCCACGCCGAGTCGCGCAGCGGAGCCATCCAGTGCTTCTCGGAGCTGAAGACGATCGCCTCATCAGCGATGAGGTTCTGGGCGACGGGCATGACGACAGACTCCTGGACGATGGCGGCGCGAGGGACGGGCGACGTCCGGCGCCGGACACGATGACGCGAAGCGACGGCTCACGTCGCCCGTAGCGTAGCCCGCACCGCGCCCGCCCGTCGGGCCTCACCGGCGGCCGCGGGGGTCGCTGGCCGGCTACCCGCCGAACATCGACGCCGACCCGGTCCGTTCGTCGCTGTGGTCCCACACCGTGGTCAACGGATCCCGACGGCCCAGCATCGCCCAGGCGATCGGCGCAGCCACGAGTGTCACGAGACCTGTGCCAAGCAGCGCCTGACGGAGCGCATCGGTGAACGCCGCGCTGTAGGCGGTCAGATCGTTCGGTGCGATCGTGAGGGCGATCGGACCCATCGCCGGCGTCCCGATCGCCTTGAGGACATCGGCGAATGCCGCGACCGCCGCGTCCCGCTGGCCTGGATCGGCCGCTCCGAGCGACGACCCGAAGGCGTCGAGCGCGAGGCGCGTGGTCACGACGGTCAGGACGACGAGACCGATCCGGCTGCCGACCTGGACCGACGCCTGGTTGAGCGCCGCGGCGGTGCCGGGCAGGCCGCGTGGCACGCTGGCGAAGATGATCGCCGTCCGCACGGTCGTCGTGATCACGAAGCCGGTCCCGATCAACGCGAACGACAGGGCCATCGCGATGTACGGCGCCTGCGGGCCGAGGACGAGCGCCGCCACCACGTTGCCCATCCCCACGGCCGCCAGACCGCCCGAGATCAGCGCCCGGGGGCTGTACCGGACGAGCAGCATCCCGGCGACCGGACCGGCGACGATCAGCGCCACGATGAACGGCGCCGTGGCGACCGTCGCGCCGAGCGTTCCGTAGCGGAGGACGATATTGAAGAACAGCGTCAGCTGGAAGAGCGGACCGGCCTGCGCGAACCCGATCACCAGCCCGACCGCGACGGCGATGGTGACGGCCCGCCGCTCGACGTGCAGGTGACCGGCCTCAGGTTCCCCGCCCCGCTTCCGGGCCCAGACCAGGTATCCGGCCGCCATCACCGCTCCGATGCCGATGAGCGCGACGCGGACCGGATCGTTCACCCCGTTGCCGGTGCCGACGATCCCCGACGTGACGATGACGATGGCGAACGCCCACACGGCAGTCGCCACGACGTACGACCGCTCGTGGCGAAGCATGGCGGGCAAGTCGGGCGTGCGGGGCGCGGCGATCCACAGGGCGACCGCCGCGGCCGCGGCGGCGACCGCGAATGCCGGCCAGGTCGATCCGCCGGGGCCCAGCAGGGTGACCAGCACGGGGGCGAGGGCGACAGCACCTCCGTAGACCGCGTAGACGATCCCGATCGCCGTCGCCCGGGTGATCCCGTGATACATCGTCGCCACCAGCGCGAGCGCGAACGGCACCACCGCGTTGGCTGCGGCCGTGCCGGCCAGCCGACTCGTCAGGAAGATCGGACCCTCGGTCGCGACCAGCCCGAGCAGGCCGGTGACGACGAGCAGGGCGAGCGCGCCGAGAAGGATCCCCCGGCGTCCATCGCTGTCGCTGAGGATGCCGCCGACGAAGAGGAGTCCGGCACCGATCAGCGTCGCCAGCAGGAGCAGGATCTCGACGTCCGGCTCCGACCGGAGCGCCGCCTGGACCGACGGATAGCCTGGTGAGAAGACCGTGGGGTTCAGGCCGGCCGCCCCGATCGCGGCCGACGCGGCAACCAGCGCCCGGATCGCCCGCGGCTCCGCGGCGAGATCGGTCAGGAAGCTCGGGATCGTCAGGCGCTGCACTTGCGGCCGATCGTAGCAGCCACCCCTGCCTCGCCGGACGTCATTCCGGCGGATCCCCGCGGGCTAGGGTCGGTCGAGTCCGACGCTCCAGGCACCGCACTTGGTCGACTTGACGACGAGCCGATAGGACGCCGGGAACAGGCCCGTCAGCGCGACGGACGTCTGCGTGGTTCCGCTGCTCGCGTTCGATTCGACCAGGGGCGGCTCACCTTCGAGGCGGACGGACCAGACACAGCCGGACTTGCCCTTCACCTTCATCGTGAGGGTGTAGTCGCCCGACAGCTCGGTGTCCGGGCTCGTCTTGCCGGCGGTGCCGGACATCGTGAACGTGTCGACACCGCCGGCCCCGGCGACGCTCGCGCCCGCCGACGGGCCCGGCGCCGTGGGACTGCCGGTCGGGCTCGCGTCGCCCGAGCCGCAGCCGACGACGATCAGCGCGACGAGCGAGACCACGGTCGCGAGCAGGACGGATCGCATGGACGTCAGCCTACCAGCCAGCCGCCCGAGAGGACCGGCCGTCGCGTCGACCGTGGTCCCCGACCACGCCCCACGGCGATCTAGTGGAGTCGGATCTCCGCAACGAGACCGGCGTGGTCCGAGGTCCACAAGGGGGCGGTCGCCTCGAAGGGCGCATCGCCAACGAGCTCGATCCTCGCCGCGCGAGCGTCATGCGTGAGCACGAGGTCGATCCGTCTGCCCAAGCTCGAGGACAGATTCGACAGGGTCTCGTTCTGGCAGCAGGAATATCCTGGGTCGTGGCGGTTGATCCGCCAGGCGTCGTCGAAGAACGAGTGCGTCAGCTTCGCGTAGCTCAGCGTCGAGCTTCCGTCGGCCGCGGAGTTGAAGTCGCCCGCAGCGATGACCGATCCCCGGCCCCGCGCTGGACCGGCGAGGAACTCCATCGCCTGTGCCTCCTGGATCGCGGGGTAGGCATCGGTCTCCAGGTGCGTCGTGACGAAACGGAAGCGGTCGCCGGCGAACATGCCGTCGATCGAGGCCCAGCCACGGTCGAAGTCCAGACCGCCGACCGCCGTGGGCACGATCTGCTGGGCGGCGTAGTGTCCGCTTTGCGGGTTCGAGACCTGGAGACGGCGGCTGTCATCGTTGACGAGGATCACGTCGCGGTCGTGGTAGGTCACGAGACACGTTCCGACCGGCCCCGGGCAGAGGAGCAACGGGAGCGGACCGACCGTCAGGTTGTCGGAAACGGAGGCGACCGAGTAGTGGAGGCCTCTGGCGGCGAGCTTCTGCAGGACGATCTGTAGGAAGTCGAAGCTCGGTGGTGCACCCGTGCCCGTCACCGTCCAATCCGAGACCTCCTGGAGACCGACGAGGTCAGCGCCGCCGGCGTCGATCTCCTTGGCGATCGCCGCGGCGCGCGCGGGGAAGTCCGAGCCGATGACGGTCGCATAGAAGGCGGCCCCAGCGATGAGGAAGTCCGTGGGTGTCGCTGCCCCGAGCAGCCGGTTGAAGTCCGCCCCGGTGTAGAGGTTCTGGGTCATGACGGTCAGCCCATCTCGATGCCTGCCGTGGGCCGTGGCCGGCATGACGACGGCGAAGGTGAGGAGCAGCGCGACGACCACTGCGAGCGGTGTGCGGAAGACAGGTCGGGACATCGATCTTCTCCGATCCTCGGGGGGAGCACGGCGCGGGGCGATGCTAGACCCCGCCCGTCTCGTCAGCGTCGCCGGGTCTCGTGCACTGTGTGGACCCGACCGCGGTCGCCGGAGCCGCCAGTCAGCGACCTCGTGGGCGGGGTCGTGCAGTGCGTCGTATGGTTGTCGCCTGGTCGACCGATGTTGCCCACATCCGCGGCTGTGGTGCCCCTGGAGGGAATCGAACCCCCGACGCAGGCCTTAGGACGGCCTCGCTCTATCCGCTGAGCTACAGGGGCGGTGCGCCGAAGGGCATGGTACCGCGACCCGAAGTGGCTATCGACCGCCGGCCCGGCCGCATGGTTCCATGAGGCCCGCCCGAACGAGGAGATCCCATGGGACCGTCGCTCCGACGAACGCGTCGCCCCGTCGCCGCCATCACGGCCGCCCTGCTCGCTCTCGCCGCACTCGTCGGCACGGCCGGTTCGGCCGGCGCGGTCGCGCCGCCGCCCGACTTCAGTAACGTCAGCATCAACCTGAACTCGATCGCCGGCGGGCTCAGCGGGCCCGTCCAGGTCACGAACGCTCACGACGGGTCACATCGCCTGTTCATCGTCGAGCAGCGCGGGGTGATCAAGATCTGGAAGAGCGGCAAGGTGCTCGGCCCGGCGTTCCTGGATATCCGCTCGAAGGTCAAGTTCAGCGGCGAGGAGGGTCTCCTCGCCCTGGCCTTCCACCCGGACTACAAGCACAACCACAAGTTCTATGTCCTGTACACCGCGAAGGGCACCGGGGATGTGACGGTCGCCGAGTTCCGGTCGAGCTCGACCAACAAGAACCATGCCTCGGCGACGACGTATCGACGACTCCTGTCGATCCGTCACCGTGCCAACACCAACCACAACGGCGGGATGCTCGCGTTCGGCAAGTACAACGGCTACCTGTACATCTCGGTCGGCGACGGCGGTGGGGCCGGTGACGTCGACAACCACGCCCAGTCGCGAGGCAGCCTGCTCGGCAAGCTGCTCCGGATCGACGTGAACGGCCGGGCGCCGGGCAAGGCCTATCGGATCCCGTCGAACAACCCGTACGCCAAGAGCACCGTGGCGCGACGCGAGATCTGGTCCCGTGGGTTGCGCAACCCGTGGCGCTTCTCGTTCGACCGCGCGAACGGCGACCTGTGGATCGGCGACGTCGGCCAGGGCGCCTGGGAAGAGGTCGATCGGGCGACGCTTGCCAGCGGCGGCGGGCGCGGGCTCAACTTCGGCTGGCACGTCATGGAAGGCGACGCCTGCTATCAGCCGTCGTCCGGTTGCGTGACCACCGGGCTCACCACGCCGATCGCCGTCTACGACCACGGCCAGGGGTGCGCGATCATCGGTGGCTATGTGTATCGCGGGCCGCAGGCCATCCTGACCGGCGCGTACCTGTTCTCGGACGTGTGCTCGGGGACCATCTGGTCGATCGTGGCGGCCGGACCGAAGCCGCAGACCCCGACCGTGATGGCGTCGACCGGACTCGGGATCACGTCGTTCGGGGAAGGCGAGAGCGGGACCGTCTACGTCACGGCCCAGGACGGTCACGTCTACCGGTTGTCGGCCGCACTCCGTCCGTAACGACAACCCGGCGGGCGCTCGACCCGCCGGGTCCCCGCTCGATCGACCCCGGCCGGCCGGGTCGGGAGGGTCGACTACAATCCCGGCGTATGGATGACGCCACCCCGATCGGGGCCGACGGCGGCGCCCCGACCTCGGTCGTCCTCTACACCCGACCCGGTTGCGGTCTGTGCACCGAGACGCGCGCCTACCTGAGGGCGGCCCTGGACCGCCGCACCGCCGATGGGCGGCCGCCCGTCACCCTGATCGAACGAGATATCGAGTCCGATCCAGCCTGGGAACGGGCGTTCTTCGCGGAGATCCCGGTGATCGAGCTCGGTGATCGCCGCCTGCCGCTGGCGACGAGCCCGGCGCGGATCGAGCGACTCCTGCGCGAGGTCCTCGACGCGTGACCGGCGGCACGGATCTCACCTTCCTGGTCGCCGTCGCGGCCGGTCTGCTCAGCTTCCTGTCGCCGTGCGTGCTGCCCCTGGTCCCGGCGTACCTAGGCCAGCTGACCGCAGTCGCCGTCGCCGGCTCGCCGGCGGGAACGGAACCGTCCCGCTGGCTCGCGATGCGCCACTCGCTCGCCTATGTCCTCGGGTTCGGATCGGTGTTCACGATCCTCGGCATCAGTGCGACCTATGCGGGGGGCGCGCTCGGGCAGTGGCTCCCACTCCTGCGCCAGATCGGTGGGATCGCGCTCATCGTGATGGGCCTGAGTCTCGCCGGCTTCCTCGACATCGCGCGGTTGCAGCGAACATGGCGCCCGCTCGACCTCGGGGCCAGCACCACGGTGGCCGGCGCCACCGGCGGGATCGTCCTGCAGGATCCGAGCCGATCGACGCCCGGCTTCGGCGATCGCATCGGGGGCCGCCTGGTCGGCGACGGACGCGGCCTCGTGGCCTCGTTCGGGCTCGGGACGATCTTCGCCATCGGTTGGACACCGTGCATCGGGATCATCCTGGGCGGGATCCTTACCCTGGCCGCGACCTCGGGCTCGACCGCACAGGGCGCGATCCTGCTCGTGGGCTACACGCTCGGGCTGGGCATCCCGTTCCTGGCCATCGGCGCGCTGTACGACCGTGCTCCGGCGGTCCTTCGGCCACTCCAGCGTCACGCTCACACGGTGTCGGTCATCGGGGGCTTGCTGGTCTCGGCGATCGGTGTGGCGATGCTGTTCGACCTGCTCTCGCTGATGCCCCGCTACTTCACGTTCCTGACCGGGATCTGATGTCCGACCTGTCTCCCGGATTCGAGCATCGACCCGAACGTCACGGCCTGATCGGTCCGTTCAGCGGCCGCCAGCTCGGGGTGGTCCTGGCGATCGTCGTGGTGGTGGCGGTGGTGCTCGTCGCGGCCACGCGTCCGCTCGGGACGACCGGCGGGACCGGACCGGGCGATCCCCATCCAACGGCCTACCTGGTCGGTTCGCCGACGACCGGGCTGGCGGTCGGAAGTCTGGCCCCGGAGCTCGCCGGCACCCGCCCGGACGGGACGGCCTGGCAGCTCACCGACGTGAACGGGAGGCCGGTCCGGCTCGCCGATCTGCGCGGCAAGGGCGTCTGGCTGAACTTCTGGGCGAGCTGGTGTCCACCATGCCAGTCGGAGACGCCGACCCTGCGCGACACCTATTCGGCATACAAGGATCGCGGGCTCGAGCTCATCGGGATCAGCGTCCAGGAGACGAACCCGGCCGACGTCGGCGCATACGCCGCGAAGTACGGGCTCGACTACACGATCGCCGCCGACCTGTCGGCCGACGTTTTCCACCTCTACCAGGTCTACGGATTGCCGACCCAGGTGTTCATCGGACCGGACGGCCGGATCCGAAAGGTCATCGCCGGGCCGCTGTCCGCCGCCGAGGCCGCCGCGAACGTCGAAGCGATCCTGCCGGCTTCGCCGCCGGCGGCGCCCAGCGCCTCGCCTTCGCCGTAGCGCTCAGTCCGCCTCGAACCGGAACCGGTCGCGATCGCGGACGAGGCGGCCGACGGGGTGGATCGCCTCATGCGACAGCACGACGATCCAGCCCTCGTCCGCGGCCTGCGCGAAGAGTGACGCCTTGACCAGGACCGAATCGAGCGGGAAGTCGTCGAACGCCGTGACCCAGCGCGGATTGGCGCTCCACGGTCGCATGCACAGGTCGCCGAAGAAGGCGAGCGTCCGCCCACCCGGACCGGCAGCGCGGACGACGATCGCCTGGTGCCCCGCCGAGTGCCCGCCGGTCGGCACGACGGTCACCCCGGGCAGGATCTCGCGCTCGCCCTCGGCCCAACCGGCCTCGCCCCAGTCGCGGACGAGCCGGAGCTCCGGCTGGACGTAGCTCGCCACGAGCCGGGGATTGTCGCCGAGCGCGATCTCCCATTCCGCTCGCTGGGCGACGATGGCTGCCCGCGGGAAGGCACGCTCCCCTTCCGGGGTCAGCAACCCGCCGGCGTGGTCGAAGTGGAGGTGGCTCATCGCCACGACGTCGACCGAGTCGGGCATGAATCCGGCGCGCTCGAGCGCGGGGACGATCCACGGACCGTCATAGCCGCGCATCGCGCGGCCCTTGTCGTCGATCCGCCCCCCGATGCCCGTCTCGACCAGGACCCGTCCGGCGGGTGTCTCGACGAGCAGACAGTTGAGCGCCTGGAGGAGCCGGTTGTCCGGGTCGATCTCGTCGACGACCAGCCGATCCCAAAGGAGTCGCGGGACCGGACCGAACAGGGTCCCCGCATCGGACCGGAAGGTCCCCGCCTGGACGAGCGCCACGTTCGTCCGACCGCCGAGCGAGGCGGACCAGTGGACGGCCTCGTTCATGCCCACGGTCGGCCGCCCATCACCCGATGCCGCGGTCCGGTCAGGACCGGGACCGCTCCTCGGACCGGCCGGTGAAGTCGCGATGGAAGGCCGAGGCGGTCGGCTCCGACTGGCCCTGGTACTTCGAGCCGAGCGTCGGCGAGCCGTACGGCCGTTCGACCGGGCTGGACATCCGGAAGAAGCTGATCTGCCCGATCCGCATCCCGAAGTACAACGCGATCGGCAGGTTGGCGACGTTGCTCAGCTCGAGCGTCAGATTGCCCTTCCAGCCCGGATCCACGTACCCCGCGGTGGAGTGGATGAGCAGGCCGAGCCGGCCGAGCGAGCTCTTGCCTTCGAGCCGGGCCACGAGGTCGTCGGGCAGCTCGACCCATTCAAGCGTCTGCCCCAGGACGAACTCGCCCGGGTGGAGGATGAACGGCTCGTCGTCGTCGATCCGCAGGAGCTCGGTCAGGTCCGGCTGCGGGGCGCGGACGTCGATGTAGGCGTAGCGGTTGTTGCGGAACACCCGGAAGCTGCGGTCGAGGTGGAGGTCCACCGAGGACGGCTGCAGATCGCTCGGGTCGTACGGGTCGATCCGTACGTCGCCCGCCTCGATCGCCGCCCGGATGTCGCGGTCCGCCAGGACGCTCACCGGTCATCCCCACGGCTGTCGAACAGCGTGTCGACCTCACGCTTGAGATCCTCGAGGTCCTCGAAGCTCTGGTACACGCTGGCGAACCGGATGTAGGCGATCTGGTCGATCCCGCGCAACTTGTCCATGGCCATCGCTCCGATCCGGGAGGACGGGATCTCGCTCGCCCCGGCAGAGCGGAGCTCCGCCTCGATGGCATCGGCCGCCGCCTCGGCAGAGCCGTCGGGGACCGGTCGTCGGGTCAGCGCCTTGCGCAGCCCGCTGGCGAGCTTGTCGCGGTCGAACTCCTGACGAACGCCGTCGCGCTTGACGACGACCAGCCGCGCCGCCTCGACCCGCTCGTACGTCGTGAACCGCGTCGCGCATGCGGCGCATTCGCGGCGGCGTCGAATCGTCGCCGAGTCGTCGAGGTCGCGGGAGTCGACGACCCTGGTCTCGCGTTCACCGCATTGCGGACAGCGCATCGGTCTCCCGGTCTGGGGCCCGGGCGGCGGGCCACCTACCACTACCGCTAGTGGTGTGACCCGATGGTACCACTACATACGGTGTCCACCGGGCCCAGGTGGCGGAGCGGACCGGAAGCGCGACGGGTCATCCCTGCCGCCGCGACCGCCACTGACGTTGCTCGGCCGGCCGGCTCGAGGCGAGGTCGTCGGCGTGTCGGGCGATCGCCTCGCGGGCGTGCAGGGTGTTGAGGTAACCGCGCTTGATCGCCGTCTGGGCCTCGAGCTCGCGATGCCGACCCCCCGAGGCCGCCAGCAGCGTGCAGCCGTGGGCGACCATCTCGAGGGCCCGCGCCGCCCGATCGAGCTCCTCGAGCAGGCTGGCCCGAACATCGTCGGCGGGGACCGGTCCGCGGAGGCCACTCGCCTCCTCGGCGTAGCGTCCCACCGCATCGTGGGCCGCCTCGAGGTTCGGCGCGATCGCGTCCGCGTCGAGTTGATGCCGGCGGACCGCGTCGATCCGCTCGATGACACCGGCGAGCGACTCGTCGATCCGCTTCGCCAGGTCCTCGACCGCGTTCCGGAAGCGCTCCTCCTCGCGCGTCCGAGTCAGCGCTCGGGACGCGCGCCGGAACAGGACGATGAACGCCGCCGCGAGGACGACGAAGGCGACGAGCGGGATCACCAGCGCCAGGATCGTTCCCACGGACCGTCGCTCGCCTCAGGCCGAGCGGACGCGGAGGGCGTCAAGGAGGGCCGGGACGACCTCGAACAGGTCGCCGACGACGATCACATCGGCGAAGTCGGCGATCGGCGCGTCCGGGTCCCGGTTGATCGCGACGATCGTCTCGGCCGTCTGCATCCCGACCTTGTGCTGGATAGCCCCCGAGATGCCGAGCGCCAGGTACAGGGCCGGCTTGACGATCTTGCCCGTCTGCCCGATCTGCTGGCTGTACGGGACCCAGCCGGCATCGACCGCCGCGCGAGACGCGCCGATGGCGCCGCCAAGCGCGCTCGCCAGCTCCTCGGCGATCCGGAACCCGTCGGGGCCGCCCATCCCGCGGCCGCCCGCCACGATGATCCGGGCCTCCTCGATCGGTGCCGCACCGCCGGCCTCGACGATCCGCTCGAGGACGCGGATCGGCGGGATCCCCGCGGCCGGAGCGGTCGCGCCGACGGTCACCGTCCCGACCTCATCGGCAGGGACCGCCGTGACGACGTTGGGCCGGACCGTCACGATGCCGCCGCCGGCCGTGAACCCGGACCACGTGTCGAGTCGCCCGCCGAACACGCTCATCTCGACGACCGGACCGTCATCCCAACTCACGCCGGTCGCGTTGGCGAGGATCCCGCGACCGAGCAGCGCCGAGACGTAGCCGGCGACATCCCGCCCGTCGGGCGAGGCGCCCATGAAGATGACCTCGGCCTGGGCGCCCGCCCGGACGGCTTCGGCCGCGACCCACTGCGGAGCCACGTGATCGCGGAGCTCCGGCACGGTAACGGCCTCCACGACGGGGAGGTAGCGAGCCAGCTCAGCCGCTGGGAGCGAGGGATCGGCTGCGACCACGAGGCCGCGCACGTCGTGCCCGCCGGCCTCGGCAAGTCCCCGGGCGAGGGTCGCGACTTCGGTGCTGATCCGGGCGAGGCTGCCGTCGGCGAGGACCTCGGCCACGACGAGCAGGACCCCCATCAGATGAGCCTCCGCTCGACGAGGAACTCGACCAGCTGCGCCGCCGCGACCGGAGCCGGTTCGCGGATGACCCGCGTGGCCGCTCGCGCTGGCGGCGCTTCCGCCCTGAGGACGCGGGTCGTCGCCACCGTCCCGCCGACCGTCGAGCCATCGATCCCGAGATCGGCCAGCGACCAGGTCACGATCGACTTCGACCGGGCTGCCATGATCCCCCTGAGCGAGGGGTAACGCGGCTCCCCCAGGGCCTGCGTCGCGACGACCAGGGCGGGCAGCGGTGCCTCGAGCAGGTCGTACCCGGTCGGGCTGATCCGGCGCACCCGGACGGACGCTCCGTCGGGCTCGATCTTCGCCGCATAGGACAGGTACGGGAGTCCCGTCAGCGCGGCGATCCCGGCGGCCACCGTCCCGCTCCCGCCGTCGGATGTGTCGGCGCCCGCCAGGACCAGGTCGTGATCGATCCGGCCAAGGGCAGCCGCGAGGACGCGGGCGGTCGACAGCGCGTCCGAGCCCGCCAGCGCGGGATCGGACACGAGGTAGCCCGCGTCGGCGCCCATCGCCAGCGCCTTGCGCAGGGTGTCCGGAGCCGTGTCGGGCGCCATCGACAGGAGCGTGACCGAGCCCTCGCCGGCGGCCTCCCGGAGCTTGAGCGCCGCCTCGAGCGCGTACTCGTCGTTGGCGTTGACGACCGTCGGTGACGCGGCGCGGTCGACGCGCAGGTCCGGACCCAGACGTTCCTGGCCGGTGGTGTCCGGGACGGGCTTGACGAGGACGACGATCCGCACCTGCGGGCAACCTCCGGTTTCGGGCGTCAGCGGTGGGCGGCGAGCAGCGATCGGGCGACGACCAGGCGCTGGATCTGCTGCGTCCCTTCGTACAACTGGGTGATCTTCGCGTCGCGCATCATCCGCTCGACCGGGAACTCGTCGAGGTAGCCGTACCCGCCGAGGACCTGGACCGCGTCGGTGGTGACCCGCATCGCGGCGTCGCCGGCGACCAGTTTACAGACCGCGGCCCAGCGTCCGGCGTCCCCGTCGCCGGCCTCGATCGCGGCACAGGCGGTGTACAGCAGGCTGCGAGCCGCCTCCGTGGCGGCGTCCATGTCGGCGAGCAGCCCCTGGACCATCTGGAACTCGCCGATCGGCCGGCCGAACTGGATCCGCTCGGTCGCGTATTTCGCCGCGATGTCGATCGCGCCCTGGGCGATGCCGACGGCCTGTGCGGCGATCCCCGGTCGGGAGCGCTCGAACGTCCGCATCGCGAGGGCGAACCCCTCCCCTTCTGCGCCGATCAGATTCGTCGCCGGGATCCGCACGTCGTCGAACATGAGCTCGGCCGTCGGCGAACCGCGGATGCCCATCTTGTGCTCGAGGCGACCCACGCTGAACCCGGCGGTCCCGCGTTCGACGACGAAGCACGACAGGTTGCGATTCCGCTTGCCGGCCGGATCGGTGACCGCAAAGACGGTGACGAGGTCGGCCACGCTGCCGTGGCTGATGAACCGCTTCGTCCCGGTCAGGACGTAGCCGTCGCCGTCGCGCACGGCCCGGGTCGCGATGGAGCCCGCATCCGAGCCCGCGCCGGCTTCGGTGAGGGCGAACGCGATGAGGGTCCGGCCCGCCGCCAGATCGGGCAGCCAGCGTGCCTTCTGCTCGTCGGTGCCGGCCATCACGATCGGGAGAGACGCCAGCTCGTGGACCGCCAGGATCAACCCCGTCGTGGCACACGCCGCGCTGAGCGCCTCGATCGCCAGACAGCAGGTCAGGAGGTCGCCGCCGAGTCCGCCGTACTCGGCGGGATAGGGCAGGCCGAGGATGTCCTGGGTGGCCAGGAGCTCCTTCAGGTCCCACGGGAATTCTGCGCTCCGGTCGATCTCGGCCGCCCGTGGAGCGATCCGTTCCCGGGCCAGCTCGCGGACGGCGTCGCGCAGCTCGCGCTGCTCGTCGGAGAGCCGGAACGAGGTCACTGGATGACCGGCAGCTGACGGCCGCTGGGGGTCGGCGCCAGGCTGTCCGCCAGCAGCTCGGCGATGTCGACCGCGCTGACCGTCCCAGCGCCGTCGGCCATCGCGGAGTCCAGTCCGTCGCGCATCATCGTCATGCAGAACGGGCAGTTCGTGGCGACGGTCCCGGCGCCCGTCTCGAGGGCCTGGCGCGTCCGCTCCGCGTTGATCCGGGTGCCACGGGTCTCCTCCATCCACATCCGCCCGCCGCCGGCCCCGCAGCAGAACGAGTTCTTGCCGCTCCGCTCCATCTCGACCAACTCGAGGCCGGCCACCGATTCGAGGACGGCCCGAGGTTGGGCGACGACGTCGTTGTAGCGAGCCATATAGCACGAGTCGTGGAAGGTCACGGTCCGCGGCGCGGTGTCCCCAACGGCGTCGGCGTCGATCGTCCGGAGCCGGCCCTCGGCCAGGAGCCGCTGAAGGTAGACCGAGTGGTGGACGACCTCGTAGTGCCCGTCGAGCTGACCATACTCGTTGCCGATCGTGTTGAAGCAGTGCGGGCAGGCAGTGACGATGCTCTTGAGCTTGTAGCGGTCGAGCGTGGCGACGTTCTCCGCCGCGAGCATCTGCCAGACGTAGTCATTGCCCATCCGCCGCGCGGGATCGCCCGTGCACGATTCCTCTTGGCCGAGGATGGCGAAGCGGATGCCGGCGGCGTCGAGGCAGGTCGCGAACGACCGCGCCACGCGGCGGTTGCGCTCATCGAACGCGGCCGCGCACCCGACCCAGTAGAGGACCTCGATCTCGTCGAGTCGCCCTTGGGCGGCCAGCTCGGCGACGGTCGGGACGACGAACGGGAGGCCCTTCGTCCAGTCCGTGCGAGCGCTCTTCGGCTGGCCCCATGGGTTCCCGGCGCGCTCCATGTTCGTGAACGCCGCGGTCAGCTCCGCGGGGAAGCGAGAGTCCTCGAGGACGAGGTTGCGACGGACGCCCACGATCTTGTCGACGTGCTCGATGAGGACCGGGCAGGCTTCCACGCAGGCGCCACAGGTCACGCAGTCCCAGACGGCGTCGTACGGGATCGCGCCGTCGACCAGCGGCGCCGCCAGGGCGGTCGCGGCGGGCTGCGTGTCCTCCAACCCATAGGCGTCGCGGACGATGGGCGAGTTGGGGATGAGGTCGATGCCGTGCTCCGCGTCCACCGCCATCTCCCGGATGCCCATGATGAACGCCTTGGGGTTGAGCGGCTTCCCGGTCGCGTTGGCCGGGCAGGCGGCCTGGCAGCGGCCGCATTCGGTGCAGGTGAACCCGTCGAGGAGATCCTTCCAGCCCAGGTCCTGGAGGGTCCGCAGCCCGAACGTCGCCGTCTCATCCTCGAGGTCCATCGCCGGGAGCTCGCCGCGCGGCGTCAGCTTCCGGAAGTAGATGTTGAACGGGGCCGTGGCGATATGCAGGTGCTTGCTGTATGGCAGGTAGACCAGGAACGCCGCGACGATCGCGATGTGCGCCCACCACAGCACGGCGAATGCCGTCTCGGTGGCCTGGGTGCCGAGCGAGCGGAGCGGGACCGCCAGCGCGTTGGCGATGAACGCTCCGGGGATATCCCCGTAGCTGGCCGCCTGGAACGCCTGGGCGAGCAGCTCGGTGCCGACGACCCCGCCGATCATCGCCAGGATGAGCAGCCCCGAGGCGCTCAGCGTCAGCCGGGCGGGCTTGATCACGAGGCGCCGGAAGAAGGCGTACGCGATGGCCACCAGGACGATGACCGCCAGCACGTTCTGCATCACCGAGACGGCCGTCCACAGCAGCCCGTCGAACGGCACCGAGATGATCGCCTCGACGAGCCCGCCGGTGACGATGTTGGCCGTCCCGATCGTCAGCAGGACGAAGCCCCAGAAGATCCCGAAATGCATCAGGCCGGCGCGTCGGTCCTTGAACATCTTGGTCTGGACGAGGGCGTAGCGAACGAGGCCCGCCGTTCGGCGCGGGACCTGGCTGAACGGGCTCGGGCCCTCGGCACGGGCCGCCGCGAAGATCCGGAGGTGGCGGGCCATGACCAGACCGAACACGACGACCGCGCCCCAGAACAACGGGAAGACCAGCGGATAGGCCGGGACCTCGGCGAACGCCGGGAACATCTAGGTCGCGTCCGGGTCGGGTGTCGGGAGGTCCGGCCGGGCCGCCCCAGCCGTGGCACGGCCATGGTCGAACGGGCCGTCGAGCGTCTCGAGGGCGTGCCCCAGGACCGGGACGATCGCCTCGAGCGACTCGAGCGCCCCACGTGGGCTGCCTGGGACGTTGACGATCAGGGTCCCGGCACGGACGCCGACGACGCCGCGCGACAGGGCCGCCATCGGCGTCGAGCGCCGACCCTCGGCGCGGATCAGCTCGGCGAGTCCGGGCACTTCGTAGTCGAGCGTGGCCGCCGTCGCCTGCGGAGTCACGTCGCGCGGCGTCAGGCCCGTCCCGCCGGTCGTCAGGACGAGGGCTCGCCCGGGAGTGCCGGCGACGAGCGCTTGCTCGATCTGCCAGCCCTCGTCGGGGACCGCCGCACGCCCGACCTCGAACCCGAGCCCGATGAGCCGCTCCGTCAGCCGGTCGCCCGAGTCGTCGTCCCGGACTCCGGCCGCGACGCCATCGCTGACCGTGACGACGAGGGCCCGCCGACCGTCACCTGGCCCTCGATCGGATCCGCTCACCCGCCGCCCTTCTTGCGTCCGCCCCCGATCCGTCCGGCGGTCCGGTCGCCCGGTCGCACCGCCGGTCCCGTCACGGACGCGGTCTTCGGCTTGTCGCCCGGCCGGACCCAGTCGCCGCTCTTGCCACCGCTCTTCGACATGAGCCGGACCGACCGGATCTCGACCCCGCGTTCCACGCCCTTGACCATATCGTAGACGGTGAGCGCGGCCACGGAGGCGGCCGTGAGCGCCTCCATCTCGACGCCGGTGGCCCCGACCGTCGCGGCCTCGGTCCGGATCCGGAGCCCGCCGGCAGCCCGGTCGGGCACGACCTGGACGAGCAGGTCGGTCAGCGCGATCGGGTGGCACAGCGGGATCAGCTCGCTCGTGCGCTTGCCGCCCATGACCCCGGCCAGCTCGGCGACCGACATCACGTCGCCCTTGGGGTTGGCGCCGTCGATGATCAGGCTGAGCGTCTCCGGCGAGCAGGCCACGAACGCCTCGGCGACGGCCCGCCGGGCGGTCGGCGGCTTGGCGCTGACGTCGACCATCCGCGGCCGTCCCATCCGATCAACGTGGGTCAGACGACGGCGCTCGGAGCGCGGGGCAGGCTTGCGATCCATCGGTGGCCTCCAGGGCTGGTCTTCCGGCGGCTTCGACCCGGTCATCCGCGATCGACCCAGATGAGCTCGATCGGCGAGCCCGCGGGCAGGGCGTCGACGGTCTCGGGGATGACGGCCAGGACGTCCGCGGCTGCCATGGTGCTCAGGACGTGGCTCCCCTGGCGTCCGGCCAGGACGACCGGGACACGGCCCTCGGCGTCGCGCACGGGGGTGTCCGCCGCGTCCCGGCGGGCCACGGCGCGGATGAAGGCGCGCCGACCGGGCGCCTTCGTGACGGGTTCGAGCAGCACGCCGCGGTCGGACGGGCGGAGCAGGCGACGATGACCGCCGAGGCGCCGGATGGCGGGTCGGACGAACAGCTCGAAGGTCACGAACCCGCTGACCGGGTTACCGGGCAGGCCGAACAAGACGGACCCATCGGGCGTGATGCCGAATGCGAACGGCTTGCCGGGCTGGACGGCGACGCGCCACAGGTCCACCCGGCCCACGCTCTCGAAGGCGCGCTTGACCACGTCGTACGGGCCGACCGACACACCGCCGGCGACGATGACGGCATCCGCCTCCGCCAGACCACGATGCAGGCGTGCCAGGACGTCCTCCAGCCGATCACGGGCGATGCCGAGGTCGACCACCGTCGCGCCGGCCGCGGCGACCATCGCCCGCAGGCCCGGGCCGTTGGCGTCGGGGATGCCCGCGTCGCCGAGCGCCTCACCCGCAGCGCGGATCTCGTCACCGGTCGCAAGGACGGCGATCCGCGGGCGCCGGTGGACCGACACGCTGGCGGCTCCGGAGCCCGCGGCCAGGGCGATCGCCGCCGGCGTCATCGTCGTCCCGGCGTCGAGCACGGTGATCCCGGCTCGAACGTCCTCGCCCCGCCGACGGATCGAATCCCCCGGTTTCACGGCGAGGTGGACCGCACAGCCCGCGGGCAGTGGCCCTGCAGCGTCTCGGCCACGCGGGCCGGCCGCGGCGCCCGACGGGCCGAGCGGCGTCGTCTCCTCGACCGGCACGACGGCGTCCGCGCCGGCAGGGAGCGGCGCCCCGGTCGCGATCCGGACGGCGGTCCCCGCCCCGACCTCGACCGTTGCGACACCGCCCGCGGGCACCTCCCCGACGACTCGCAGGCCGACCGGCGTGTCGTCCGAGGCGGCGGCCACGTCCACCGAGCGGATCGCGTACCCGTCCATCGCGCTGTTGTCCCACGGCGGCAGGTCGGTCGCCGCGACGACCGGCTCGGCGAGGACGAGGCCGAGAGCCGCCTCCGGGCTGTGTGTCTCGGCCGGCAGCGGACCCCGGATCGCGGCCAGGACGCGCTCCCGCGCCGCCTCGACCGACAAGAGGTCGGCGCCGCTCATCGATCCGCCCGCGGACGGAGCGCCCAGAGCGAGACGATCGCGCAGAGCAGGAGGATGACGGCCCCAACCGCGAGCGAGGTCTCCTCCCAGAACTGGATCGGGAACAGCTGGACGAGCCGATCCGAGAGCGGGTCGAAGGTGTACGTCCCGCCGGCGAAGAACAGCTCATGGAAGGTCTCGAAGGCCTGGTCGAACGCCACGGCCGAGATCAGCCCACCGATCACGATGCCCGCGGCGAGGATCAGCGCCCCGACCCCGGCACCGCGCCGGAACGCCCGCCCGCCACGGGTCGCCAGCCCGACCGCGATCAGGATGATCGCGCCGATCAGCACGAGGAGCCCGAACCCGCCGAAGACGGACCGGACGTCGACCAGATGCGACCGCTCGCGCTCATTGAAGACCGCCTGTCCGGCCACGGTCTCGGCGAACGCCGGCGGACCGACGACGAGGTCGTGGAGGACCTCCCCGGTCACCCGGTCCACTTCGGCGGTCGGGTACCCGGTCAGGGTCGCCGCCCCACTCCTCGCCTGCTCGAACGCGACCCATTGCGGCGTCAGGAACAGCGCGACCGACACGCCGGCGATGACGACGATGGTCGCGACCGCCACGACGATCGACACGATCGCCTCGCGGACCGGCGACGGTCGGACCATCTCGTCGGGGCCACCTCCCGGCGCCACCGGCTCCGGGTCCCCCACGCTACTCGTCCTCGAGCGTCCGGGCCTGGTCCCACCAGCCCTCGAGCCGCAGGTCGTCCGGTGGGTCGGTCCCGAGCTCGGCGGACGCCTTGGCGATCCGTGCACGGAACCCGTCGAGATCGAGGTCCAGGATGTCGCGCAGACCCTCGATGCCCGCCTGGATCATCAGCTGGTGCTCGTCCGACCCGAAGCTGGCGAGGTTCAGCATCAATCCCTCGTCGCGCCACGTGCCGACCTCGTTGATCGTGGCGCCGACGTGATCGGCGAGGTACTGACGCCGGGTCGGCGTCTCCGACACCTCGAGCAGGATCCCGGTCGTGAAGATGCCCTGCTTCTCGAGGCGCCCGAGGTAGACGGGCTCGATCCTGGTCAGCTCGGTGATCGGCGGCACGGGCGGTGAGCTCCTCTTCGGGGCCTCATTGTCGGTCGCGGCCCATTATCGGGCCTCGGCGCAGTCCTCCGCTCGGGTCACGCGATTCCAGGCCGTTCGGCACTGGCCGTGCGATCCGTCGCCGCCACCATTAGCCGACATCGGGGCGCGGTCACGGCCGGCCACCGGTCGGAGCGCGGCCCACGGTGGAGTGCAGTGCCATGGTCCGAGTACTCGTCGTCGATCATGATGTGGACCTTGCCGATCTCAAGGTCGACACGCTCCGACGTGCCGGGTTCGAGGTCGATCAATGCGGCGGGCCCACGCATGCGCGTGGCGCCTGCCCGGTCCTCAACGGGATGCCGTGCTGGCAGGTCGAATGGGCAGACGTCCTCGTCTACGACGTGTGGGCCGCCGGCTACTCGGGCGAGGAGATGACCAAGGACTTGATCGAGCAGTATCCCGGCAAGGCGATCGTCTTGACCTCGCCCGGCATGGACGTCGAATGGGTCCAGAGCGGCGTGGGCGCGACCGTCTCCGGTACGCAAGCACCCGGCTCCCTCGTCGCGGCCGTCGAAGCCGCGTATGCCGCACGGACCCCGCCGAGCTGACGTCAGGGCAACGCGATCAGGGCGATCGCGACGAGCGCGAGGACGATGCCGGCGACATGCGTCGGCGCGAGCCGCTCGTCCGCGAGCACCCGCGCAAGGACGGCGGTGACGGCCGGGTACTGCGATGCCACGACCGCACTGACGCCGAGGGCGCCCAACCCGGTCGACGCGACGAACAACGCGGTCCCCAGCATGTCCCCGATGCCGATGACCGCCATCAGCGGGGTCGCACTCCGGACGGTCGTCCCGGCCCGACGCAAGCCGATCGTCGTGATCACCGCGAGGCCGAGCACGATCCCCCGGCTGATCGCCACCGGCCACCACGTCTCGCCGCCCGCCGCGGTGCTTCGACCCATCGCGATGAAGAACACGCCGGCTCCGAGTCCCGCCAGGAGGGCGAACGGCAGGCTCCCTCGTCCGATCCCGATGTCGTTGGCCGGCCTGGCCACGAGCACGACCGCGACGAGGGCGACGGCGATCCCGAGCACGTCCGTCGGCCGGAGCCGGTCGCCCGTGATCGCGCCGATCACGACCGGGAACCCCGCGCCGATCACCCCGGTGAGCGCGGCGGCGAGGCCCATCGCCCCGAACGTCAGGCTGCGATAGAAGCTGACGAGGGAGACGAAGGCCGCGACTCCGGCGACGATGGCCCAGCCGATCGGCTCGCCGCCCGGGTACTGCTCGCCGAGCAACCCGAGGGCGACGATCGCGACGGTCACCCCGACCGTCTGCGAGACCACGACCGTGGACAGCGGGGTCGCGCGGCGGCTCGCCAGGCCCGCGTTGAAGTCGCTGACCCCCCAACTCAGCGCGGCACCCACCCCGAACCCGACGCCAGTCGGGGTCACGCTCGCGGTTCGACGCGGATCCGGCCGGGATCGAAGGGCGCGCGGGAAGGCGATCGGGTCATGCCCGGAGCGTACAGGAGTCCGATCCGGCCGATCCGGTCGTTGCAGCGGCCGACGCGTCGGGCGTCCCGCGTCGTCCCGCGGCGACCTCGCTACGTCCCCTGGGCGATCCGGTCAGCGCTCGGCGTCACCGATGACGTCAAGCGAGCCTTGCCAGCAGTCGGTGGTGATGCCGTCGTGGTCGCACTTGATCTCGGCGTACCGACCCTTGACGGGGCTGCCCTTTCCCCATCCGTCGGTGACCACGCCGGTGATCACCGCCTCGAGGCCGGTCTGCTCGACATGGACGAGCGCCGTGAACGGATGAGTCGAACCCTTGAACTGGTATCTCGCCTCGATGACCGTGGTCGGACCCGGGCTGTAATCGAGGACCTTCCCCGCGTAGGCGCCTTCGCCGGCGGCTCCGCCGACCACGCCGGCCATCTCGGGCCCCTCGCCGACCATCCACTTCGTGAAGGTCGCGGTGTCCGGGTTGGTCGCGGTCCCCGTTGTCCCCCTGACGGCGGTCTCCATCACAGATCCTCTCCACGACGTCCGAGGCGGGTCCTCGAGGAGTCCTGCGTCCGGCCGTCGACCGTGGACAATGTAGTCCTGCCCCGTATCCGCGCCGTCTCGTGACGAGCTGGATCCCCGGTGTCCGATCGAGGCCGCCTAGCTGCCCGTGGGCTCCGGCTCCGGTTGCCAGACGTAGATCCGGGCTTCGACGTTCGCGGTCCACTGGTCGGTCCGGAGGTAGCGACCCACGATCGCTTCGCGGCTGGTCAACGGACCCTCGGTCGAGGGCCATCGATGGACGACATACTCGGCCGGCCACAGGCCCGCGGTGGACTCCCCGAGATCCTTCTGGACGCCATCTCGAGGACCGCCCCGGAAGTCGAGCAGGATGCGCTGATGCCGGGTCATGCGTTGCATCCTAATCCCCCCCCGGGGCCCGCGGTCCTCCCGGCCGATGCCCGCCTTTGGAGGCCGCGGCCTGTTCGGTCACCTGGCCGGCGCGCTGGGTCAATCGTGCTTGGCACTCCGATCGACCGATTCGTAGCTCGTGGTCCCCTTCCCGTCCGGGGACATCTGGGACTTGGCCCGGAGGACCGACTGCCGATAGGCCGTGTCCGTGTCGCGCTTGCCGTCGATGTCCGGGGCGGATCCCTCGGTGCCGATGCCGCCGTCGGGAAGGAGGCCGACGACGCCGTCGACCAGTCGCCGGAGCAGACCCTTCTTCTCGCTGGCCATGGTTCCTCCCCGATCTCTCGAGTCAGGGTGTGCCGGAGATCGCGTCTAGTCTCGGCCGGCACGACAGGTCCGGCCAGAGCCACTCGGCACATCGGTCGGCCGACGCTCCGTGTGAGGTGGAATGCGGACACGCTGGGCGTCGAGCGACCATCAGGGCGTCGAGCGACCTCGCCGTCGCGGTACGTTCGGGTGATACCGAAATATCGGATCGACGCACAGACTCCGCACCATGCTGCCGACGGTACCGTCGAATCGACTTCGGGTCACCCTCCAGCCCACATCCGAGGAGGTCTACGAGCCTGAGGCCGTCTCGGAGACGCCCCTCGTTCAGTTCGTCGCCTACGGCGTTCATCAGCGGGTCTTCGGCTGGGTGAGGCTCCGTGCCGACCGACTGACGGATCTGCTGAATGCTCACGAGGAGCTCCACCTCACCGACGTCGAGATCGAGAGTCTCCTCGATGGGACAACCCGCGCGGCCGAGGAGATCGTGGTCAGCTGCCGCGAGCTGGTCGCCGTGCTTGCCTCCGGACCAAGGGGCGATCTGGCTCTGCGCCAGAGGACTCGATCTCACCCGATCGCGATCGAGTCGGGCAACTACCTGATCGGGGGACGCCTCCACACCGATCAGGACGCGGATCCGATCGGGAGCATCGGCGCCCGCCCGGCGATGGTGCCGCTCACCGACGCATGGATCGAGTACTGGTCGGGCGGGGAGTGCAAACACCAGTCCAGTGGAACGATCATCGTCAATCGCGCTGCCACGGACTTGATCCGGGTCGTCACCGACGAGGACCTGATCGAGGACGGGCTGCGTCCGCTCACGCCAAGGGTTTGACCGGGATGGCACTGGTGGGGCCGACGGCGTCGGCGCGGTAGTTCTCGCCGGCAGCGTCGCCGAGTGCCCGCCCAAGGGTGGCCCGGAGGCGACGAGCGCTACCGAGGTCCCCGTTCGCCGTCCGTTTCGCTGTGGCGAGGGAGCGAACGCGGGGAGCCGAGTCGTCGAGGCTGCCGCTCGCCGCTGAGCCGCGACTTCGCCTGCGACCCAGGACCATCCGCCGGTGTCGGCCGACACCGATTCAATGGTGCCGCGAATGCCGGGCTGGTAGACCACCTTGCAGGACCGGTGCGCCTGACGAGGCGCGACCTCGAGCCTCAGGAGGATCGTTCATGAACCACGACGACCCGGGCGTTCGCAGGCTTCTCGGTCGAGCTCTGATGCTCGGAGCGATGATGGCCGTCCTGTCGGTATCGACGGCACTCGCCGCCAACGGCAACAAAGGCACGGTCAAGGTCCACGAAGGAGCGACGGACGTCGGGCGGATCGTGAGCGAGGACTCGCACGTCTGCACGTTCCACCTCCACTTCTTCTTCGCCGACGCCGGACAGGCCGGTGACTGGACGATCGACCAGACGGCCCCGACCGGCGACGCTGCGGCGGTGATCAGCGGCAGCTACCTCACGGACGGGAACGGCGAGTATCAGACCGTCGAGTACGGTCTCCCGATCGGACACTACAGCCTCAGCTGGGACGGGCGGAGCGACCAGAACGCCAAGCACAAGACCTTCTGGGTCACCTGCGCCAACTCACCGGGTCCGATCGGCGGGATCGGCTGACGCCAGGGGGCCTACATACCACGGCTGGGCCTGCAGGAACGCTAGATCCGCTTTGCTCGGACCTCCAGCGGACCCAGGAGCTCAGGGCTGTGACGCCGATGACGGCATCATCGCGTCGTCCGCGTAATCCCACGCATCGACGTACGGCCGGCGGATCCCGAGCCCGATGTCGTCGTAGCCGTCACGGGTCATGCGGACGCGACCGCGGCCTCGATCGCTCGGGGTGGGTGAGCGTCTTCGGCGAGCACCACCGTCGCCCGGGGATCCACTTCGAGGATTTGGATCTGGCGATCGCCGGCGGGGAACCGGAAGACGAACCGACCAGCGACGAACCGATGCCAGATGGCCGGCTGAAGACCCGGCCGTCCGGATCCCACCCGAACGGTCTGGTCGTCCTACCTCGGGTCAGGCGCCTGGCGGCGTCATGCCCAGGAGCTGCCCGAGATCGGGCCTCGTGAACGGGTCGTCTTCGACGATCTTGCCATCGACGAGGCGGTAGTAGGTGAGACCTTGGGCCGGCAGCTTCTCCCCATCGGCACGAGTGACCTCGACGGTGAAGCGAGCGACCACCGCATCATCGTCCGCGACGAGGTCCTGGATGGTGAACCGCATGCCGACCGCGGCAGCCGCCATCCCGGTCAAGATCGCCTTGAAGCCCGCCAGGTCGGCACCGCCCATCGCGGGGTTGACATAGGTCGGGCCCAGCACCTCGTCGAGCACGTCGAGGTTGCCTCCCTGCAGAACCTCGGTCATGAACCGGCGGACGACCGCCTCGTTCTGCTCCGTTGACATGTCGGGCCCTCCTCGGGGAACTGGATGGGCGGCAAGTATGCTCGCGGCCGAGGCGAGCTTAGCCGTTCGGGCGACGTTGAACCCGGCTGACGCTCCTGCCGCCCCGTCACTCCGGCTTGTCGCCGAAGATCGTGTAGTGCCAGGGCTTCTCGGGCTCGCCGGTGAGCTCGATCATCACGTGCTTGACCTGGGTGTACTCGTCGAACGAGTAGCTCGACATGTCCTTCCCGAAGCCCGACTGCTTGAACCCGCCGTGCGGCATCTCCGAGGTGACCATCAGGTGATCGTTGACCTGGACGTGGCCGAAGTTCAGGCTCCGTGCGGCCTCCATCGCCCGGAAGACGTCGCGGGTCCAGATCGAGGCGGCCAGGCCGTACTTCGTATCGTTGGCCATGGCCAGTGCCTCCTCGTCGGTGTCGAACGGCAGGACCGCCAGGACCGGCCCGAACACCTCGTTCTGGACGATCTCGCTGTCCTGGGCGCAGTCGGCGACGATCGTCGGGCGGTAGAACGCACCGTTCGGGAAGCCAGGCACGTCGGGTCGACAGCCACCTGCGGCGATCGTCGCGCCGGCCTGCTCCGCCCGCCGCACGAACCCGTCGACCCGCTCGACCTGGGCCTGGCTGATGAGCGTGCCGAGATCGGTCGACGGATCCATCGGATCGCCGACTCGGACGCCGTCGAACAGGACGGCCGTCCGGGCGAGGAACGCGTCGTACACGGACCGATGCACGTAGGCCCTGGTGGCCGCCGTGCAGTCCTGGCCGCCGTTGATCAGCGTGCCGGCGGTCGCCCCGCGGGCGGCCGCCTCGAGGTCGGCGTCCGCGTGGACGATGAACGGCGCCTTGCCACCGAGCTCGAGATGGACCCGCTTGACGTTGTTCGCCGCGAGCGTCTGGATCCGCTTGCCGGTCTCGGAGTCGCCCGTCAGCGAGATGAGGTCGACGTCCATGTGCCCCGCCATCGCCGCCCCGACGACGTCCCCTCGACCGGTCACCACGTTGAGGACTCCGGCGGGAACGCCGGCCTCGGCGGCCAGCTCAGCCAGCCGGATCGTCGTGATCGGCGTCGCGCTGGCCGGCTTGAGGACGATCGAGTTCCCGGCCGCCAGCGCGGGCCCGATCTTCCAGATCGCCATCCAGAACGGGTAGTTCCACGGCGCCACCTGGGCCACCACGCCGATCGGTTCGCGCCGGATCATCGACGTGTGGCTGCCGCTGTACTCGTACGCGGCCTTGCCCTCCAGATGGCGGATCTGGCCGGCGTAGAAGCGCAGGTTGTCCGAGGCGAAGGCGAAGTCCGACTCGCGCCGGAGCTTGTAGGCGGTCCCGGTCTGGTGCGTTTCGATGAGCGCCAGCTCGTCGGCGTGCGCGTCACACAGATCGGCCAGGCGGTTCATCGCCGCGACGCGGTCGGGCAGGCCCATCCGCGACCAGCGGCCGTCCCGGAACGCCGCCCGGGCGGCCGCCACCGCACGGTCCACGTCCGCCTCGGTCCCGGCCGGGACCCGTCCAACGAGGTCGCCGGTCGCCGGACTGTGGACCTCCAGCCATGCGCCGCTCACCGAGGTGGCGGCAGCGCCATCGATGAACATCGGGTAGTCGGTGGCGACCTTCACGGCCATGTCGGATCTCCTCGTGGCGCGGGCCCTCGATGAGCGGCGCGGTGGGCGTCTGACGATCCGATCGAGTCTAGCCCACGCTCAGTCGCGGGAGCGCTCTGCTTCCACCAGCGTCTTCGCGAAACCGGCCAGCAGGACGTCTTCGAGCGGCGGATTGATCAGCCCGGCGCGCGCGTCGCGGAAGGCGCGTTCGAGCGGAC
>JADGQI010000142.1 GCA_017881905.1 Chloroflexota bacterium
AGCGAGGCGAGGTTGACCGGGGTGGCGGCCGTGACGCCGGGCACCGACCGATCGGCCGGTCCGACGGCCCAGTCGGGCAGGTCGGCGTAGTCCGACATCGCCACCCTGGCGTCGCCGGCGGCCTGGTAGGCGGCCTGGTCGACCTGGGATCGCGCGAAGGTCGCAGCACTGGCGGCCGCGAACGTCCCGAGCGCCGCCGCAAGCACGAGGAGGAGCGCGGAGCGGGTGTATCGGAGTGGCCGCCGCGCGACCTGTCGGGAACCGAGCGGCGGGACGATGCCGCGGCGACGGCCCATGACGCGCTCACCGATCTCGGCCAGACGGGGGACCAGCCGGGTGCACAGGACCGCGCCCGCGAGCAGCCCGATGGCCGGCGCGGCGACGAGCAGCGGATCGATGCCGAGGATGCCGTGCGCGTCATGGGTGAGGGGGGCGCCGTACAGGCGGAGCTGCCACAGCGCGACCGCCGCGAGCACCACCAGGACGAGGTCGATGCCGAGTCGCTGCGCCATGGTCCGTCCGACCGGTCGCCCGAGCGAGGCGCGGATCCCCAGCGGGAGGCCGCCCATCGTGAGCGCCGGGAGCGTCAGGACGATGACACAGGCCGACCCGGCCAGGGCCGTCACGGCCAGCAGCCGGCCGTCGATGCCCACGGTCGGGATGACCCCGGTGTCGGCGAGCGGGCCGATCGAACCGATGAGCCGGACCGCCGCGACGGCGAGGAACGGGGCGAGGATGGCCGCGGGTACAGCCAGCAGGAGCGCCTCGCCGAACGCCAGGGAGACGAGGTGGACGGAGGTCGCCCCGCGGGAACGGAGCAGGGCCGTCTCCGACCGCCGGCGCTCGACCAGCAACCCGGCTACCAGGAGGACGGCATAGCCCGCGAGGACGGCGAATTGGATCGTCAGGAGGGTGACGCCGCTCCGGCTGACCAGGATCGATCGCGAGACATCCGCCAGGATGGTCGGCAGCCCGGTGAGGACCGCGATGTCCCGACCTCGCGGCAGCGCTGCTCGAAGCCGGGGCTTGAGTCCGTCGATGCCGTCATGCAGGGCGTCGACCCGGTCGACCAGCAGGCCGTCGATCGACGGGATGCCGCGCCATTCGACCGTCAGGTCCTGTCCCACCGGGCTGTCCTCCAGATCCGCGAGAGCGACCACGAACGGCCCGCGGGTCGTGAGCTGGGGTTCCGTGCGGACGCCGCTGAGGTCGAGCCGATCTCCGAGGAAGTAGGTGTCGCCGACGGCGGGTCGCCATAGACCGACGACCTCGACGCCGATCTGCGGACCGCTCGAGCTGCGAGACAGCTCGGCCCGATCCCCGACCTTGAGCCCCAGCGCCGCCGCGGCGCCCTCGGACAGGGTCGCCTCGAGTGGATCGCGGCCGATCACCGGCCAACGTCCGGCCGTCAACGTGGCGTGCCGGTCGAGGCCCTCGAAGCTCGCGAGCGCCGTGAGCCGGTCCCGCGCCGCCGTGCTGTCGAGGCCCACCGGCGCCAGCGACGCGCTGCGTGCGACGAGCGCGACATCGCCGCCGGTCGCGGAGATCGCCTCGGTGAGCCGATCGCGGACGATCGCGTCGAGCGCGGGGATGTCGTCGACCCCGGCCGAGGTCCGGACGACGACCGCACGGTCGGCCGCCGGCGCGTCCAGGACCGCCCGACGAAGTCCGCCGAGCGCCACCGTGTCGCCATAGAGCGCGCCGGTCGCGACCAGGGTGATCGCGCACACCAACAGGACGAACGCCGCGGTCACCACCGAACGATCGGCGCGGCTGCGGTTGACCACGGCGCGCCACAGGCCGATCGTCCGGAGCAAGCCGCCTCCCCTGCTTGATCGATTCGGCGCCAGTATCGATGGATAGCCGTCGAGGAGCGCCGAGGTTCAACGATACCCGGCAGCGGCCGGGCGCATCTCCACCGCGTCACCCCCTGGCGCGGGTGTCAGCGTCCCATGGGCCGTGCCGGCGGCCGGTTGGCCGGACCTGTGCGACAGTGGCGGCGTGACGCGCCGGTCGATGTATGGAGGTCGGGATGGCCAAGCTCCACTACGAGGCGGACGGCGACGTCTCGCCCGAACGATTCATCGCAGCCTTGACCGACTTCAGCGCGCGGCGACCCGACTGGTGGCCGAACCTGTCGGCCACGCTGTTCAAGGTCCATGAGCTGGGCCCCAGCTGGGCGGACGTGACCGAAGGGTCCGACGATCTCGGTGGGATCTGGGCGCGCGAGCGATACGACTGGTCGGAGCCGGGGCATGTGCGGCTCACCCTGATCGAGTCCCCGAACTTCCGGGCAGGGACGGTCATCGATTACCGGGTGAGCGGACGAGCGGGTGGCGGCTGTCACGTCGTCGTCGACTTCCAGCGGATCGCGACCACCTTAACGGGCCGGTTCGTGGGTGCCGCCCTGGAGGTGGTCGGTGAGCGTCGGTTCGCGGGTGAGCTTCGCGAGACGCTGCGCCGGCTGGCTGCCGGCGGCCCCGAGGCCCCGCGGACGGGACCGGCATGACCGGCGCGGGCGCGGCCGAGTTCCCGGCCGAGGGGATGGAGCTGACCCATCTGCTGGTCGTGTCGGATCTCGCCCGATCGCGCGACTTCTATCGGGACGTGCTCGGTGCGACGATCCACCGAGAGTACGGCGGGACCTCGTGCGTGCTCCGGTTCCTCGGAACGTGGCTGCTGCTCGTCACGCCGGGCGGCCCGACCGTCGACAAGCCCACGACCTCCTTCGCGCCGCCGACCGACCCCGACGTTGTCAGCCATGAGCTCACGATCCGGGTCCCGGACGCCCGCGCCGCGCATGCGACGCTGACCGGCCGGGGCGCGACCTTCCTCGCTCCGCTGAGCGGATCGGACTGGGAGATCCGGGGGTTCTTCCGCGATCCGGACGGGCACCTGATCGAGATCAGCCAGGCGACATGACCCCGGCGTCCCGTCGGAGCCGAGCGACGCCACATTGACGGGTGTACGACATCATCGCCTCGTGGGTATCCTTCAGGGTCCCAGGGGCGTGCCCGACTCGGGGTCGGCTTGTCCTGAGACGTTCGATCCGTGCCCGGGTCCGGTCCAGGAGGAGTGAAGATGTCGTCGTCCGTCCGGCGGTCCGTCCGCGGCACCGTCCTCGCCAGCCTGATGGCGCTCGCCCTCGCGCTCGCGCTCGTCACCCCCGTCTTCGCCAACGGCGGTGGGAGCTCGGGCCCGACGTATCGTGCCGTGGTCGGCCCGACGACCGCCTCGGCGGGCACGGCGTCGACGACGACCGTCACCCTGACCCAGCTCGTCGAGGACAGCTGGTTCCACCACAACGAGCTCGGGTCCGCCCGCATCACGGCGCCGGACGGCTTCACCGTGACC
>JADGQI010000143.1 GCA_017881905.1 Chloroflexota bacterium
AGCCGCCGATTGGACGACGATCTCCGGACCGAGCAGCAGATGACCCTGGCCGAGTACGCCGCGCTGGTCCAGCTGGCCGAAGCGGATGGCCGCCGGCTGCGGATGAACCAGCTCGCCGACGGGATCGTCCTGAGTCGGAGCGGGGCCACCCGTCTGATCGACCGCCTCGAAGCCGACGGGCTGGTCGAGCGCAGGAACTGCTCGTCCGACGGGCGCGGCGCCGAGGCCGTCCTGACCGATGCGGGGCTCGCTCGACTGCGCCAGGCGAGCACGACCCACCTGCGCGGGATCCAGTCCTACTTCCTCGGCAGCGTCACCCAGGTCGACCTCGACGCGATCGAACGATCGTGCTCGGCGGTCGGCGATCGGGTCCGCGCCGTCGGCCGCCCCGCGGCCTGCGAGACCATCGAGCCCGGGGCCGATCCGACCGTCGCGCCGGAGCCGCGCGCAGCCGACTAGGAGGGTTCGACCTGGGGCTGTTCATGGACCGTCACGACCTGCCGGGTGTGACCGCCCGGCAGGTGGCGGAGGCCCATCTGAGCGATCTTCGGTTCCAGGCGACGCATGGCGTGGAGTTCCTCGCCTACTGGTTCGATGGCGACCGCGGTGAGGTCTTCTGCCTCGCCAAAGCCCCGCGGCCTGAGGCCATGCAGGCGGTCCATCGGGAGGCCCACGGCCTGATCCCGAACGAGATCATCGGTGTGTCGGAGGGCGACGTCCTGCGCTTCCTCGGGCGGATCAACGACCCGGTCGATGCGACCCAGCCGACGAGCGCCTTCCGCACCATCCTGTTCACGGATCTGAAGGGCTCGACGTCGCTCCTTCGCGAGGTGGGCGAGTCGAGGTACATGGTCCTGCTCGGCGAGCACGACCTGATCATCCGGCGCGCGCTCGTCGCCGCCCGAGGACGCGAGGTCAAGCACACCGGCGACGGGATCATGGCCTCGTTCGACGACGTCGCCCACGCCCTCGATTGCGCCCGGGCCATCCAGGACGGGTTCGACGCCCGCCCCGCCGAGGATGGGTCGCCCGAGCTCCGGGTCCGGATCGGCCTGGCGGCCGGGGAACCGGTCGATCGGGACGACGACATGTTCGGATCGACCGTCAACCTCGCCAGTCGGATCTGCGATGCCGCCGAAGCCGGCCATATCCTCGTGTCCGAGCTCGTCCGCGAGCTCGGAGTCGCCCGGGGCTACGCCCTCGAGGAGGCCGACGGGCTCCTCCTGAAAGGGTTCCCCGGCGTCACCCGCGTGTTCGAGCTCCTGCGCACGCCGGCGGGTCGGGTCGGCGGTCCGATCGCGGCGCCCGAGTCAAGTCCGACGTGATCAGCGCCCGACCGGCTCGATCCTGATCGCGGCCGCCAGTCGGGCGACCGCCGACGCATCCAGCCGGCCGGCACCCATTAGCAGGGCATTCGCGACGGCCGCCGCCGAGGCGAGGCGCACGGCGGGTTCGAGGGCCTCGCCGCGGAGCGTCGCCGCCGCCAGCCCGCCCAGGAAGGCATCACCGCTGCCGACCGGATACGGTCCACGAACCTCCGGTCGCGCCACCTCCAGCAACCGGCCATCCGAGGTCCGGACGATCGCCCCGTCCACCCCGCGGGTCACGATGACGACGCCCCTCGTCACGGCGGCGATGGCCTCGGCCGCGTCGACGACGGACGCCGGATCCCGACCGACTGGCCGACCCAGCGTCGTCGAGACTTCCGTTACGTTGAGCTTGACCAGCCACGGCCGACGACCGAGCGCGGCCATGAGCGCGGCGCCCCCGGCGTCGAGAGCGACCGGCACGCCGGCCGCGTCGGAGACATCCACCAGATCGACGAGGCCGTCGGCCGGCGCACCGGGCGGCAGCGACCCGGAGATCGTCACCAGCCCGACCCCGCCTACCGCCAGCTCGTCGCGCAGCGCCCCGACGGTCGCGGCCCAGGCCGGCGCGTCGAGGGTCGGTCCGGCCTCGTTCAGCTCGGTCAGGGTGTCGTCGGACGCATCGTGGACGGCGATGCAGGTCCGGGTCTCGCCGGCGATCCAGGCGAACCGCCCGGCGATCCCCTCCGTCGCGAGCGCCTCCGCCAGCCACCGCCCGGCGTGACCCGCGAGGGGCGCGACGACGGTCACGTCCGCCCCTAGGAGCGCCGCGGCCCGGGCGACGTTGACGCCCTTCCCGCCGGCCACGCGGACCTCCGTACGTGGCCGGTTGACCGCGTCGCGTTCGAGCCGATCGAGGTCGTAAAGCCGATCGATGGCCGGGTTGGGAGCGACCGCGACGAGGCGCATCGGGCGGTTCAGCGGCCGGCGGCGACGAGCGCGTGCCGGGCCTGGGCGAGCGTGGGCTGGGCGGTCGTGCCACCGATCCCCGTCACCGCCAGCGACCCGCAGGCGACGGCCAGCTCGAGCGTGTCGCGGAGCGGCCAGTCGGCGAGCGTCCCGTACAGGAATCCGGCGTCGAACGAGTCGCCGGCCCCGGTCGAGTCGACCACCTCGACCGGCAGCACCGCGGCCTCGGCCACCTCGTACTCCCAGGCTCCGCGCATCGCCACCGCCCCGCCGGCCCCGTGCTTGACCGCGAGGGTGAACGCACGACCCGGCTCCCGACCGACGCCGGCCCGACGGAGGAGCTCGCTCGCAGCCGCCGGCGCCGCGGTCCTGGCAGTGATCCTGCGCGCCTCCTCGAGGTTGGGCATGAACAGATCGGCGGCGCGCAGGATCGGGTCGATCCCGTCGTCCCACGCCCCGGTCGGATCCCAGTTGCAGTCGAACGAGGTGGTCAGGCCCAGGCCGCGCGCTTCTGCGAACAGGTCGGGCAGGTCCGCTGCGAGCGCCGGTTGGAGGTAGGTGCTGCCGACATGGAGGTGACGCGCGACGGCCAGCAGCTCGCGCGGGATGTCGTCGCCGCGTAGCCGGTCGATCGCGCCGACCGCGGTCAGGATCGCCCGGTCGGCGCCGCGGCTGAGGATCACCGTCGCACCGGTCGGGACGGTCGGATCGATCCGGCAGCCCGACACGTCGATATCCGCTCGATCCAGGGCATCGAGCACGAACCGCCCGAACGCGTCGTCGCCGACGACGCCGACGAAGGCGACCCGCAGCCCGAGTCGCGCAGCGCCACATGCCGCGATCGCCGAGGAGCTGCCGATCTCCATCCGGATGTTCTCGACGATCGTCTCCGTCTGCCCGAAGACGGGTTCCAGGTGCGGATCGACGACCAGCAGGTCCGGGTTCAGCTCTCCGGCGACCAGCAGGTCGAAGCGGCGATCGGCGCTCATCCGCGATACCCGCGGTACCAGCCGTCGGCCGGTTCGCGGATCGGGACCAACGGGCCCGGGCG